>NZ_QPMO01000030.1:0-178639 GCF_003344575.1 Staphylococcus sp. EZ-P03 | reverse complement strand
TTAAGTTTGAAATCTAAACTATAACTTTTATTCATAATTAAACACCCCAAAAGTTGAATTTTGTAGGTTCAACTTTTGGGGTGCAGTACAAACTGTCAAGTGTGTTTTTTAATAAATTATTTTACTTATTGAAATGTATTATTTGCTAATGTCATACCCTGGTCAAAACCGTTCGTTTTTGACTAGTTTCACTTTACTTTCATAGCATATTTAAAACCAATACATATCATTATATATTGCTGTAATTATAATAATCCCAAGTCGAATATAAAATTGCTTTTTCTCACTGCTCCATTTGCTTTTTTCTTTTAATGTCTCAGTGCTGGAATGTCTAAATATATGTGTATCTTTTCTATACTTTTTTATATCTTTGCTATCGATAAAGTCATAAAATACACTGGCTGATACATCTTTAAACTTACCTTCTTCTTTTAATAAATATTCTATACAATTATTCAACGTTGCTAATTGATCGTCTATTGTCTGATGTTCAAGGCCACCTCTACCATTAGCAATCTTATTAATAGTAGTATTCAAATCCTCTTCAACTTCAAAGAATATATCGCTATTTTTTTTAACTATCTCTAGTTCATTTATTAATTCTCTACGATCAGCCCAAGGTATACTATCTTTTGAATTGTATTTTTTATTTTTTCGTATTTTAGCTTTTATCTCATCACAAGCAAATCTTTTTAATGATGTTTGCTTTTTAATTACATTAGGAAACTGTTTAATATAATAACCATTTCAGTATTTCTCTATACTCTTTTTCATCATCAATCGTCATATCTGTATACATCAAACGATTTTTATTATCAAACTTAGGCTCTAATGTTTTTTTAAAATTTTCTTCTAAATCATAAAAGTCGTTGTATTGGTATTCTCCTAGATTTATCAATATATCCCCCCTTCTCATAAACTTTTTTATAATAAATCATACACTGGCTTAATGATATAATGACACATGTCATCAACAATCCTTACTGTTGAAACAGGACAAGTTAAGAGATACTAACAATATATCTGTATTAGCAATTATTTACTCAACTTTTATACTCAGTTTCTTTATCATCAATATTAAGAGATGTGTTCTTATGGATATATTATCCTTTCACTAAAAATAAATAGAAAAGGGCAGAAAAGATAAATAGAATCATGAATATTGAACTAACTAATAGAGCACCTGTTGCTTTCTCATTATAAAGTCCTTTTATTATATATAATATAGCTGTAAAAGAAAAAGCTAGGATCATTGTGACAAAGAAAAAGACTGTTAGAAATCCTGTAATACTTTCCATTTTATTTCCTCCTTCTATATAGATACTAATTTTGCATTTCTCTACTAACCAGTGTTATAATCTAGGTAACGAAAATGATTAACAATTAATGCACCAATCCCCACACTATTGCAGTAGTGTGGGGATTTTTCGATGCTGGCTTATTAAGTCGCCTATTAATTACTTGTTGCGTTTACTAAGCCAATAAGTATAATACGCAACAGCACAGCCACTGATGACTGGTGCTATGATGTGAACGAAAATGATTAGCAAATTAATGCACCTCCTCTCTCCGTCAATTGACGCCTGAGAGATAGGCAACTTCATTATTATACCATCTGTAACGTTTGAATCATATCCACTTCAGATAAGCCTATTTATGATGATAATAATTTGCTAATACATTAAAATAGTAATAAGTAAAAATTATTTCGAGGATTAATGTTAATAGATTATGAAGTCATCAGCAAGTTCAATTACTATAGAACTAAACGCTATCTACTATATCGGTAGTAGATAACGTTTAGTTTTTAAATATACACATTGAAATAATAATTCGCTCAAATTACTTATATCTCGTAATTACCAGCCAAGGTAATATTCTTTCTCTAACCAGTCTGGCCAATTTAGTTGAAAATGGTCCTGTAACATGTTTTCAGCAGTCTTAAATGCTCCTTCTGTCCAACCTTGATCAGATGAATACGCTTCTCCAACTATATATATATTTTCATTAAAATATGGTTTTCGTATTTCTTTCATAACTTCTTTCACATTAATCCCTGTATACCAAGCATGGTAGCCTCCACCAAAAGGATCTGCCGACCAATCTTTAACCATTGCCACGTATGGCATCGGTATTTCTATGTCATGTAATTCTTTTAATTCTTCTATAGACTCTTTTACCATAACGTTTGTAACTTCATCACTGTACTCTTCGTTATACAAGTCTAATTCAGAGCATTTACTTTTAATCTCATCTAACTTTATACACTTATTTTCTTTAGATTTCATCATAGATTTCCAAAAATTAACTGTTCTCATATCGTTATAGCTAGCCAACAATAACGATTTATTATTAGCCTCATCTGTTCCGAAATAATAGCATTGCCTCATAGGTAAATCAGTGCTTGATTTACCGTGTTCTGCACCTAAGCACTCTTTCCACCAAGGACTATCAAATCCTAATAATAATTTTAAAGATGGCTCAGCATATACTGTATCGACTAACTTTCGCAGTTTTGAATTTGACGCATCTTCAAAGAAGAAGTTGTCTTTATCTAATAATTCTAGTGAACGTTTGGGCATTGCTAATATTATGTGTGAAGCCTTTACTACATACATTTCTTGTGTATTTAAATTAACCATTTCTAGTTGATACATACTATCTAGTTTTTCAAATGTTTTTAATTCAGTTTTTAAATTTATAGATACTTGGGGACTTTTAGAAACTCTTTCTCCAATCGCATAAGCTAGTTGATCATAACCATTTTTAATAGTCTTATACTCAACGTTATCTGTAAAATCTCCGACCATATATGAAAAGGCTTCGGCCGAGTTCCAACTAAGTGTATTTGAGTAATAACCTCCTGCATCTGCAAGAAATGCATACCCTTCATTCCCCAACATATCTTTTAATAAATTCCAAAATCCAATACGTGATATTGGCAGTCCATCATAAGGGCTACCTTCTTTATAGTAAACAAGATTAAGTTTAATATCATCCCATTCTTTCTTCGTTAATTTGAAAGTAATGTTATAATTATCCTTAATTGTAATTCTTTCTCCATAAGTATCTGTAAACCATCGGTCATTTAGACATACATCTGCAATCACTTTATTGAAAAGCTGATCTGGATGATAACCTTGATAGCTCTGATGCATAAAATATCTGGTTTGAAATTTACTGTTATCCTTCTGATAGCTTTCCCATGCATCTTCTTTAAATCTTTGCCCCCTCAAATAAAAGGTATGATGAGAGGGGTTACCTAATTCAAATTTTTCATTATTTAAGTTAAATATATTTTCTATTAAAGTAGTAGTAATTTTTTGGCTAGTGAGATATCTCATACCACCTAATTCACCGCTAACGTTTGATTCTGGTAATAAAGTTGATTCTAGACGACCACCAATTTTATCACTTAAATCATATATACCTATCTTTTGTTGGCTATATTGTGGATCTTCTAAAAATCTATATGCACTGTAAAGTCCAGAAACACCAGCACCAATAATTGCAATATCAACCTCATTATTTTTGGTTCTTCATCTTTTATGGTGGGAAGGTAAAACTTCCCGCCTTTTTAGATACACAAAAAGCGCAATTGCCTCTATAATTTAAAGTAAAATGAGTTTTATATTTTGTGATGGTGATACGCATCAAATCGTAGATATTTTACCTGATCGTAGAAAGCGTGCATTATTTGCTTATTTTATCCGGTTTGATAGAGAAGTAAGAAAAAGAGTTGAAACAGTTACAACCGATATGTACAGCCCATATATTTCTTTATTTAAGCAGTTATTTCCAAATGCGAAAATCATTTTAGATCGATTTCACCTTGTTCAAGCATTAAATAGAGAACTCAATAGAGTTCGTATCAGGATAATGAATGAAAAAAGACATAAGGATGGCAAATACTATAGAAAACTTAAACATTATTGGAAGCTTATTCTTAAACCTTCCGAATCCTTGAATAGTACGCTTTATAAAGATAACAAGCTTTTCCCTGGATTAGAATCAGAAAAATCAATGATAAATTTTATTTTGGGTGAAAGCCCAGAGTTAAAGGATGTCTATGACAAAGTAAATGCGCTTCGTACATCAATAAAGACCAATGAAAATCATAAATTAACTCATCAAATTCTTAAATACCTTAAGGATAGAAATACTGATGGCGGACTTAAAAGAGTACTTAAAAGCTTTAGAAATTTTTTACCAGAAATTATGAATGCATTAAATCATCCTGGTCGCTCAAACGGCCCTATAGAAGCTATAAATAACAACATTAAAGTACTAAAAAGAATCGCTTATGGATACAGAAATTTCTATAACTTCAGAAATAGAATCCTAATCAAATTCAAGCTATTAGCTAAGAAAAAACATCGCTTCCATACCCCATTGCCTAAAGCAGCCTAAAATAAAAAGTGCTCAGTTAGTAATACTAAATTCCATAGGAATTAAAGCAATACTAGCTGAGCGACATATTTTATGGTAACTATAATATTTGATTTCAATTTTTATGCATCAACCGAATTTGACATAGAGCCAAAAGAAAAAGACAACCAGACCCGTACATCGGATGGTTGTCTAAATGATAGAATTCGAAGAATTCCAATCAAAATTAAGTTCTTTAAATTATTCACCCACCACAAATGGTGGAGAACCTTAAAAAGAAGCGGTAAAATACTGTCCGATTTTACCGCTTCTCTTTCACTTATATCTTGTTATTAAAATAATGAGTTGTCTCTTTACTTAGCAGTTAATTCATCTTCTACTTCACCAGCTGAAGACAGCATCGCAAACACATAGAATAAGATGCCCATTACAACAAGTGAAATAATACCTGATAACCAGCTGCCTGTCGCATCATGCAAGAATCCGATTAAGAACGGACCGACAGCTGCGACAAAGTAACCGATAGATTGGCCGAAGCCTGATAAGGCAATACTGCCGTCGCTTGTACGTGCACGAATAGAGAAGAATGTCATACATAGACTAAATCCTGATCCCATACCGAAACCTGCTAAAATCATACCGATAATCAGTAATGTAAAGGATTGTGAGAAGAAGAGTGCAAATCCGACCACAAAGAATGCGGAAACGATTGTCACTAATAATTTTTGGTTCTTCATACGTGACGCTAAAATCGGGAAGATAAAGGTCATAGGTACTTGTGCGAATTGGTTTAACATCAGCAAGTAGCCTGCAGTAGATTGATCTACACCTCTATCTACTAGAATAGAAGGTACCCATGCGACAACTGTGTAGAAAATCATAGATTGGAAGCCCATCATCAATGCGACTGTCCAAGCGAGTTTAGAACGGCTGATTTTAAACTTCTTGCGTTCTGTTTGTGCAGCTTCTGCCAGCATAGCTTTCTCTTGTTTAGTGCCTGAAAGCATTTGCGGAATCCAAAGTACAATCGCAATCGCCGCAAAGATTAACCAGAATGCAAGTGATAGACGATATGTACCCACTTGAGATAATGGGAAGCTGAGTCCGCCGCCTAAGCCGGCTGTAAAGTTCATTGTCCCACTGTATAAACCAGTCATTAAGCCGATTTGAAGCGGGAATTTCCATTTAACGTAACTTGGTAATACAACGTTGCCGAATGCAATACCGACACCTAGCAAGATTGTCCCTAGGATGAATATCGGAAAGCCTCCTGACACACGTATAATTAAAGCGAGAATAACGACAATTGTAGAAAAGAATACTGTCTTAGACATTGTTAAGCGTGATGATACTTTTGATACAAAAGGAGACACAATCCCGAAGATTAATAAAGGAATTGTAGTCAGAATCCCTGCCACACTATTGTTGATTGAAAGTGCATCTTTAATCTGATCAATGACCGGTCCTACAGACGTTAATGGTGCTCGCAAAGTAGAAGCGACAAAGACCATCGCTAAAACAATCAACCATGAATCTCTTAATCTATGTTTTTGGTAGAGTTCATTCTGTGCCATGTGCTCACCCTTTCTTCCTATATAGGTTCATTTTTAAATAAAGAGAGAGGCAGGACAGATTTTAAAATCTACCCACCTCATTGATTTAACTTTATTTTATGGCTTATCTCATATCAATGCAAGCGCAGGCGCAGAATATCAACCCTTGCATGAAAGATTAAGCTTATTTATTCGGAACGATACGTGTACCTGCTTTACCTTCTAAAGCTTCTACAGCATCAGCTAATGCGCAAATAATTGATTCTTTGCCTGTTTCCGCAAATTCGATAGCAGCTTGGATTTTCGGCAACATGCTTCCAGCTGGGAATTGTCCGTCAGCCACATGTTTTTTCGCTTCATCCACTGTAATCGTTTCAAGTTTTGCTTCATTTTCTTTGCCGTAGTTAATATAAACATTCGGTACATCTGTCAACATGATGAACGTATCCGCATTCACTTGTTCAGCTAATTTCAAGCCTGAACGGTCTTTATCGATAACCGCTTCTAAACCGTGAATCTCATTATTATCATCACGATATACAGGAATACCGCCGCCGCCTGATGAAATAACAACAGTGTCTTCCATTAAGCGTTTAATCGCATCTACACCGTTAATTACCATCGGTTCTGGTGAAGGTACTACACGACGGTAGCCGCGGCCAGCATCTTCAACCATAGTGAATCCTTCTTCTTCTTCCATCAATCTTGCTTGTTCTTCAGTGAAGAACACACCGATTGGTTTTGATGGATTTTTGAATGCCGGATCATCTTTGTCTACTTCTACCATAGTCAATAATGATACGACTCTTGGATCCATATTGCGTCGGATCAAATCATTTTTAAGTGCACTTTCTAACATATAACCGATGAAACCTTGTGATTCAGCGTTGCACACATCAATCGGCATAGGCGCAACTTGATCTTTTGCGGCTTCATTTTGCACGATAATGTTTCCGACTTGCGGTCCGTTACCATGTGTTACAACGATTTGGTGGCCGCTTTCTTTAATATCAGCCATTCTGCTCGCTGCATTTTTAACGTTGTTATATTGATTTTCAAAAGTTGTTTCTTGGCCAGGCTGCAAGATTGCGTTACCGCCAAGTGCTAAAACAACATATTTACCCATTCTTCTTTCACTCCTTCAATAAAGCTGTATACATTCCGTATAATGTGTCTTTACCTGATGATGAGCCTACTTGGAGGAGTTGTTTCAATGTTGACTGAGAGGCATCTTCCATCAAATCAGTTAATCTAGAACTAAAAATACCTTGAATCGCATAAGATAAAAAGGTTTGGCTGACTAATGTCGTTAAAGGTTGTGAGACAAGTTGTTCAATTTGTGCCATATGCGCTTTGGTGATGAAAGGCTGGATAAAATGAATGAATAACAATCCGACTAATATATCATCGCCTGAGGGCGTCAAACCTTGTCCCCGTCCAATCAAATAAGTTAATTCAGACTTCGCATCTCCATGTGGGTTTGACAACGCTTCGTACACAGACAGGATTTTGGCTTTGTCGAAATCACCGTCGGCATATTCACTGAAATCAAATGCTTGGATATTTGATTTTAATGCATTGACATCAACCTGCTCGAAATTTTGACTCCCTTTATAAACTTCAGCATTTAAACTGAGTTGCAGATGACGATCAAACGCTAAAGCTGTTGGTCTGACCTTCAGCGTTTGACCGACTGAAACCGATGCGAGCAACTGGTCTCTTGTATACGCATCGACTACAACTCCAAATGGAAACATACCATTTTCTGTGGTTCCGATAAAGATGAGATTGTCATCTTTATCCACCACATTAAAACCTTTATTAAAGCGACTATGCACTTTAAGTTCTGTTGTATTGTTAATTATCTTAATTGCACTTGCTCCGATAGCTTGTGCTGCTAAAATCATCCATTAAATCCTAGTTTTTCAGCATAAGCTGTGATTGCTTTTTCGAAGCATTCGATTGGAGGGTGTACTGTACCCGCACCGATTTGTCCGAAGCCTGCAATTTTGTGTGCAATACCTGTGTTGATAACTGGTGTGATACCTTTCTCAACAACTAAACGTGCGTCGATACCTAAGCAAGCACCTTTGAAGTCCCATGTAGGAATTGAGAAGTTAGGGTTCTCGCCTACACAGATTTCAGTCATTTCATCTGATGTTGCTAAAGCATCTTGGAATCCGCCAGTACCAACGAAACGTGTTACTGCTGGTGCTGCGATCATTGCCATACCGCCGACACCGATTGTCTCAGTAATTGCTGAGTCGCCGATATCAGGGTTCGCATCGTCTGCTGAATAGCCAGTGAAATATAAACCTTGCGGTGTATTAACAGGTGCTGTGAACCATTCGTCGCCCATACCTGCAATACGGATACCGAAGTTTTCACCGTTACGGCACATAGCTGTAACGATTGTACCATGTTGGATTTCACGTGCAGCATCCATCATTGCTTTACCTGTAGCCATAGCTACGTTTAAGAAGAATTGGTCAGTGTCTGCTAAGAACTGAATTACTTCTGTACGTTTTTCAGGCGCAACATCTTCTAATTCAGAGATGATTGGTGCCACTTCTTTTAAGAATGCTAATGAAGCTGCAATATTACGTTGGTGGAATTCGTCGCCCATCGCAATTGCTTTTGCGATTAATACGTTAACGTTTAAACCGTCTTCCATTTGACGAACCGCTTTGCCTAATACCGGACCTAATACGTCTTTCATCCAGTGTAAACGATTCACAACTGTTTCATTGTAAGCACCGAAACGTAATACTGCGCCGATACCTTCGTTCATTTGACAATATGCTTCATTGCCGCTTTCTCTGTTTTCAACAACCAATACAGGCATGTTCATTGAAGTAATACCGCCCATTGGTCCTACTGCATTAACATGGTGACAAGGGATGAACGTGATTTCATCGTTTTCTAATAATTTACGTGCACCTTCTTCATCTTTTGCCCATCCTTCAAATAGGATAGCGCCGACACATGCGCCTTTCATAGGATCTGTCATGTTTTCATATTTAATCGGCGGGCCGGCATGTAATAAAACACGCTCTTTCAGTTCAGAAATTTTATCTTTTGCAGGTACCACGTCAACTAGGAATGGTGCCGCTGCAATCATTTTATCTATGACAGCTTGGTTTGCTTCATCAATTGTTTGGTAACCCATTATACAGACTCTCCTTCGAAGTTGTTTAAGAATTGTAATACTTTCATTAGTTTTTCATTTCCGCCAGCAACCGGTCTCCAGTTGAATTGCACAACGTCTGCGCCGCTTTCGTCAATTGCTGTCGCAAAGCTTTTCAGTCCAACGTTGATAACGCTTGGTGTTGTGTTGATTAATTGAAGAATCTTATCATCTACTGATAAGTCAACCGGTGTTGCTTCGAATGACTCTTCTTTCAATTCAGGTTGTTCAGCTTTATGATCTGTTAATTCGATTGCTGAACGTACCATTTGGTCGTTTGTTTCGCAGATTTGTGCTCCTGCTGCTTCTAATGTTTTGATTTGTTGTTCATAGTTTTGAGGATCGTGTTCTGTACCTACAACAGTCGCAAGAACAGCGATGTCGCGTCCAGCAGCTTTTGCTTCACTGATGATATCTTCAATTGCTGGTGCTAATTGACTTGCCATATCTTCATGGCTGCCGTAACCGATCACGTTGTCTAACATGATGACTGCAGTGTTTTCGTCTTTAGCTGCTTCTTGTAATTTTTCGATACGTTTGCCTGGGTCGATCATTGGGTGAGGACGGCCTTGTGTATACATGTCATCACCTAAGTCAATGATTTCGTGGTTGCCTGCTTTGTAAGTGAAACCTTCTGTCGTTTCATCTTTCAAGCCGTCGAACGCATCTTTAACAAGCATTGCTGCTTCACTTGCTAATGTACCGCCTGAATAGTAACCTTTGATGCCGTCTTGGCCATCTTTCAATGAAGCATTGATTGCTTTTGTTGCTGGTTTGAATTCAGGTTTTTCGCCATTAGAAAGTTGAACTGATACACGTGCAGCTTCTTCTAAAGTATAAGCATGGTAAATGTTTGCTTCAGTGTATTCTGGTTTGTGACCTAAGAATAATGTCACAACTGGTTTGTCGATATTACGAAGCAAGTTCAATACTTTTTCTTCTACTTCTTTAGCTGGCGGTTTTGAAACAACTGTAATCACTTTAACAGTCGGATCTTGTGCTAACGCTTTGATACTGTCCATCATTGTGATAGCGCCGACTTCTGTTGATAAGTCGCGGCCGCCTGTACCGATTGCGTTTGTTACACCTTTGCCTTCGCGGTCAACGATTGTAGTTACTTCTTGGATACCTGTACCTGAAGCACCTACGATACCGATGTCGCCTTTGTTAACGATGTTTGTGAATGCTAATGGCAATGAGTGGATAATACCTGTACCGCAGTCAGGCCCCATTACTAATAAGCCTTTGTCATGTGCCATTTCTTTCAAACGTACTTCATCATCTTTAGGTACGTTGTCACTGAACATGAAGACATGCAAGTTGTTTCTTAATGCTGTTTCAGCTTCCATTGCCGCATATTGGCCAGGAACTGAAATCAATGCAAGGTTCGGATTATTTGCTTTATCTAACGCTTGGTTCCAGTTAGACACTTCTTGTTGTTTGTCAGCTTTATCATCTTCGCCTTTACCTTTCAACTCGTCTTCAACTTGTTGATTCACTTCATCAACCATTGACTCATCGTCTGTATCAATCATGATAACGATGTCGTTTGGTTTTGCTTCGTCTAATTCTGGTGAATCGAAACCTGAAGCTCTGAAGATATCTTTGTTTGCGGGTGTACCCATCATAATTGATACTTTGTTAACGCCATCCATTGCTGATAATTTGTTCGATAACAACATCAATACAATAGAGTCTTGATACGTATTCTCTTTAATAATTGTATATAACATAACTGTCCTCCATTATTATTCTGCAAATCTGTTTTTACCGTGATAACGGTCGTAATGAACATCATCTGACTTTAAGTAGTCATAGATATCATCAACAATTTCAATACCATCTTGGTCGTATTTTTCACTGCGCAAGCGGCCGCGTTCACCTGGATAGTAAACTTCGCCGTAACCTTTTGCTGCAGGTTGTGCTTTCAGCTCATCGAGCATCGTAGAAAGCTGTGCTTTGAATTGTTTTGCGTCTGTGAAGTACGCCGGGTTGATTACTACGTGCAATTGGCCTAAATCTCTGCCTTTTGTTAAATCTTTATACATAGATGAAACATGACCGCCAAACGGCAAGCCGAGCAAGCTGCCTGATAAGATGTCTACCATCATCATCAAGCCGTAGCCTTTAGGACCAGCAACAGGTACTAAAGCATGTACTGCACGAGAATCTGTTGTAGGCTCGCCATTCTCATCTACTGCCCAAGTATCTGGAATAGATTGGCCTTTAGAACGTGCATCTAATACTTTGCCCCATGCTTGTACAGTTGTCGCCATATCAAATGTAATCACGCGATCATCATTTGTCGGTGCACTGAATGCAATAGGGTTTGTACCGAAGTATGGTTCTGTTCCGCCGAATGGTACAACCATCGGGTCAGATTGACACATACTGATACCGACCATATCTTGGTCTGCAGCCATTTCTACGAAATAACCTAACGCACCGCTGTGACTGATGTTTTTCACACCGACTACTGCAATGCCGTTTTCTTTCGCCATTTCAATCGCTTTATCCATTGCTTGTTTCGCTGCTTGATGTCCTGGGCCGTTGTCGCCGTGGAACACCGCTGAAGATGGGCCTGTTTTTTCAAACTCATAATTAGGATGTGCATTAATGCCGCCTTTTGCTATACGTTCTGCATAGTATTCAACACGTACTGCACCATGAGAATGGATACCGCGATGGTCCGCAAATGTTAATACATCTGATACATCGCTTGCCGCATCTTCTTGAAGGCCAGCTTTCATTAATTTATTTTTCATTAACTCATAAAGCTCTTTTTTAGTAACACGCATCACAAAAACCCTCCTGACTTATTTGAATATTCTATTAATTTATTAATCTGCAAAATCAAGAAAATAAGCGGTGCCGGTGCAACGACCAGCACCGCTCATTCAATTTCAATTAGTAAACTTGTTCTGACTTCATATAGTCATAGATAGATTGCGGAATCGGAATACCTGTTTCTTTGTATTTGCTTTCCACATCTTCTTGTATTTCTCCTGGGTAGTAAACTTGATCAAAGCCTTTTGCAGGATCAATGTCGTGAAGTTCTTGAACCATTTGTTCCATTTGAGACAAGAATTGTGTTTCATCGCCAAAGTAGCTTGGATTAATGACCAAGTGGAATTGGCCTAAACGACGATATGCACTGTAATCTTCATACATTGAAGACACATGTTGTCCAAACGGCAATCCAAGCAAGCTGCCTGATAAGATGTCTACCATCATCATCAAGCCGTAGCCTTTAGGTCCGGCAACCGGAAGCAAGGCACTTACTTTATAAGGATCTGTTGTCGGTTCGCCTTTATCATCCACTGCCCAAGTATCTGGGATAGAATGATTTTTAGAACGTGCATCCAAGATTTTGCCCCACGCTTGTACTGTCGTCGCCATATCAAAGACGATCGCTTTGCCGTCTTTTCTTGGTGCGCCGAACGCGATAGGGTTCGTACCGAAGTACGGTTTAGTACCGCCGAATGGTACGACCATCGGGTCAGATTGGCACACACTTAGTGAGACTAAGCCTTGCTGTGCTGCCATTTTAGTGTAATAACCGATAGCACCGCTATGGCCCATTTCTTTTACACCGACAGCCGCAATACCGTTTTCTTTCGCCATTTTAATCGCTTCTTCCATTGCATGGTAAGCAGCGTAATGGCCGACAGTATTATCTGCGTAGTAAATCCCGCTGGATGGTCCTGTTTTTTCAAACTTGATATTCGGTTCTAGATTGAACCCGCCTTTTGCTGTACGTTCTGCGTAATATTGCAGACGCACGGCACCATGTGAATGGATACCGCGTGCATCCGCAAACATCATCAGTTCCGCAACTTTATCTGCGTACTTCTTCGGCATACCTGCAAGCATTAGTTTATCTGTAAATAATTGGCGTAATTCATCAAAGCCAACGTAAACTAAATTTTCTTCACTCATGTTTTAGAAACCCTCTCTTATAGTTCGATGTCGCGGTTCGCATCTTTAGAGTAGATATATGCGAATGGTTCTTCTAATCCGATCGCATAAGTTGCTTGTGGTGCATAAGCGCCCATGAAGATGTAGTCGCCTTTGTCTACTGGAAGCCAGTCATTGTCAAGGTTGTACATACCGCGGCCGCTTAATACGTAAGCGCCGTGTTCTTGAACGTGTGTTTCGATATAACCATGTGAAGCACCTGGTTCGAACGCTAAGATATGAATGTTCATGTCATAAGCGATATCTTTTGGTAATAAGTCTTGTACTGTAACTTCTTTCATACCTTCATATGGTTCTTTAGGTAAGTTGTTAACGTTGCCAGTTACTACTTCTGGTTTGTGGCCTTCAAGTGGTTGGTAACGTTTTTTGTATAAGAACACACGGCTGTCTTCATTGTTGTTATTGTTTTCGAATTTCATCACTTGATCAGCTGGTACATATAAGTAGCCGCCTTGTGATAATTCGTATTTTTCGTCTCCAGCGTAAGCATTGATGTTTCCGTATACAACATAGATAAATGTTTGGATACCGTCTCCTCCGAATCCTGCCATGTTGCCGCCTTGGTCTTTCAATGTAACTAAGTAGTCAACGAAACGTGCACCTAAACGAGGTGAACCTAAAATTGTAACGTCGCAGTCGTCAAAGTTAGGAACAACGTTGTTCACTAAGCCGTCTGGAGTAATTACTGCGTAATTATCTTTTTTGATCACTGCTCTTGTTTCTAATAAACCTTCTCTATAACCTTGATTATGATTTAAGTAACCCATTATTAAAATCTCCTTTTACATTAATTATTCTTTATAAGCTAATTCATATAAAACTTCTTTTAATACTTCGATTCCTTTAACTAAGTCTTCGATGTTTGTTTCTTCTTCAACGTTATGACTGATACCATTGATAGATGGCACAAATAACATTGCTGTCGGTACGAATTTCGCAAAGATTTGCGAATCGTGTCCAGCACCAGATGCCAT
Source organism: Staphylococcus sp. EZ-P03 (assembly GCF_003344575.1). Taxonomy (NCBI): domain Bacteria; kingdom Bacillati; phylum Bacillota; class Bacilli; order Caryophanales; family Staphylococcaceae; genus Staphylococcus; species Staphylococcus sp. EZ-P03. The sequence goes on along the minus strand of NZ_QPMO01000030.1, from coordinate 164,558 downwards.
CACTTTATATTGGTCTTTACCCACTACACTGTCTGCTGATTGCTCAATCTTATCGACTAAGTTTTCATCCATCAGTACAGGCGCTTCATCCATCCATAAATCAATATCGTATTCTAAACCTTCTTGTTCAGAAACAGATTGGATAGTTTGTGAAATTTCTTCTGCGAATTGATTCAAGACATCTTGATCAATGTGGCGTGTATCAATACTGAAGACAATTTCACCCGGCACAACGTTTACTGTGTTCGGTACAGGATCGACTCTGCCGAAAGTCAGTACTAACGGATCGCCGATTTCTCTAGCACGTTGTGTCAATTTAGAAGCGATTTCGCTGAAGCCGACAACCGCGTCTTTTCTTAAGCCCATCGGTGTCGTACCTGCATGGTTGGCTTCGCCTTTAAGGGTAATTGTGTAACGTTTTTGTCCGACAATCCCGTTTACAACACCAATTGATTTGTTTTCAGTTTCAAGCACTTTCCCCTGCTCGATGTGAACTTCAACAAAGGCTTTGATGTCATCGTGGTTATTGTCTTGCTTTCTGTAATCGAAGCCTGAATCTCTCATCGCATCTTCAAAGCGTACGCCTTCAGCGTCCGCAATCTCTTCAACTTCTTTCTTGTCTACAAGGTTGAAGAAATTTTTACTGCCCCAGAATGCGAATGGGAAACGGCTGCCTTCTTCTTCGGCTAGGCCTAGTACTTCAAGTGAACGAAGCGGCTGGCCGTATTCTTCTTTCAGTGCTTTCATTGCTGTTACAGCTGCTAAGATTCCATATTGACCATCTAAGTGACCGCCTTCAACAACGGTATCAATATGTGAACCCGAAACAATTGTTTCATCTGGATATTTGCTGCCTTCTAAACGACCTGTGATATTGCCGATGTCGTCGAATTTTGTTTCAAAACCAGATGATTCCAATGTTTCTTTTAAAGCGTGCACTGCTTGCTGCCATTCATTTGAATAAAGCAAGCGTGTAATTCCTCCGCCAATTAAACCGCCGTAAGCAGTAAATTGGTTGTCTAAAGCTTCAAAAGAGGAACGGATGTTCATATTCAACAACTCCTTTTCATCTCACTACCTATTATAAATGTTTACTTTTGTTACTACATCAACATTTCCTACAAGAAAACACGGCGTATTTATTCATTTTGTACAAATACGCGCAATAAAAGATTTGTGATAATTATTTTGGGTAACTATGGAATTTAAAAACAATGATGAATTAAAGGAGGCGCTCTTGTTGTCTGAAACGATTCAAATCACTACACCCGATCAATTCCAATTAAAACAATTGACGACACCAGCCAAAAATAAAGCAAAAGGCATTATCCTCTACTTTCATGGCGGCGGTTTGATTTTCGGCCAGCCTGATGATTTGCCGAAAAGCTATATCGATATCTTAACTGAAGACTATATCTTCATTTCTGCCGACTATCGGCTTGCGCCTGAAAGCAAGATTGATACGATTATTCAAGATGCATTAACACAATTCGATGCAGTTAAAGCAAACTATCCTGACATGCCGATATTTGTCTTCGGCCGTTCTGCAGGTGCATTTTTATCACTGATGATTGCATCGAAACGCGAAGTCCAAGGTATATTAGACTTTTACGGTTACAGCCGTTTCCATGTACCGCAGTTCTTACGTCCGAATCCGCAATACAAAGCAATGTCTGCACAAATCACACCGCAATTATTGAATCAGATGATTCAAAGCGAACCGCTCACACAAGGTGATTTGCAGACACGTTATCTCATTTACCTTTATGCGCGCGGACAAAACCAATGGCTTGATCTGCTCGGCATCCAGCAATCTTCTGATGCTGCTTACAACATTATGCCTAAGACACTTAAAAGCTTCCCGCCGACATTTATTGTGCATGGTAAACAGGATCCGGATGTTCCTTTCAGCGAAGGACAGCATTTAAATCGATTGATTCCGGATACAACGTTCATTGCTTTAGATAATAATGAACATGATTTTGACCGAGAAGTCTCTGACTTTAACCTAGATATCTATCAACAAGCTAAATCATTCTTAGACCAAATGGTTTAAGCAAAACAAAAAGACCTCCAGAGCAGGAGGTCTTTTGTTTCGCTTATATAATTGTCAGCCTTAGATAAATTCACCGCGGAAGTCTTCTGAAACGCCATCTTCTAAGTTGTACGTTTCTTCTCCGCGCAAGATTGTTCTCGCAACTTGTGCGTTGATTGTACGTCCGACATAAGGACTTAATTTATTACGGTATTCTAAATCATCTGCTTCTAACGTATATGCAGTTTCTGGTTGAATGAATACGAAGTCTGCATCTTTACCTACTGAGATACTGCCTTTGTTTTCTAAACCAAAGCGTTTAGCAGGTTCAGCCGCAATAATTTCCGCAAAGCGTGATAATGGCATATTGCGTTTTTGAACACCTTCATCGAATAAAATGTCCACGTTGTTTTGGATACCTGCGATACCGCCCCATGCTTCAAATGCATTGTCAGTATCTTTTAAATCAGGTGTACATGGTGAGTGGTCTGAAGTTACAAAGTTGATATCGCCTTTAAGAACACGATCCCACATACCTTCTAAACGTGATTTTTCACGAATCGGCGGTGAACATTTTGCAACGGCACCGATATCATCTAATTCTTCTTTGTAGAAGTAAAGATAGTGTGTACAAGTTTCGCAAGTAACATCTACACCTTCTTGTTGTGCTTTGATGATTTCATTGACGCCTTCTTCACATGCAACGTGTACGATGTGCAAGCGGCAGCCTGTTTCTTTCGCAAATAAGATTAATTTGCGGATTGGTTCAACTTCTGTGAAGACAGGTCTTGATTCAACGTATGCTGCCATTGAAGTTTCGCCGTTTTTATATGCAATTTCGCCTAAACGGTCAGTGATATCTGCGTTTTCTGCGTGTACAGATAAGATTTTGCCTGTTTTAGCGATTTGTTTCATACCTTCATAAAGTGAGTAATCGTCCACATTTTGGAAGTCGCCTTCGATAGAACGGTCACCGCAAGTTGCTAAGAATGCTTTGTATGCTACAACGCCTTCTTCGTCTAACTCTTGAATGCCGCCGTCTAAGTTATAAGGAACTAAACCGCCGTAGCTTGCAACGTCAGCTGATAATTTGCCTTTACCAGCTTCGACTTTCTCGTCGAAAGATGCTTTATCTGTTGTCGCAGGCACTTGGTTTAAAGGCATTTCAACGATTGTTGTTACACCGCCTTTAGCAGCACCTTTCAATCCAGTTTCATAACCTTCCCAGCTGTCGCGGTAGCCGCCGCCTGGTTCAGTGATGTGTACGTGTGCATCAACCATACCTGGTGCTACGATTTGTCCTTTAGCATCGATTACTTTTTCTGCATCTCCTAAGTCATGTCCGATGCTTACAATTTTGCCGTCTTTGACAGCAACTTCTACTTCTTGTTCGCCTTCATCTAAAATGACACGGCCGTTTTTAATTAGTAAATCATATTTCATTGGCTTTCTCTCCTTTGTTTTTTCTAAATCTCTTCTCTAAAAGATATAAAATAATGTAAGAAACGCCTGCGATGATAAATCCGATAAACCATGAGAAGTCAGAAATGACTTGGAATTTCGGAATGAAACCTAATAGTGATACAACAACACCTAAGATTGTTGCCACATAGGCTGAAAAGTTGAATCTTAATCCATTATGATTCGGATCATTTAAATCAAAGTACAATCTTTCAATGTCTACCTTGCATCTGTTGATTAAGTAGAAATGCACAATCAGCACACCAGAAACAGGTCCTAAGATTGCACCGATCATGTTTAAGAAAACGAAAATACTATCTTCATTTTCCATTAATTTCCATGGCATAATCAAAATACTGACTACAGAAGCTAAGATAACACCGCGACGGTAATTAATCCATTTCGGCATCAATACACTTAATTGATAAGCTGCCGGGATAATGTTGCTTGTCGCGTTAGTAGATATCGTTGTCATTAATAATACACCTGTTGCGATTAAAATCATCCAAACATTGTCCCAGTTATTAATAATCGTCAAGATGTTCCACTCTTGGTGACCCAAGAAGATAGAACCGCCGATGATAATGAAGACACTGCTGAATGCAAACAGTAAGTGCGCAACAACAATACCTGAAACTTGTCCGATAATTTGTGAACGTGTTGAAACTGCTTTTTGTGTAAAGTCAGCAACACTTGAACCTGGTCCAGCCCATACACCCATCATTGAGTTGAAAATCAAAATGAATGATAGGATAGCCGGATAAATAATACCTGATGATTTCGTATGAATTTCATACGTCATGATGTTGTGCCATCCGCCGGCAACCACAAATCCCCAGATTGCCATTCCGCCGAATACAATGTAAATCAACGGGTTTAAGACGGCTGTGAATTTATTCAGCGTTTCTCCGCCGCCGATACCGATTGCGAAGTTGATCGCCCAGAATGCTAAGAATGCAATTAATCCAGGTATTGTAATACCTAAGATTGTTGTACCATTACCCAAATGCTCGAACCCCGGGAAGAATTTAATCAGCAAAATGAGTAAGGCTTGCGAACCTGCAAAGGTCTGCAGACCGAACCAGCCGATACCTGCAATTACACCACGTAAAACGCCTGGTAGTTTTGCCCCGATGTCTCCATACGTTTGACGTAATTGCATCGCAAATGGAATGCCGTATTTAGAACCTGCATATCCGTTTACAGCCAATAATGATGCAATGATAAACGAACTGAAAATCAATGCGAAAATGACTTGCAACGGAGAAAGTCCTAAGAGTAAAAATCCGCCTACAGCAGTATAATTGGGAATATTATGCACAGCGCCCATCCAAAGCGTGAAAAAGTTGAATGTCGTGTTATTTCTTTGTTCAGATGTTTTAGGCATAACATCCTTGTTATAACCCCTGCGTTCAAAGAAAGCCGCATCAAACGTGCCGCTTTGCTTTTGCCCCTGTTTCGTCATTGCTATATCTCCTTTGAATTGGAATAAATAATGACTATACGTATAATCTTTAACTTAAATTTTACATTGGGCAGATTTGTTTTTCTTTGTGCAGAATGACAGTTATTTTTTTAAAAATTATCGATTTCGGACAAATTATAGTATTCGTGTTAGAATTTATTTCAGAAAAAGAGAAATAAGGAAGGTGATAACATGCCGACATTACAAAATATTTTAGCAGCACCGAGGTTTGCCGGATTGGAACTTATCAATCAAAACGGTGATTTGCAAAGAGAGGTAAAACACTTGGATATCACAGAAAATGTGGATATCAAAGACTATACAGCTGAGCAATCTTTTATCCTCACAACCGGACTCTTGTTTCAAGAGGATCAGCAAGGACTTAAAAAGATGATTAAAGAACTCGATGACATCAATACAGCTGGTTTAGGCATCAAAACATCACGCTACTTGAAACAAATCGATCAAGACGTGATTGATTATGCTAACCAATTAGAATTTCCGCTGATTGAAATCTCTGAAGAATGGAATTTAGGCGAAATCACAAGACAGGTTTCAACTTACATCTCTGATGAGAAAACAACTAAACTCAACTATGCCTTGAATATTCAACAAGAACTCAACGATATGCTGATTAAAGGGTTCGGCGTTGAAACAATGATTGAAAGAATGAGCCGTATTCTAGGCGTACCCGTACTGCTGTTCAATCCATTTTGTATGATTGATTCGCAAAGTTGGCATTATCAGCAAGACAATATCTTGAGACAAGCACACATTAAATACTTCTTAGAGTATTTGCGTGCCGAAAATAAAAATACGATTACACGCAACCAAACAAAGTTCACAAATGATATCGCAATCTTTAAAGTTCAAGCTTATTCCTACTTCCCATATTATTTAATGGTGGCAGATATTAATAAGCTTTCTTACCCATTCAGTTTATTAACGATAGAACAGATTGTCACAACACTCAGCTTTGCGATTTATAAAAATAAAAAGATTGAAGAAGCTGAACATCTAGACATCAACCGCTTCTTCGAATCTCTCATCACCAATCGTTCTGACGAGTCGTTATCTGTACATAATCATCCTATCTTATTTAAACAATACGGCATCTACCCTTCTGATTATTATCAGGTAATTATATGTGCAATCGATCCGACGGACAATTTAGAAAACAGTCAATACGTTGAAGAGCGCTATCAATTTGTCTATGCCTGGCTGCAGCACAAACTGACAGATATTGATACACGTATCAGTGTCTACAGCCTGCCAAGCAACCGCAGATTCGCAATCTTATTACAATCACAACACGAATATTACTTAAACTATCTCAAACATATCCAAAAAGAATACCATGAATTCTTCGACAGCAGTATCTCATTCGGTATCGGCAATAAAGTCACAGAGTTTACGCAATTATCTACTTCCTTTATGGAAGCGAATGAAGCTTACGAAGGCGGCTTAGATAAAATGCGCAAAGAATTCATGAACTTCTATCAATCTAAAAGCATGAAAGAACTGCTTCAATTGATACCGCCAAGCAAATTAAAGCCTTTCATCCAGCATACATTAGGAGACCTCAGTTATCCTAAAACGAAAAAGGATGAAGAATTGAAAGATACATTAAGAATCTATATGGACTATCAATGCGATATTACCAAGACGGCTAAGAAAATGTATATTCATAGAAATACGGTGAAATACCGTATTAAAAACTGCGAAGAAATTTTAGGATGCAGCGTTGAAGAACCATTCAACTCCTTAAATATCCGCTTAGCGCTCTTTGCTTCAGAAGAAATTACGTTTGATGATTAAGAAAAAATCAAATAAAGCATTATCAAGATATATCGCACGCAATGATGTGCTAAAATAAGATAAATCAAGCATCCAATAAACAGGGGGAAGACGCATGAATATAGATACAGTCATGTCTCATTTAGATACTTTTAACAATTACGGTTTTAATACTGAAACCGGCGGTACCAACCGTATTGCCTTTCGCCACGCAGAACGTTTAGCCGCATTGAAATTTTCAATGTTATGCCGAGAAGCAGGATTAGAAGTCCGCTTCGACTACTTCGGCAATGTCATTGCAAGAAGACCAGGCAAATACAATGTTTTACCGCCGGTTATGATCGGTTCTCACATCGATACAGTTAAAGACGGCGGCCGCTATGACGGCTTATTAGGTGTCGTCGCAGCACTTCAACTCATGATGCACTTGAACGAACATCAAATCGAAACCGATCACCCGATTGAAATCGTCGCATTTACCGCAGAAGAATCTGCACGTTTTAATACTGCGACACTCGGCAGTAAATATATGATCGGCGATTTATCACAAGAAGCCATGAAAAATATTACCGACAATGAAGGCAAAACACTTTTCCATTTAGTCGATACATTAAAACAAAGCATGCCTTCAGATAAAGATATTTACGGTAAAGGCGACATTAAAGCCTTCTTAGAATTGCATATCGAACAAGGTCCTATCTTGCAAAACAAACATAAAGATATCGGGATTGTGACACATATTGCGGCGCCCCACCGTTTCAAAGTTCAGCTGACAGGTGAAACCAGCCATTCAGGTTCAACACCGATGCCGATGCGTTATGATGCATTGACAGCTGCTTCAGAAATCATTTTGAAAGTCGAAGCCATTGCTCAGCACTATCATAAAGCAGGTGTCGTTGCGACAGTCGGCCATCTGAATGCTTTCCCTAACATCATGAATGCCATTCCTGGAGAAGTCACATTGCTGATTGATATCAGAGGCAAAGAATTAGAATCTCGCGAACAAGTCGTCACAGAAGTAGAACAAGCAATTACAGCGATCACACAAAACAGACAAATTCATGCTGAAGTCACTGACTTAGGTCAAGAAGTGCCGGTCAACTTAGACAGAGATATCTCAAAAATCACCAAAAATGTATGCGACCGCTTAGGCTACAGCTACCGCTTTATGTTCAGCGGTGCCGGTCATGACTCCATGAACATGGCATTAATCTGTCCAACAAGTATGATTTTCATTCCTTGTAAAGACGGTATCAGCCACTCGCCTAAAGAATCGGTAGAACCAGAAGAAATCGAAAAAGGGATTCAAACATTGATTGAAACAGTGATTGAAGTTGCGAAAGCTGAGGTTAAATTCTAGCCAATAATTCAATAGTTTCATAAATATAAATGGGAAAGGTTCAATAAGAGCCTTTCCCTTTTTACATATTAACCATGATTTCATTACTGCGCAGCGATTTCAATACAATAATGCGTTTCACCGCAGTGAGGACAAGTTAATCTACGTGTTTTAAACGTATGATTGGCAAAAATCATGTGACTTAATTTCGGTTTGAAGACTGTTTGGCAATTAGGACAAACATAATTGACGTTCTTGTAGTAATACGCTGTGAAGCCTGCCGCAAACAACATTCTGAATGGAATTGCTCGTGCCCATATCTTCCAATCTTTTTGAGTGAGTGCGCGTACTAAAGTACTGACTTGATATCCTCCAACCGCAATACCTGCGATTAACATATTGCGGCGTATTTTACTCATTTGATCCATCCGCTCTGATATTGCTTCGAATTGCTGCGCATTATCTAAGATACTTGGGTCATTGCCCCCTACCAATTCATCTAATTTTTGAAGTCGGTCTAATTGCTGTTTTGTTTGTGCTAAAGCATGCTTTAATTCTGTTTCTTTCTTTTTCAGAAGCACTTTTAATGTCGCGGTATCTTCTGCTTCATTCAGAATATGATGAATTTCTTGAAGCGATACCCCATGCTTTTTAATAAGACTATGCTTTCTAACTGTGTTTTGTCTGCTTCACTGTATATTCTGCGCTGATGTTCCACACGACTTGGTCGAAGCAATCCTTTTTGATCATAATACTGTACTGTTCTGACTGATACGTCGCACGCTTTTGCGAGTTCGCCTGTTGAATATTCCATAATTCAACGCCTCCGCTTCTATGATTATTATATGATTCATCCTGTCTTCAATGTACGCTATGACGCAACGTGACATGCAAGTACTTTATTAAAAATAATTACAAATTTAAGACTGCCTACCGTCTTGTAATGCTTGTAGTTGCACAATTTGCGCCTTTACAGATTTTTAAACTTATATATTAGGTTTTATCTTTCATCTTCTATAGTATAATGCTACACTTTAACATATACATAATAGAAAAAGAGTGATAAATAAAGTAAACAAGGATGGTCCATATTATGAAAATATTGATTACCGGCGGAGCTGGTTTTATTGGTTCGCATATTGCTGAAAAGTTTAATAATGAAGGCGGAGAGGTTTTTATTGTCGATAATCTATCTACCGGCAAAAGAGAAAATGTGTCATTTATCGATGATGACCATTTCTACCAAAATGATGTGAAAGACTTTGAATTATTATCTGAACTTGTAAAGGTACATCAATTTGATTATGTCTTTCATCTAGCTGCTATGGTCAGTGTAGTTGAAACTGTAGAAAAACCTGTAGCATCAAACGGAGATAATATCGATTCAACGATTCACTTATTAGAAGCCAATCGTGAACATAATTCGAATTTGAAAAAATTCTTATTCGCATCTTCAGCTGCTATTTACGGCGACTTGCCTGATTTGCCGAAATCAACGGATTCTAAAATCAATCCTTTGTCACCTTATGCAGTACAAAAATTTGCAAGTGAACAATACACAAAAATCTATCATACCCTTTATGGATTGCCTACAGTATCATTACGTTTCTTCAACGTATATGGTCCTAGACAAAATCCAGAGTCAGACTATTCAGGTGTACTTTCCATCTTGAATCAGAAATTCTTAAATAAAGCGCCTTTTACTTTCTTCGGAGACGGTAAACAAACACGCGACTTTATTTATATCAAAGACTTGCTTCAAGCAATTTGGTTAGTCATTAATGATGAACAAACCAACGGCAAAATTTATAATGCAGGTACTGGTGATCAAACTGAATTAAAAACAGTCTTCAATGCTTTCGCAGAATACTTCGGTTATGAAGTACCTTATTCATTTGAAGATGCACGTAAAGGCGATATCAAATATTCCTACTCTGATGTATCTCCATTAAAAGCATTAGGCTATCAACCAGACTACCCTATTAACAAAGGTATCGCAGCTTACTTGGACTACAACGAACAATAAATAGTCAAAATAGAAATATAGAAAATAACAGTTAAATAAGCATAAAAAAATTCCCAAGCGGCAATCGTTCGCTTGGGAATTTCAGCATTTCAATTCATTAGGGTACTAATAAGAAATCAACTTCTGTTACGTATCATAGCACACCTCCCTGCTTAGTTATATGTGCACTTTGTACAAATATTTAAAAATCTCTGTCTACTCTTTGTGTTATTTTAACAATAGATTGGGCTAAACACATATATATACACGATTACAATGCACTTGTAATGTGACAATTTAGAGGGAGTTGTTCATTATGGGGGATCAAGTGAAAGACCCAAGATATGGTAAACCGTTTATCGGTCGTTCTGCCGCTGTCGCAAGTCCGAATGATATTGCGACAATTGTAGGACATAATATCTCGCTTAAAGGCGGGAATGCTATCGATACGATGGTCGCAGTCAATGCGGCACTGAGTGTTGTCTTTCCGCATATGACAGGTATCGGCGGAGATAGTTTCTGGTTGATTTACGACGCAGAAACGAAGCAGCAATACGTGTTGAATGCGACAGGACACAGCGGGCAGCATGTCCAAGCTGAACTCTTTAAAGATAAAAATGAAATTCCAAACCGCGGTGCACGTGCAGCTATTACAGTACCTGGTGCAGTCGACGGTTGGTACAAAGCGCATGAACGCTTTGGCAAATTACCTTTTAAAGATTGTTTAGCACCCGCCATCTATTATGCACGCGAAGGTTTTCCAGTAAGTACTTCGTTAGCGCGCTTTTCTGAATCCAAACTCAACACATTGCGTTCTTTCGAAGAAACAGCGAAAACTTTCTTAAAAGATGGCGTAGCGCCATACAGAATCGGCCAAATCATGAGAAATGAAAATATTGCTGATTTATTATCTGAAATTGCAGAACATGGCAGAGATGCATTTTATAAAGGGGAAATTCCTAAACGCATCGCACAATCCATTCAAGCTCATGGCGGTTACCTTACTGCACAGGATTTTGAGAACTATGAAGCTGAATGGACACGTCCGATTTCTGTTCAATACAGAGACTATATCATTTCTTCACCACCGCCTAACTCAGAAGGCATTGCGACCTTGCAAGTGTTAGGTATGTTAAATAAATTCTCACCTGAAAAGCTGCATCGCTCTCACGATGCCTTCATCGATATTTTCACCAGAGCGACTGAGCTGGCATTTATCGACCGCAACCACTATGTTTCAGATCCGGACTTCTATGAAGTGCCGACAGAAACATTACTCCAAGAAGATTATTTATATAATCGTGCCGAAAACATCTTTTACAATTATCCGGAAACACCTGAAACATACATTAACGCAGACGGCGATACAACTTTCAGTTGTGCGTGTGATGAAGTAGGCAACGTTGTCGGTGTCATCCAAAGTGTTTATTGGGAATGGGGCTCTGCTTTCGTTCCGGATGACATGGGCTTTGTGATGCAGAACAGAGGTACTTCATTCTCATTAGATCAAGATGTACGCAACTTCTTAGAACCTAACAAACGACCGGCACACACATTAACGTGCACAATGGTTTCAAGAAACAATCGACCGGAAATCATTTTAGGTTCTATGGGCGGAGATGGCCAACCGCAAACACAAGCGATGCTGGTCTCACGCATTGTTGATCAAAAATATAATGTACAAAACGCAATCGATCGTCCAAGATGGCTGCTGGGCAGAACTTGGGGCGAGAAATCCAACGGATTGCGTGTAGAAGACCGCTTCGGCAGCGATATTATTGAAAAGCTTGAGAAAAAAGGTCATCGACATGTCTCCTTTATTCATCCTTACAGTGACCTTGTCGGCCACTCTCAGGCAATTCAAATCTTCAAAGACCATGTCGAAGCAGCCGCAGACCCTCGTGCATTAGGCTTAGCTTTAGGTTATTAACAGTCATGAGAAAAATTTTGAAAAGGAGTTTTTATGAATGACACAATTTAATCAAAACAGACCAGAACCAATCAGAGGCAATAAAGGGGCAACAGACAATGGACCTAGAAATATCGAAAGAGATTTACAAAACCCAGATATGATTGTACCTCCAGAAACAGACGGCGGTACATTAGACAATATGAAATTCTCTTTCTCTGACGTTCACGTTCGACTAGAAGAAGGCGGTTGGTCTCGAGAAGTCACTAAACGCGAATTACCGATTTCTGAACCGATTGCTTCTGTTAATATGCGCTTAACACCAGGCGGTGTACGTGAACTGCATTGGCACAAAGAAGCAGAATGGGCTATTGTATTAAATGGCTCAGTCCGCGTCACATCAGTCGACCAAGACGGCAAAGTATGGATCGACATTGTACGTGAAAATGAATTATGGTACTTCCCTGCAGGCATCCCGCATTCATTAAAAGGTATGGAAGACGGCGCAGAATTCTTGCTTGTCTTTGATGATGGCGGCTTCTCAGAAAACAGTACTTTCTCTATTACAGACTGGTTCTCATCTACACCCAATGATGTATTAGCGAAAAACTTCGGTGTACCGCCAGAATCATTTGAAGGTTTTCCTAAAGGCGAAACGTATATTTACCAAGGCGAACAACCTTATAAAGAAGAAGAAGAAAATATCTTAAAAGCAGTTGAACAAGTACCTAACCCATTTACGTTCAAACTTAAAGATGAAGTAGAACCTATCCAAACAAGCGGCGGTCAAGTATGGATTGCGGATTCTAACAACTTCAAAGCTTCAACAACTGTAACAGGTGCTTTAGTCGAAGTAGAACCAGGCGGCATGCGTGAAATGCATTGGCATCCTAACGCATCTGAATGGCAATATTATATTCAAGGCCAAGCACGTATGACAGTCTTCGCCGCTGAAAGCCACGCACGTACATTCAACTATAGAGCTGGAGACGTGGGTTATGTACCATTTGCGATGGGACACTATGTTGAGAATATCGGCGATGAACCTTTAGTATTCCTAGAAATGTTCAAGAGCGACCACTTCGCAGACGTTTCATTAAATCAATGGATGGCAAATACACCGAAAGATTTACTCAAAGAACATCTTCCGCTGGATGATGACTTTATCAACAATCATTTATCACATGATAAACATCCAAACGTTAAACATGACGAACACTAAAGAATAAGCGCACCTTCAATCAGTACGCTCATAATAAAGGCAGAGCACACGCTCTGCCTTTTTAATACATATGAATGAGAAACCTTATTATTGTTTACCGTAGGTTTTGACTAAACGACTCATTAATTCTGACGCTGACTCATCTTCACTGACTTTGAATAATTCATCTGGTCGTAAGTTAGGATCTTTGTCATTATGATCCTTCGGCGCAAAGCCTGAAGATAATGTCACTTGTTGGCCTGAATCAAATTGGCATTCATAGACTTTCCCATCGTCTGTAAATAAGTATTTTGTGACGGGTTGGGTTAAATCAGCAACATTGCGATACCCTTCAACATTAGATAAATCTTTCGCATTTTCATCAAAACCTGTAACACCTTTATTCGAATGATACATTACCACACCTACTAAATTATGACGTTCGAAGGCTTTAGGTCCCGGATCGTTTTGATTGCTGACTTGCACCTCGCCTTTAGGTGTCATCGCATACCAGTCTCCTGTTGTAATTTCTCCTGCACCGAAGTAACGGTTAGAAGCAGCTAACCCTTCTTGTTTGGCACGCTGATCTGCCCATTTCATGACTTCGGCTTTCATATTTTTCATATCTTTTTCAGATAATTTTTCTTTATTGATTTTGATAGCTTTAGAAGTTGAGGCAGCTTGAGTTTGCTCGGTCTGTGCTTTAGCATCACTTGTCTTTTTCTCTTGTTGGCCGCTGCACCCGGTTAAAACCAAACTTAAACTTGCGACTGCTGTTGTATATGTTAAAAATTTCTTCATTTTGTTGCCTCCTATGTATAAAGGCAGAGGACTCGTATATATACACGAGTCCATACCTTAGTTCAATTGCCTATGTGTGCCTATTTAGTTGCGCCTATTTTTTGGCAGTTTTTGAAATACCGAATTGGTCAATTAATTTAACTGTTCTTGGTTCGCCTTTGCTGATGTCGCCGCGTAATTGATAGATTTTCACAATCAATTTGTCGCCTTTTACTTCATAAACTGAGAAGTTTTGTGCTGATGAGTCACGGTTATTCTCATGGCTTGTGTTGAACGCATCTGTTTTTTGAGGTTGTTCACCTACTGCGAATAAGTTGTTGTACTCTTGGCGTTGCGCTTCTGTTAACCAGCTTAATTTCGGACGGATTTTCTTGATGTGGTCTAATGATTTGCTGTAGATATCATCATATGCTTTTGTACCGCCTGTGTTCGGTAATACATACACAGAGCCTTTTGGATTATCGTAGTATGTTACACCATCTTCACCTTTAACTTGTTTAGCGTCTTCGATTTTAGCGTTGACGAAACTGTTATTTGTAGAAGTATGTTGAAGCATCTTAGTTCTTGCTAATACGTGGTCATGACCTTGCAATACTAAGTCTACATCTAAATCATCGATTTCTTTCGTTAATTCAGCACGTAATTTCTTAATGTCTTCGTCTTCTAAAGCGTGGTAAGACTTAGAGTACATTGGTTTATGCAAGTTCAAGATCACCCATTTAGAACCATTTGCACGGGCTTTTTTGATATCTTGTTTAATCCATTCCATTTGTTTTTTACCGATTGCTTTACCTTCAGGGTTGTCTGCGCCTTTTTTATTGTCGTTAGTATTTGCGACAACCATGTGCGCACCATTGTAATCGAATGAGTAGTATGAACCGCCATTCACCGCATTGTTTTCTTTTGGTACGTTAACGTGACGGTTGAAACGGTCTAATAACTTTTTATCTTTTTCATCGAATGCATATTCATCATGGTTGCCGGCAGCTGCTGCTAATGGTAATGACATGAATGATGGACGAGATTGATCGTAGATATCATTCCACTCATCTTCGACTTGCGAGTTTTCTACGAAGTCACCTGTATGCAATGCAAAGTTAGGGTTGCCTGCAGTTTTGATTGCCTCTGCGATTGTGTTCGCACCGAATTTTGCTTCGTTGCGTACATGTTCGTTCCAGTAAGCATTTTGTGTATCTGTATATTGTACGAATTTGAACGGATCGCCAGCATTACCAGATGTTCTGAAAGTACCCACTTGGCTTTGTTTGCCTTTTTTGCTTCCTACTTTGTAGTAGTATGTTGTATTAGGTTTTAAACCTGTTGCTTGTGCTTTGTAGTTGTATTCTTTGACGTTTGTTAAAGAAGCTTTACCGTGCTGGTCGCCGCTTGTCCATTCTGGACCGCCGGCACCTTTATCAGTGTAGTAGCCTTTAACTTTTGGTTTGCCGTTTTCATCTTTAACGGTTTTGCCGTTATCATCTTTTTCAACATCTGCGAAAATGAAGTGGCCGGATTGGTCTCTTTCTATGTATTGAGAATCCACTTGTTCAGCTTTTGCTGTGAAAGTTTTAGCATCTTTCATATTTTTAGAAGTTGATACCCATACTTGAGCATCTTCTGCTTTATCAGTAGTGAACCAGTTGAAGCCCATTTGTGTTTTAGTGTCGCCGTTAAAGTTAGTAATAATACGGTTCGGGCTGTTTTTCTTAGGAACTGGTGCAACTTTTGGTTTTTCTTTTAATAATTTAATACCGTTTTGTTGTTGAGCTTGAGGTTGTTGCTGCTGTTGCGCTTGTGGTGCTGCTTTACCGCTCGCATCTGCACTATTAGCTGTCCCAGTTGCTAATAAAAGCATTAAACTTGCCATACTTCCTGCTACAATTTTAGTCATCTTGATATTTTTCAATGCGCTACCTCCAAAATAGGTTGTTATTTAAAGGAAGTTCTAAAATTTTTTCATAAAATTAATAGACACCCTGACATCAGCCGTCAACTGGCTCTCACTTCCTCTCAATTCAAATTGTAGCAACTCATCGTTAAGCTATTATTAAGATGGTGTTTGGATTGTAAATTTTATTTAAGCAAAATGATAATAAATAAGAAGTTGAACTATGCCCGCTGATACTGTATAGAAAATAATCATGTTTCTATGACATAATTGCAACCGTTTACATACAATTTTATGTAGTAATATCGCTATCAATATATCAAACCTATAAAAAAGCACTCGCTTTCTAAAGCGAGTACTGATTTACGTTCTATTGTGTTTTAAAATCATGTAGCTTACCATTTTTAATGGTCGTACTTACATTTATTTCATTATCTAATACTACGATATCCGCATCTTTTCCTTTTTGAATACTGCCTTTTTGCTGATCAATACCTAAGGCGATGGCTTGGTTTAAACTTGCAACACGCCACATCTCTTCTAAAGATGCACCTGTAAAGTTGAGCATATTACGTAAACCATCATTCATTTTTAAAATACTTCCGGCTAAAGCACCTGAAGCTAAGCGTGCCTCGGAACCTTTCACAATGACATTTTGTCCGCCTAAATCATATTCTCCGTCACTCATGCCTTTTGCGCGCATTGCATCAGTAATTAAATAGAAGCGCTGATTCCCTTTCATCGTATAGGCAATTTTGACAGCGGCTGGATGCGAATGTATACCATCTGCGATAAGTTCTGTATGAATACCGTCATTAGTCCATGCTGCACCGAATAAACCTGGATGGCGATGCTCAAACGGTGTACCTGCATTATAAAGATGTGTCGCATGTTTTGCGCCATGTTCCACCGCTTCATTCACTTCATCGAATGTCGCTACAGTATGTCCCATAGAAAAGATAATTTCATCTGATAACTTTTCTAACACTGCTTGTGCATCTTCCACTTCTGGTGCGAAAGTAATAATTTTAATATTGCCCTCTGCAGTATGTTGGAAATGTTCAATCGCTTCTACTGAAGGACGTTGTACATACTTAGGATTTTGAGCCCCTACTTTATGTTCTGAGATAAACGGTCCTTCTAAATGCACACCTGCAATTTCAGCCGCTTCTTCTTTATTCTGACTGCTTTTATACTTCACAATATTAGTTAAAGCACGATCAATATTTTCTTTAGATTGTGTCATTGTAGTTGCTAAGTAAGAAGTTGTGCCTTCAGATAATAAAGACTCAGATAAATGTTTCAATCCATCATACGATGCATCCATAGCATCTTCTCCGTAACCGCCATGAATGTGAATATCAATGAATCCCGGCAAAACATGTCTGCCTGCCGCATCCACAACTTCTAAATTGCCCGTATATTCACCTTGACCGACTTCTGAAATCTTTCCTTCAGAAATCTTAACATAACCAGGATCTAAGACACCTTCTTCTGTATAAACCTTACCGTTTGCTACTACATATTCAACCATGTTTTATCCCTCTTTTATCATAATAGATATCATCAATATTTTATCACAAACCTCACCCTGCAATTTGAAAATTAATTTCAAAACGCAACAAAAAACAGAAGTCCCAAAAAGACCTCTGTTCTTTACTAGTGCTATAACTGTCTTAATTATAAGAAGAAATGTTGAAAGGCAGTTAAAATTGACATAAAACCAATGATGACCCCTACCATTAATTTCAAATCACTTTTCAAACCATCTATTTTTCTATCAATCTTTTCATCAAGGTGCTTGATTTCCCCACTTACTTCTTTGAACTTCTCACCTATTTTTTCGAACTTTTTATTAAATATATCATGGTCATTGTTTTCTTCTTTCTCGTTGATGTCATTGATTTATTAACCAAAAATCATACGTTGGATCACTGTCAATATAGTCATGAAGCCAGTGATCAGCCCAACCGTTAGTTTTAAATCATCTCTCATTTCTTTTCTTAAACCGCTTATCTTTTCATCTGTCTTTTCGAATCTTTCATCCATCTTCTCGAATCTTTTATCTATCTTCTCGAATCTTTTATCTACCTTTTCATCGAGGCGCTTGATTTCCCCTCTTACTTCTTTGAAGTTCTCATCTATTTTTTCGAACTTTTTATTAAATGTGTCATGGTCATTATTTTGTTTTTCAATTAACCAGTCAATTCTTTCTGTCACAACCTGAATTTTGTTGTACTTTTGGTTCTCTTCCAGACGTTCTATTCTTGTGGCGAGTTCAGAAATTTGAGGTTTTTGTCGATTGATTTGGTGTGATGCACTCATGTTGTTTACTTCTTTCTCATTGATATCATTTGTTTATTAACCAAAAATCATACGCTGGATCACTGTCAATATAGTCATGAAACCAGTTATCAGCCCAACCGTTAGTTTTAAATCATCTCTCATTTCTTTTCTTAAACCGCTTATCTTTTCATCTGACTTCTCGAAACCTATAACCATATCTTGTCTTAGGTTGTTGATCTTTTCGTCTGACTTCTCAAAACCTATAACCATATCTTGTCTTAGGCTGTTGATCTTTTCGTCTGACTTCTCGAATCTATTATCTATCTTTTCATCAAGGCGCTTGATTTCCCCTCTTACTTCTTTGAAGTTCTCATCTATTTTTTCGAACTTTTTATTAAATGTGTCATGGTCATTGTTTTGTCTCTCAATGAGCCAGTCAATGCGTTCTGTCACAACTTGAAGGTTGTTGTACTTTTGGTTCTCTTCCAGACGTTCTATTCTAATGGCAAGTTCAGAAATTTGCGGTTTCTGTCGATTGATTTGGTGTGATGCACTCATGTTGTTTCCTTCTTTCTTCTATAATTTTTGTGAAGTACCTGCAAATTTGAGATTTGAGTTAATCGCTATGAAGGTTTCACGCATTCAATATTCAATTGGGGGATGAAATTACGCTGTATCTTATTCATAAGCTATTAACCGCCTTTCGCCATTTTCCATTTATGATATGTTTGGATATTTATTAAAATTATTATACTATAGATGACCAAAGAGAGCTATCACTTTTAGTTTACTTTTTTAGTAAATTTAAGGATGCTGAAGATGGTTTCTAGGTATGGTGTATACAAACCATGAGACTGTCCGGTTTGATAGATATAACCTTGTATTGCATCGACTTCTAAAGGTCTGCCGGCAAGAATATCATAATACATACTCGTTCCCATATCTTCAGGGTAGCCTGTATATATTTTCATAATATCTTCTACTATTGTTTCAGGCAGATTTACCTCATGTGCCGCTGCGATACGCTGTCCTTCTTCAAGCAGATTACGGCATAAATTGCGTGCTTCTGGCGATTTTAATATGGCTACAGGATGTCTGCTTACTGCTGTGATGGAATTAATCCCTAAATTAACAAGAAGTTTATACCAAATATATTCCTCTATGTCTTCTTTGAGCTGCAGTTCTAAATTTGTTGTCTGCAATTCTTCTTTTAACCATTCTGTTGTATCATCTTGTTGAAGCTGAAGGATACGATCACGATAATGTATCACTTTTGAATCTTGTTTTTGACCGCTGATATAAACGACAGCTTGATAAACATGCGGATGTTCTATTTTATCAATTTGACCATGTCCGTTCTGCGCTAAAATAATAATTGTTTCATCATCAATCACATGTTCCATCTGCAAAATAACTTGATCTAACTGCGGTGTTTTGACCGCAATAAACAAAACATCCAAATGTCCTTCAAAGTGTGTGATGGGTGTGTAATGCAGCACAGCAGAATCATGAGTATCCCTTTGTTGGTAAGAGACACTGCCTTCTTGTCTTCCGAATAAGTGTACGTGTGCAAGATCAAATGACTGCATCAGCTCATAAGCAATCGTAGTACCGACAGCACCAGGTCCGATAACACCGAAATGTAAATCCACTCAAACCACCTCTAATTTTCAATTAATGTGTTATTCTAATATTACATTAAATAAAGGAATTGGTGTTATGAAACATTTAAACAATTTATTTGAAATGAAAAGCAACAAAGAAAAAATTTCAATGGTTACTGCGTATGATTATCCAAGTGCCAAACAAGTTGAAGCAGCTGGCATTGATACAATTTTAGTCGGTGACTCGCTTGGTATGACTGTTCTTGGATATGAGAGCACAGTACAAGTGACACTTTCTGATATGATTCATCATGCTAAAGCCGTTCGCCGCGGTGCACCAGACACATTTATCGTAGTAGATCTTCCTATCGGCGCAGTCGGTATTAATGATGAGAGCGACTTGAAAAATGCGTTAAAATTGTATCAAGCAACTGATGCGAATGCTTTAAAAGCAGAAGGTGCACATTTAATCAGCTTTATTACAAAAGCGCGTGCAATGGGCATCCCTGTAGTTTCGCATTTAGGACTGACGCCGCAAAGTGTCGGTGTAATGGGGTATAAAATGCAAGGTGCAACCAAAGAAGATGCATTACAGTTATTAAATGATGCACAGGCTGTGGAAGAAGCAGGTGCAGTGATGTTAGTACTAGAAGCCGTTCCAAACGATTTAGCAGCCCTTATTTCAGAACGTTTAACGATTCCAGTCATCGGTATCGGCGCAGGCAAAGCCACTGACGGACAAGTACTGGTCTATCATGACATGCTGAATTATGGTCAGGATCATCATGCTAAATTCGTTAAACAATATGGTGATTTCTCACAAGGTGTTTCAGCTTTAAAACACTATCATGAAGAAGTACGTGCTGGACAATTCCCTTCCGATGCCCATACGTATAAGAAACAAATACTGGGGGAATTAGAGTAATGGTACAAGTTATTACCTCTATCTCAGAGATGCAGCAGCTGGCTCAATCATTCAAGTGCCAAGGCAAAACAATCGGCTTTATTCCGACAATGGGTGCTTTGCATGACGGCCACTTGACTATGATGACACGTTCAACTAAAGAAAATGATGTTACGGTCGCGAGTGTGTTTGTTAATCCGCTTCAATTCGCACCTGATGAAGATTATGACGCCTATCCTAGACAAATTGAACAAGATACTGAATCGGCACAATCTGCTGGTGTGGATTATATCTTTCACCCCAGTGCAGAAGCTATGTACCCAGATGAAATCGGTATTGCCCTTAAAGTCGGGCGTCTTGCTGAAGTGTTAGAAGGTGCACAGCGTCCGATTCACTTCAACGGAGTAGTCACTGTTGTCAATAAACTCTTTAATATCGTTCAGCCTGATCGTGCTTATTTCGGACAAAAAGATGCGCAGCAATTAGCTATCGTAGAAAAAATGGTGAAAGACTTTAATCACCCGATTGAAATTGTGGGACAAGCGATTGTACGTGAAGCAGACGGTCTTGCAAAGAGTTCTCGAAATGTATATTTAACTGAACAAGAACGCGAAGAAGCTCCCGCTCTGCAAGAGAGCCTGCAGCTGGCGAAACAATACTATCAAGATGGCGAAAGAGACAGCAAAGTCATTATCGACCGCATCACAGATTATTTACAGCAACATACAAGCGGCCATATTGATGAAGTAGCTGTATACAGTTATCCAGAGCTGGTCGAGCAGTCGCACATTGAAGGGCGATTTTTCATTTCGCTCGCAGTTAAATTTTCTAAAGCACGCTTGATCGATAATATTATTCTTGGAGATGACCAATAAAATGATAAGAACTATGATGAACGCTAAAATTCACCGTGCACGTGTGACAGAATCAAATTTGAATTACGTAGGGAGTATAACGATTGATGAGGCAATATTAGAAGCGGTAGATATTTTACCGAATGAGAAAGTTGCGATTGTAAACAATAATAATGGTGCACGCTTTGAAACCTACGTAATTAAAGGTGAAAGAGGCAGCGGAAAAATCTGTTTAAACGGTGCTGCTTCACGTTTAGTTGAAGTCGATGACATCGTCATTATTATGACATATGCACAATTGAATGAAGAAGAACTCAAACACCACACTCCTAAAGTTGCTGTAATGAATGCACATAATGAAATTGTTGAAATGATTCATGAGAAAGAAAACTCTATCGTATTATAATCACAATAAATTGGTTTTATTTGTCATCTTTTTTCGCTGATTCTATAAAGCCAGTCCCTGTCATCCCCTGAATTCCTGGTATAGACTTGGTCTGCTATTGCTTTTTCTATCAAAGTGATTTATGATGATTTTGTAATGAAAAGAAAGTAGTAATTTCAAGAATGAAAATTACAGTCCAATACGTTAACGCCTCGCTACACGAATTGTTAAAGTATTGATGTTTGCTGCTTTCTTATTCTGCTAAGAATTGAATAATACAATAAGTCCACTGGAAGTGCCTGTTCCTACAGGCTGAGATCCTCGTGTTTGATGAGGAAATTCTTGGAACCTGATCCAGTTCATACTGGCGTAGGAAAGTGGCGTATTGCACTTTTTAATGCGCTGTTTTCCTGTACGGAAATAGCGCTTTTTTTTATTTATTTTATTTCCAGTAGAGACTTTTCAAAGGGTGAAAGCAATGTGGGTTGCGATTTCTAAACAAACAATAACCCCTGAATTAATAAAACAGTACGCGGCGATTGAACCTGTAATAGATCAATTAATTTTACGTACGCGTCCAAAAGAACAAGCGAAAGCAATAGAAGCATTACTCAAAAATGATTTTCCGATAGATAAAATAACAGTACATTCTGACAGTGAAGTTTTAAATCGATTCAACTTAACACATATTCACTTTAAAGAAATGGATGAACGTGCCTTTCACTTGAAACAAACACATCCAGATTTATGTGTCAGCATGTCGACACATAGTCAAGCAAGTGCACAAGCAGCAAAACGCCATCATTTAGACTATGTCTTGTTCGGACATTTATTCAAAACAGCATCTAAACCTGGTCTGCCGCCGCGCACACAAGAAGAAATCGATTCAGTTTTAACCGCAGATATTCCAGTGATTGCGTTAGGCGGTATCAACTTCGATACTTTATCTGAAGTGCCACAAGGCTTCTCAGGTATCGCAGCAATTTCACTCTTCGCACATCACGATTTACACACACTAAATTCATTAAAGGAAGGTGAATAACTATGTATGATGCAGCAATTATCGGTGCTGGTGTAATGGGTATGTCCATTGCACGTCATTTAAAAGACAGCGGTCTGAGTATTGCATTAATAGATAGAGATATTGAAGGCAAACATGCGTCTTATAAAGCCGGAGGCATGTTAGGGGCACAAAATGAATTTACCGAAGACAGTCCCCTGTTTCGTCTAGCACTGGCATCACGTTCAAAATTCGATGCTTTAAGCAAAGCTTTATTGGCTGAAACAGGTATTGATATCCAGTACCAGCAAAATGGTTTAATCAAATTAGCTGCGACTAAAGCAGATATCCCATCACTTCAACAACAATATGCATTCTTGCACGACAATGATCCGGATGTCTGTACATTAACAGAAGAAGACTTAAATCAATTAACGCATGGTTTAGTCAAAGGTACAGAAGCAATGATGTTTGTGCCGCACGACCATCAAATTAATGCGAATCATTATACGAAAGCACTGCATGCCTCATTGAAGGATGAGCCGAACATCGACCGCTTCACCAACACCAATGTCACTGCCATCCACCGTGTCGGCGACGGTTATGAAATCGAAGCAGAACGTAATGGCCGCCGCACCATTACACGCGCCTATAAAATTATCGAAACAGCAGGTGCATGGGCAGGCAATGTTACAGAACAGCCTGACATTCAAGCAACTGTCAGCGGTGTTAAAGGCGAAGTCTTATTAGTCGAAAATGAAAGTTTAGATTTAAAACAAACTTTGTTTATGACCAACGGCTGTTATATCGTACCGAAACCGCCCCACCGTTTCCTAATCGGTGCCACAAGCTACTTCGACGATTATTCTGTCGGTGTATCTGACCAAGGCAAAACATGGCTGCTGAATCAAGCTATAGAACGTGTTCCAAAACTTAAACACAGCAAAGCACTCAAACATTGGTCTGGTGTCAGACCGTGGACAGAAGGAGAACAGCCGATTATGGATGAAATCCAAGACAACTTATGGATTATCACCGGCCATTACCGCAACGGTATTTTATTATCACCGATTATCGGAGAACTGATGGCAGAGTGGATTATCACAGATACTTGTCCAAAAGCTTTAGAACCATTTCATAAAAACAGGAGGGAACATTATGAAGTGCATCATTAACGGCGACCCTTTCACATTTGACGAAGCTTTAAGCATTCAAAGTATTTTAGAACAGCTTGAACTTGATCCGAAACGTGTGATTGCGGAGCATAACCAAAACTTAATACAACGTGATGACTTTGCGCATCAAATGGTACGCGAAGATGATCGTTTAGAATTATTAGAATTTGTTGGAGGCGGATAAAATGTTAAAAATCGGACCTTATGAAATGGAATCAAGATTATTACTCGGAACTGGAAAATTTGATAATGAAGAAGTACAAACGAAAGCAATCGAAGCTTCAGGCACAAACGTACTGACATTTGCGGTACGTCGTATGAACTTATATGACAAAAACCTGCCTAACCCGCTTGCGAATGTCAACTTGAAAGACTTTGTGACTTTCCCGAATACTGCTGGTGCTAAAACTGTTGAAGAAGCAGTACGTATCGCAGAAATTGCTAAACATGCGGGTGTATGCGACATGATTAAAGTTGAGATTATCGGAGATGACGAAACATTATTGCCTGACCCGATTGCGACATACGAAGCATGTAAAATCTTATTAGAACGCGGCTATACTGTATGTCCTTATATCTCAGAAGATCCTGTACTCGCAAAACGTTTAGAAGAATTAGGTGTACACGCTGTAATGCCGTTAGCTTCGCCTATCGGTACCGGCCGCGGTATCAATAACCCGCTTAACTTAAGCTATATCATTAAAAATGCGAATGTACCGATTATCGTCGATGCTGGTATCGGCTCAGCTAAAGATGCGGCACAAGCGATGGAACTCGGTGCAGATGGTATCTTATTAAACTCAGCGGTTTCACGTGCCAAAGATCCTGTGAAAATGGCAGAAGCAATGAAACTTGGTGTAGAAGCTGGACGTTTAAGCTATGAAGCAGGCCGTATTCCGGTTAAATATACAGCACAAGCTTCAAGCCCTAGCGAAGGTTTAGGATTCCTATGATGCACCAGTCAGACAATATGCCTGACATCGATGAACGATATAGCCGCCAATCCCGCTTTGCGCCCTTTGGCGCACAAGGTCAAAAGGCACTTGAACAGACACATGTCATGGTAATGGGTGCCGGTGCACTCGGAAGCCATCTCGCAGAATATCTCGTGCGCATGGGTGTCGGTACATTAACTATCGTCGATATGGATATTGTTGAAATGTCCAACCTGCATCGTCAAACACTCTTTGATGAAACAGATGTGAAGGAAATGCGTCCTAAAGTCTTCGCACTCGAAAATAAATTAAAAGCAATTAATTCAAATGTAAAGATTCATCCCATCTACCAAGAAATTACGACGACCAATATCGAACGTATGATTTCAGAAGCACAGCCTGATATTTTAATGGATGGCATGGACCACTTTGCGATTCGCTTCTTATTCAATGAAATCTGTCACAAACTGAACCTTCCTTGGATATACGGCGCCGCAGTCGGAGGTAAAGGCTCTGTTTATGCGATTGATTATACAGGTCCTTGCTTGCGCTGTTTAATGGAAGAAGCACCAGAAACCGCTGAAAGCTGTGCAATCAACGGCGTTATTCCGCCTGTGATCATGCAAGTTGTCAGCTATCAGATTGCGGAACTGATGCGCTTTGTTTCAGGCAAAGGCTTCTCAGGCAAACTGATTACTGTGTCACCTTTTGATTTGAAGCAGCAAAGCATGGATGTCAGCCGTATGAAAAACCCGGATTGTCCAGTATGCAGTAATGGTCAATATGATTACCTAGGCCGACATCAGCCTAAAAACATCGAAGGCAGCTGCGGTGACACTTATGTCTTTCGTTTCAAACCAGAACACTTTGACCATGCGGAATTATTTCCCGGGAAAATCAATAAAGCCAATCCTTACGTTAAACAATTAGAGGTCAACGGCTATCACGCAACATTATTCAAAGATGGACGTATGAATGTACATCATTTAGAAGATGACAACACAGCAGAAACGTTATATCAAAACTTATTAAAAACAATGAAATAATCTCTTAAAGAAGTGTACATTGAGAACAGATGTGCACTTCTTTCCTTTAAGTTATCTAGTATGGGGTATCCTATAATACATAGTCGAATTTATTACCATCTGTTCAAGTAAAGTGATTTTCTATAAGTCAGCTGCTTAAACCATCAAATACTTAGTAAGAATATTGATGTTATATGTAAAAATGATTTGAGTTCATTTACCTTATAGAATACAATTAAACTGTATAATTATTAATTGAGGGATGAAGCTATGGAAAGAGAGAAACGTCTTGAATTAATTAAATTATTGTTGAAGAACAATCGTATTTCGACAGTGCGTGAACTTGCGGAAATCATGGAAGAACAATACAACTTGATTTTCAGCATGACAACAGTCGCAAAGGACCTGCAGCAATTAAATGTGACTAAGGTGCCTAACGGCTCTGAACCATCTTATTATGTGTTGCCTGAAAAGAGCGCTGCGAATACGTTTCGAGAAGCTTTCAAGAAATATCGTGATGACAGTATCAATTCCATTATTGTGAAAGACAGCTATATTTTAATTAAGACAGAACCTGGTTTTGCGCGTACGATTAATTACTGCATCGACCAAATGCAGCTGCCGCATGTGCTTGGCACAGTCAGCGGCAATGACGTCATTATGATGTTGATGAAATCACATGAAGAAGCAGAATATATCCGCTATTTATTGTTAAAACCATAAAAGCAACGGAGGATCAGATGCACAATTATGCACCTGATCCTCTGTTTTATTGTTTCATCATTTTAATGCTTTGTTTATAGTGATTTACTTACTGTCCACGTTTGATGATTCTTCAGTACTAGATTTCTCTTGCTTAAATCTCTGATGATATGACTCGCTTTTTCTCGCGATACGCCTGCTAATTCACTCAGCAATGTGACAGTCATAATTTTGTCCATTTCATAATAAGCGCCGTGATCGGTACCTACTGTTTCGCACATGACACGTAATGTATTAACGACCTTTTGTTCAGCATTGCGTCCAAGCAGTGCCATATTGCGCTCGATACTTTGCTGTGCTTCCATACGCATTAAGTCATAAATCTTAATAAAAGTATCTTCATTATTCTTGCATAGGTATTCGATGACGTTCTTTGGTACTCTGACGATTAAGCTGCTCGTTAAAGCGGTACAAGATTCATGATAATGGTCTGAATGGAATAAGTGATTCAATGGAAACATAGTGACCGGCTTATTTAATAATAGGTAGTCATCACCGTTTTCATTGAGCAGTTCTCTAGAAACATAACCCTCTAAGAGTAAATAAATGCTGTCTGCTTCTGATCCTTGATAGTAAATCACTTGTCCCTTTTCATAATTTCTCACATAAATCTCAGAAAGATGAGGAACAATCAGTCCTGAGGGTACTTCTAGTATTTTAGATAATGCTTGTATCGATGTTTGGTAAGCTTCAGTACTATTGCTCATACACGTTCACCTCATCTCTTTATCGTTTAATAATGAATGTGCGTTCGTTTTGCGCAAAGGCTCAAAAAGCCTTGCAAGCATTGTTATTATTGTATCATATTCAAGGCAGTCCACACATTCTTATGTATAAAAACAGCAGCCTACAGGAGGTGGAGTAACCTGTAAGCTGCCATTTCTGATGTTATATCAAGATCATGCGCAAGGGAGCTTTAGAAGACACTTACCGCACCGCTGAATAATCTTATTAAACCTAAGATGGCAAAGATTACAATGAATCCCATTAACACATAGTCTCTTGTGATAAGTTTGATACCGTTGTTCTTTTGAACAAACATGTAAACGAAAAGTCCTGGTACATATAACAGCATTGTCAACAGCAAGTAGTCCACACCCGCTGCGTAAATGAGCCAGATAGCATATATAGATGCGATAATACCTACGGCCATTTGCACAGTGCTGTTTCGATCTTGTTGTAATGTATATTTGAATTGATAGAATGCACTGAATGCATAAGGTACCAAGATGGCACTAGATGCGAGTGAGAATGCGAATTGGTACGCACTATCAGTGAATAACATACTTACTAAGAATAATTGTACTAAGATATTCGTGATTAATAATGAGTTGACAGGTGCGCCGTTTGCGTTTTGTTTTGCAAACCATTTAGGGAACATTTTATCTTTTGCAACGATGAATGGTAATTCACCTGCTAGCAATGTCCAACCTAACCAAGCACCGAGTACTGAGATGATTAAACCAATGTTTGTCACAACTGAACCCCAATGGCCGACGATGTGTGCTAATAATGCTGCCATTGATGGGCTGCTTAATTCAGAGATTTGGTTTTGTTCGATAACACCTTGTGCAAGTACTGTTAATAAGAAGTAGATGACTAATACAATCAATAGACCAAGTACTGTTGCTGTCCCTACGTCTTTTTTAGTTTTCGCACGGCCAGAGAATACGACCGCACCTTCAATACCTGTAAATACCCAAACAGTGATCAACATTGTACTCTTAACTTGTTCCATGATGTTAGAGAAGTTAATCGGTAATGCAATGTTGTCTTTCATTCCTGCAAATCCAGCCATAAAAGTGTCAAAGTTGAATGCGACAATCATACATACAATCGCAAGGAAGATAGGAATCAATTTAGCCACTGTTACGATACTGTTGATTAATGCGGCAGTTTCGACTCCGCGCAAAATCAGGAAGTGTACACCCCATAGTAAGATGGAGGCTACGATAATACTAGGAAGTGTGTTGCCGCCTTTGAATATCGGGAAGAAGTTGCCGACTGCTGACATCAGCAACGTAGCATAAGCGACGTTTCCTAAGAATGCTGCGAACCAGTATCCCCATGCACTAGAGAAACCGACGAAGTCACCGAAACCTGCACGTGCGTAACTGTAAATACCACCGTCTAAATCCGGTCGTTTATTTGTTAAATTCTGGAAGACGAATGCGAGTGATATCATACCGACTGCGGTAATGATCCAACCGATAATAATCGCCAATCCGCCGGCATTGCTGCCCATGTCTGAAATAATATTGAAGGCACCGCCGCCGATCATTGAACCAATGACCAAACCGATTAAAGCCGTTTTATTGAGTTTATTTTGTTCTCCGCTCATTTTCAAAACTCCTTTAATGCTCGAGATTGCCTCAAAGCATGTCTTGTCAATTTATTTAATTTTTTGACGCTATACTGCTTTAATTGATGTTAAGGGCATGTGCCTCTTGCTCATTTTCAAAATCATAGGCCATGTTTTAAACACGTTGCCGTGAATAGGTATCATTTTTATTTCAAAGCAGTATTTCAATCTAAAGGCAAAGCTTTAAGTGATGACGTCGAACCACTTCTATTGATGCAATCCTTACCACTTAAAGCGTTGCTGTATTCAGATTTAGATATCTTCACGGTATAGCGGTTGACTCATGCAACGTGGGCCCCCGCGTCCGCGAACCAATTCACTACCAGTGATTTCAATAACTTTAATACCTTTGTCGCGTAATAATTGGTTTGATACATAGTTACGGTCATAAGTGACAACAACACCTGGACGGATAGTCAATGTGTTAGAACCATCATTCCATTGTTCACGAGGACCAACGATTGGGTCGCCGTTACCAGTAGGAATGAATTCGATGTGATCTAAGTGCAATGCGTCTTTTAATGTTTCTTTCAAGTCTGTAGTACGTGTGATAGTAATATCTTTTCCATCTTCTGTTGGTTCAAGAGTGAAGATATTCATATCGTCGCCTTTTTTCTCGATTGCTGAGTGAATTGTGAATTTATCGTAGTCAATCATTGTGAATACTGTGTCTAAGTGCATGAATGCACGTGTATTCGCAATTTCAATAGCTACAACTTTTTTAATTTTAGATTCAGGGTTCGCAAAGATTTGACGTGCTAATTTTTCAATTGCTTGTGCTGATGTTCTTTCAGAGATACCTACTGCTACAACTTCTTCAGAAAGCACTAATTCGTCTCCGCCTTCAATGTTGTAATCAGAGTTTCTGTCTAACCATACAGGTACATCTGCATCTTTGAATCTTGGGTGATGTTTTAAGATATAAGTGAAGAAGATAGATTCTCTGCGACGTGCCGGCCAGAACATACGGTTGATTGTCATACCATTTCCGATTGATGCTTGCGGGTCACGTGTAAAGTAAAGGTTAGGCATTGGGTTCATATAGAATGGATAAGAATCATCTAGGTATTCCACTAAGTGTGATTTACCAGTTTCAACTTCTTCTTTACGTACACCTGCCATTACTTTTTCAACTAAGTCTTTGTTATTTAAACCATCGAATAATTTTCTAACTGCATCTTCATGTCCTAATAATGTGTCTTCAGATTCAGCTAAAACGTCTTCAATGAATTGTTTGCGCACTTCAGGATCTTCAATCGCTTCTGCTGCTAAGTCTTCAAGGTAGACAACTTCTACACCTTCATCGCGTAGCACTTGTGCAAATTTATCATGCTCTTCTTGCGCTACTTTCAAGTACGGGATATCATCAAATAACAATCCTTCTAGATACTCAGGTACTAAATTTTCTAATTCTTTCCCAGGTCTTTTAAGCAATACCGTTTTCAATTTACCGATCTCACTGTTTACTTTAATTGGATGTTCATTCATTTGTGAAACCTCCTTGTTTTATTTATCTACATTGTAAGCCCTTTCAACTAATACTCATGTGAATTAAATCACATTATAAGTGTTGTATATTTCACACTTATTCTTTTATTCATTGCATGTTTTTGTATATTTAATACATTTTCATGGGTTTTGCATGCATAAAACCGAATAATCCCTTGATTTACAGAGTCATAATTCTCAAATAAAATATTTTATTCATTTTTTAGAGAATCTATGCATTATCCTTATTCGATTTCACTTATGTGGCTGAATTAACACCATAAACCCACAATCCTAATGAGGGCGCAAGAATAAAATTGAGCATTACTTTATAAACAATCCCTCCTAATGTGGCTATACCCTGCTAACGCAGAAATACAGATAATTTACATTATTTTAAAATTGCACATAATATAGCTTAAAAAAACAAGGAAACTGCATATGCAATTTCCTTGTTGAACCTTTCCTATTGAGTTGTATGTCACACTTTAACCCACACTTCAACACAAGTCTCCGCTGCTTGATTAACGATTTGAATCTTAATCAATGAACGCTCTTCTTTCAAGTTCATCCATAGTTGATCTGTTCGATGCATCATCTTCTTGTATTTTACTTCTATTTCTTGGACAGTGTTTAAATTTTCTTGATGCTTAGACAATGTCTCTAATGCGGCCATTACAATATAGTCGCCCGGCAAAATATGGTTTTGAAGATGTATCGGGTTATAATCATTCACTTGTTTCAAATAATCTAATACATCTTCCCAGTCTATAGCTAAAGGAATATATTGAGATGATATTGTTGACTGTTTTGTTGGTTGTTTGGCCTTTTGTTCTATCTTAAATGATGAATCAGGCTGTTCAATGAATGTTGTTGTTATTTCCATACACATTTTATTGTCACCCAATGATGCTATTGTAAGTACATAACAGTAGTGTGTAAACTGTCGAAGTTTCCTTTGTGATCTGCATATTAATTCTGCTTCATAGCTTTCCCCTTCAATTAAAGGTGCATATTGACAGATGACTTTGTTTCTTAAAATCAAAGGTGCTTGGTGCTGTTGTTGAAAGTCATCAAAAGTATGCCATACCTTCGTCAGATAAAAGGCATCTAAATTCAATGAACGATGCGCTGGTTTCGGCGATTGCCATATCAAAGTTTGTTTCATTTAATCTTCTGCCTTTTCAAATAGGGATGCGATACCTAAACCGCCTCCGATACCGATTGCGGCTAACAATTGATTACCCGGGGAATAAGCTTGAATAGAAAGCAGACGTGCTACTAAATTAGCACCGCTGGCACCGTAAGGATGCCCTTCTGCTAAAGCACCGCCGAACGGATTGACTTTTTGTTCATCTAATCCTAATAAATCTATAGAAGCTAATACTTGCGAACTGAATGCTTCATTAAACGCTGTCCAATCTATATCAGCAACTGACAGATTGCGGCGCATCAATAATTGTTCTGTTGCTGGAACAGGACCGATGCCGAGTAATTTAGGATTCACACCTGCGGTTTGTGCATCTGTAAATTTAAGTAAAGGCTTTAAGCCTAAAGCTTCTGCTTTTTCTTTCGACATAATCAACACTAATGCGGCACCATCGCTTTTTGGACATGCATTCCCTACTGTAACAGTTCCGTCTTTAAATAATGGTTTTAAACGTGATAACCGTTGCGCTGTCATCTTTTGTTTTGGTGATTCATCTTGCGTTACTGCTTCGCCATGAACCGTTAACGGTATAATTTCTTGCTGGATTTGGGATTGATAGGCAAAGTATTGATGATGACTGCGTGCAGCCCATGCATCTTGGCGTTCTCGGGAAACTTGATAAACTTGTGCGACATTTTCAGCTGCTTCTAACATACTTGGATCTCCCATAGTTTCTGGTGTGAACGGTGCACGTTCATAAATCTCTGGAGGATGTTTCTCATACAGTGATTGCGGTTTTTGAATTTTCCAAGGTGCACGACTGACAGACTCGACACCGCCAGCTAAATAGATATCGCCTGCGCCAGCTTGTACCATGCGGCATGCGATATTGACAGCTTCTAAACCTGAACCGCATTGGCGATCTACTGTCATACCGGGAATATGATATGAAAGGCCAGCATGCAGCAGTGATTTGCGTGCGATATTACCGCCGTTGCCGACTGTATTGCCGATAATGACATCATTAATATTTTCTGCAATAGCAGGATGCAGTTGTGTCATATGCTTTATCAGCGGTTGAAGCAAGTCTTCTGGTTCTAAGTGTTTGAATAAGCCTCCGTATTGACCGATAGGCGTACGTTTTGCCTCAATAATCACTGCTTCTCTCATTATGATTGCCTCCCGTATTTTTCAATCATTTGCTGACGTGCAACTTTACCGCTGGAAGTCCAAAGCATTTCTGGAACTCTAATAAATCGCATCGGTACTTTATAACGTTCTAAATGATTGCGTAATATTTGTTTCACTTCACGAATCTCTAAATCCGTTTCTGATTGATAGTAAGCAATCAGTACTTCTCCGAGTTCAAAATGCGGTACGCCATTAACCATAACATGTTGAATAGGTGTCGTTTCAGTAATCACACGTTCAACTTCTTCAGGATAGACATTCATACCGCCGACAATGACCTTATTATTTACACGACCTTCTAAAATCAGTTCTTGGTCATCTGTCATTCTGGCATAGTCTCCTGTCGCAATGGTATCTTCGCTTGAAATAGATTCAGCGCCTACATAACCTGAAAAGACCATTTCACTTTGTACGTGAAGCTGACCGACTTGTTTAGAATCAGGCAATTGTTTTCCGCTGTCATCTGTTAAAATGACTTTCACGCCTTTAAATAACTTTCCGACATTTTTCGGTGCGTAATCTGTTACATGGTGATATGAAATAAAACTCGCTTCACTCGTGCCGAAGAATTCAATCACTTGTGCATTCGGCAGTTTCTGTTTGAATTTTTGAATGGTATGCGGTTCTAACTTTGCGCCTGAAGATAAAAACGTTACTGAAACTTCGGATAATTGTTTCGCATCAAACTGCAATAGCTGTTCTAGTACCGAAGGTACAATAAAAACGGCCGCACCATTTTGTTCTTGTAATTGATGCAGCAGCTGCACAGGGTGATATTCCATTTGCATATAGCATGTCAATTCTGAATGATAAGCATACATCATCGCATAAAGCGTTAAAGAATGAGCCAATGGCCCCGGTGCAATAATACAAGAAGGCTTCGTCTCTAAAATTGCATCGTTGGCATCATAACTGACATCCCATGAATGACGGTTGCGATAATAGGCTTTAGGCATGCCAGTTGTGCCTGAAGTAAAGCCAATGTGCAATAAGTCATTTGGCGGCATATGCAATTCATGCAGTTCCTCTGAAGCTTCTGCTTCATTTAATTGTTCCAGTCTGACTGTATGTACATCTTCAATCTGTTTATCCGCAATCACTTGTGTCACTTCGTAATGCGCTAAGATTTCATGCAGCTGTTCAGATGTCCATTTTGAATCTAATACCACAGGCAAGTAGCCTGCCCCTTGAATTGCTTGATAAACACGCATAAATTGAGCAGGATCTTGTATTAAAATACCGATACGTTCATGTGTTGCCCATTGTTGTATAAACGGTACATCTGATTTCAAATAATGATTCAGCTCTGACTGTGTTAATCGGCTTGCTTCAGTTTGAACCACATTCAAAGACATTGTCTTTCCACCTTCCTCTTTGCTATAAAATAATCATTTTTATTTTAGCATATTTCCTTTAAATCAATCTTAATTAGTACAAATTTAAATATAAAATACTTTTGATTCCTTATATCCACGTCACTAAAATTATTGTATACTAACCTTGAATAAGAATTTAGCAAAAGTGTTTTTACAAATAAAATAAGATGACCCACATCCTATTTTATTCACATACAGTGTTTTATCCTCTCAAACTAGAAGTATCATCTTAAGAAATGGAGGTCGTTTATGGAACAAGCACATAGAATATTGAGCATCTATACACGTCTGATTCAGCAAAAAGTGGTTAATAAGCACGAACTTTCAAATGAATGGGGTGTCTCTTCGAGAACGATACAGCGTGATATCGATAATATTCGGAATTTTCTATATGACACCGATGAATGGCATGGTTACCGAAAAGAAATCACCTATAATCATAGAATGGGCACCTATGAAATGGACAGTTCAATTTCCAACCACGAAGTTTCGCTGTATTTCTTGCTGGCGCTATTAGAAACCGTTTCACCTGAAATCGATCAGCATCTCTACAATTATTTAGAATTACTGATTACAACCTTCCATACCCAACATGAAACAGAATTACGTACACATTTATCCAAACTAAAGGTTGTTAAGCGGTATGAACAGTTAAGTAACATTGTACTTGCTTCTAGAGCGATTCACACCTCTCGCAAGCTCTATGTGGATTCAAATAAAGAAATTACTCCTATCGGAATCCAGTATAATAACTTCACTTTCAAATTAATGTATAAGATAGACGATCATATTCAATCTACAGATTTAAACCAAAAAACCATCACTCTGAGTCCTAACCATTTCCATGCTCAATCTATTTATAACACGATTCACTGGGTTACGTTTGAACTTGTGCCTGAACTTTACCAATTAATCCGTCATAAATACCCGCATGAAATTATTAAATTAGTAGATAAAAAGTATTATGTCATCCGTATCAAATTGTGTGTAGAAGACGCGATTAACTTTTGTTTCACTGCAAGAAATCAAGCACGCCTCATAGGACCAGAAAGTACGTATCAAATTGTGATGAAAGAATTATTAAAACTCCAAGAGTCTTATCTGTTTACACGTTTAAGCAACAGCGAATACTAACCTGCTAGCTGCAAGTACTCAAAACAATGAGTATCTGCAGCTTTTTTCATTTTCAGTTCTTTCCTATATATATGTGAATTCTAGATATTCTCCCACTACATAGTCATGAACAACAAGATAATTATAGCAATATTATTCATCAGGTCATCTGATGACATTATGTGTCATATACTGTGGATAAGAGCAAAACAATTTAATAAAAAAACGTATTCATTTTTCTAATAAATGAAAATACATGTCTATAGGCGTTGTGTAGAATTAATACATAAGCAATTTATATTTATTTCATCTTTGTAAGTCTATCAATGTATACTCACTTTATTTAGGAGGATTGGAAAATGAAAAAGAAACAAATATTTTCTTTACGCAAATTTTCTGCGGGCATTGCATCAGTTTCATTAGGGACACTTGTATTTTTAGGGGGAAGCCAAGCTGTAAATGCGGAAACACAAGACTTGAACCAAGCAACTCAAGAAGCTTACAACACGATCAATAACTTGCCTAGTCTGTCTGACGCACAAAAAGATGCGTACAATCAGCAAATTTTAGTTGAAAGCGGTCAAAACAGCACACAAAAATTCGATGCTATTTTAGCTGACGCGCAAAATATGAATTCGCAAAACGCACAAGCACAACAAGCGGCAGCTGAAGAATTGAATCAAAAAACTGCAGATGCATACGCAGTCATCAACAACTTGCCAAGTCTGTCTGATGCACAAAAAGATGCATTCAACCAACAAATCTTAGTTGAAAGCGGACAAAACAGCACGCAAAAATTTGATGCTATCTTAGCTGATGCTCAAAACTTGAACGATCAAAACGCACAAGCACAACAAGCTGCAGTTGAAGAGTTAAACCAAAAAACTGCAGATGCTTACGCAGTCATCAACAACTTGCCAAACTTATCGGATGCACAAAAAGATGCATTCAACCAACAAATCTTAGTTGAAAGCGGACAAAACAGCACACAAAGATTCGATGCTATCTTAGCTGATGCTCAAAACTTAAATGCACAACAAGCTCCAGCCGAAGAACAAACACCAACTGAAGAACAAGCACCAACTGAAGAACAAACATCAACTGAAGAACAAACATCAACTGAAGAACAAGCACCTACAGAAGAACAAGCTCCTGCTGAAGAGAATAAAGCAGAAGACAAAACAACAGATGAAACTACAACAAAAGAAGATAAAGCAGCTGAAGAGAATGCAAAAGCTGATGATAAAGCAGAAGCGCCAAAAGCTGACGAGGCGCAATCATTAGATGAAAAAGCAGAAAAAGCACATGATGCAATCGACAAATTAGAAAACTTATCTCAAAAACAAAAAGATACTTTCCATACACAAGTTGCCAAATCCCAAAAAGAAGATAAAGGTTCTAAAATCGAAGCTATCTTAGCTGATGCTGAACAATTAAATGATCAAGCTGCACCTAACAGCACTCAAGCTGATGCTGTGAAAGATACAAAAGCACCAGAAGCTGCTGCTAAAGAACAAGCTGCTGCTGAAGCAACAAAAGCTGACGGCAAAAAAGAAGAAAACAAAGTGAAAGAATTACCTGCGACTGGTGAAAATGATCAAGTATTATTCGGATTGCTTTCAGGTTCACTATTTGCAAGTGCAGGAACTTTATTCTTATTGAATGCACGTCGTCGCAACGAAAAATAATTAAGTATAATCTCTCTATTTGTAATAAGTCTTAAAAAATAACTCCCCAATATCCCTTTGAAGTCTGGCAAATGATTTGTCAGGCTTCTCTCTTTGACAGCAAAATTAAGTATTCCACTTATAAATCAACTATAAGTGTCATAATATGTCACTCTGTTAATGAAATCGGACGTTAAATTTACATAAAATTTTCATAATATTTTGTATAGTGCACATATCCGTCTATGTATGTTGTGTAAAATAGTTACATATCTATATATTATCCATATATTTATCACTGTTACTATGCATAGTTACTATAGGAGGAATAACACCATGAAGAAAAAACAACTATTTTCTTTACGTAAATTATCAGTCGGTATCGCATCTGTATCATTAGGTACAGCATTAGTATTCGGAGGAAGCAGTGCACAAGCTGAAACTCAAAGCAGCCCTGCTCAAGCTGCTTATCAAAAAGTAGACGCTTTACAACACTTAACACCTCAAGAAAAAGCAAACTTCAAAAAACGTATCGAACAAAGTGCTCAAACTCAACAACCACCTGTTGAAGCAGTACTTAACGATGCAGTTCAAGCAGACCAAGCAAATGCTAACCAAGCTGCTGTTAAAAAACAAGTTCAAACTGCTCAAAATGTAGCTAAAGAACAAGTTGAAAAAGCACAAGCTGAAGTTAACAAATTAGCTAACATCTCTAAAGAAAACAAAGCTATCTACAATGCTAAAATTGCTAAAGCTGGTGTAGCTGAAATCCCTGGTATCGTTAAAGATGCTAAAGCAGTAGATGCTCAAGTTCAACTTGCTAAAAATGCTGCTAAAGAACAAGAACAAAAACAAAAAGCTGCAGGTCAAACTCAACGCTCAATCGACGCATTGAAAAACCTTTCTGCTAAAGAAAAAGCTGGTTTCCACAAACAAGTTCTTAGAAACGTTGAAGTTGGACAATCAACTGAACCAGTTCTTAAAGACGCTAAACAATTAGATGCAATCAATGGTGCTACAGCTAAAATCGCTGCTTTACACAACTTAACTGACCAACAAAAAAATGGTTTCTACAACCAAGTGAAACGTAATGCACAAGTTGGCGCTGCTGTTGAATCTGTAGTTAAAGATGCTACACAACTTGATAAAATCAACAGCGAAGAAAAAAATGTTAAAGAAAACCATTCACAAGATGCACCTAAAACCACTAAAGATTTAGCTCAACACGCTTTTGATACTATCAGCGGTTTAACTAACTTAACTGATCAACAAAAAGGTGCTTTCAACAAACAAATCAATAGCGATATCTCTAACAACAACTCTGCTAACCTTGAAAACATCTTAAACAACGCTAGAGTCTTAAATGCTAAAAACGCTAAAGACAAAAACGTTAAAGAAGATCATTCACAAGATGCACCTAAAACTACTCAAGATTTAGCTCAACACGCTTTTGATACTATCAGCGGTTTAACTAACTTAACTGATCAACAAAAAGGCGCTTTCAACAAACAAATCAACAGCGACATCGCTAACAACAACTCTGCTAACCTTGAAAACATCTTAAACAACGCTAGAGTCTTAAATGCTAAAAACGCTAAAGATAAAAACGTTAAAGAAGATCATTCACAAGATGCACCTAAAACTACTAAAGATTTAGCTCAATACGCTTTTGATACTATCAGCGGTTTAAACGACTTAACTGATCAACAAAAAGGCGCATTCAATAAACAAATCAACAGCGACATCGCTAACAACAACTCTGCTAACCTTGAAAACATCTTAAACAACGCTAGAGTCTTAAACGCTAAAAACGCTAAAGACAAAAACGTTAAAGAAAATCATTCACAAGATGCACCTAAAACTACTCAAGATTTAGCTCAATACGCTTTCGATACTATCAGTGGTTTAACTAACTTAACTGATCAACAAAAAGGCGCATTCAACAAACAAATCAACAGCGACATCGCTAACAACAACTCTGCTAACCTTGAAAACATCTTAAACAACGCTAGAGTCTTAAACGCTAAAAATGCAAAAGATAAAAACGTTAAAGAAGCAGGTTCTTCACAAGCTCTTTCTAAAGCTGTTTTAGATAAAGCAAACGCAGCACACAAAGCTGTAGCTGCTTTGAAAAACTTAACACCTGCAGAAAAAGCTGCTTTCCAAACTGAAATTGCTGAAGCTGCACACCAAGGTAAAGATTTACAAGCAATTGTTAAAGCTGCTAAAGATGCAGATGCATTAAAAGCTAAAGTTGTTAAAAAAGATGATAAAAAAGCAACTACTACAACTCCTGCTAAAACTACAAATAAAGTAGATAACTCAGGAAAAACTACTGGTAACACTACTGGTAAAGACCAAGTAACTAAAGACGGTAAAAAAGCACCTGCTCAAGGCGTAAAAGCTCCTCAAAAAGCTGCAGACCAAAAAGCTGCACCTAAAGCTGCTGCTGCTCAAAAAGCTAAAGACGCTAAAAAACAATTACCTGCAACTGGTGAACAAGATCAAGTATTATTCGGTTTACTTTCTGGTTCAGTAATCGCAAGTGCTGGTACATTATTCTTATTAAATGCACGTCGTCGTAAAGAAAACGAATAATCAATTCATTATTCTTTCCATAATTTAACCCACCTATAACAAAACCCGACTGGGAAATGGTTTAACACCGTTTCTCGTCGGGTTTTCGTTTATTTCTTTTAATTTAAAGTGCTGTGTAGCCTCCATCAATTGTGAAAACACTACCTTGTGCAAATGATGATGCATCTGAGGCTAAGTAAACAACTATGCCGCCTAGTTCTTCAGGTAAACCAGGTCGTCCCATAGGAGTGAAGCCCATCCAATCATCAATCATTGCTCCTCCTTGTTCAAAAAATGGTTTAGTCAATTCTGTTTTCATATATCCTGGTGCAATCGTATTTACTTTAATATTATATTTTGACCATTCCATCGCTAAACTTTTAGTCAACATAATTACGCCTGCTTTTGAAGCATTGTATGAACATTGTTCTTGGGGTTTATTAGCAATAATACCTGACATACTTGAAGTATTAATAATATTACCATAGCCTTGTTCAATCATTTGACGACCAACTGCTTGGGCAACTAAAAAGACTCCATTTAAATTTAAATTAATCACTTTATTCCATTGTTCATAAGTCATTTCTTCCGCTTTAGCATTTATAGTCATTCCAGCATTATTAATCAAAATATCAATTTTACCAAACTCATCTACAACATCATCCACCATTTTTTGGACATCATCAGGATTGGTAACGTCTACTTTTAATGATGTTGCCTTAACACCCTCAGTTTCTCGAATAGTTGTTGCAGTAGCTGCAGCAACATCTTCTTGGATATCTGCAATCACAATATTTGCACCTGCTTGTGCAAGTGCTGTTGCCATTGCTTGTCCTAATCCCATTGCTCCTCCAGTTACAATCGCTACTTTATCATCTAATCTGAACTGTTCTAAAATATTCATATAAATCACCTTTCTATTTATTTTTGTAGTGATGGTTGTTTAACTTTCATAAAGAAGGTCAAAACAAATCCTATACAATAGATAGCCGCATAGACCCAAATTGTTGTTAAAGCATTACTAAACATAAGGACTATTGTTGCTATTGCAGGTCCTAAGAAGTTACTTAACCCTGCTGATAAATTGTGAATTGAAACAGCTGCACCTTTATGTGTCGGCTCAAGTGTAGGGAATATTGCGGACATCGGTACAAATGCTGCAACGGCAAATCCAAATGCAATTGCAACGATACATGTTATCCAAAAATTAGGTCCGAACCATAACGGTACATAGTAAAATGCTAGTGTAGAAACTGCCATACCTATACAGCCAAACCACCTTATTTGCTTAACCCAACCAATCTTATCACCAACAATTCCCCAAAATAGGTTAGTAAAGATTGTCACAATATACATGAAGCCCCAAATTTGAAGCCATTGAGATGTACTGAATCCAAAGTCATCAGTAAATACCGATGGCATGAAAGCAACTAAACCAAATAAAGAAAGCTGATTAATAATTCGAACTAAACATGCAATTGCAATTTGAGGGTTGCGTAATATTGTCACACCTCGAAGTATTTCACCAAACATCTCTTTAGCATTGAGTTTATCACTTTCTTTAACTTTACCTTTTTGATCTTTAACTAAGAAAAATGCCATTAATCCGCCTATTGCAATAAAGATTATTGAACTCCACAGTGTTCCCATGAATCCAATAAATGGTATTGTAAAGCTTGGTAAGTAAGAACCTAATACTCCAATACCTACTGAATACATAGCCCAAAACCATCCCATTGCAGATGCAAGACGTTGAGGAGGAGCTGAGTATGTAATCCACACAACAAAGCTATAGATAAACATCGGATAAGCTAATCCTCTGATACTATACATGATTACCATCATCATATAATTATGTGTCTCTAAGCCCAACACTAAAAACCCTACATGGAACACTATCCATGTTATAAATGCAAAAGTCATCAATCGTCTTGGACTGAATACTTCTGCTAAAACACCGGATAACCATGATGCAATCGCTACAACCAGCCCGTACGTTGTGAGTACTGTAGAAGCTTGGCTAGCACTGAAGCCTATATGTTGTATGTACTTAGATAAGAATGCTTGTTCAATACCATCACCGGTCATGAATACAGCGACTGCCACATAACCCCATATTAAAGTCATGGGCAGTCCTAAAAACTGTTTCGATTGATTTCTCTCTATAGTTTTCAATTTATTCACCTTCATCTATTTTTCTGACTTAAAATCTTCAAAATATTGCTCCGCATTTCTTTCAAGCGGTAAACCTGCTTCAAATCGTTGAATATAGTTTTTAAAGCTTTCGATATCTTCTTGTTTAGGGTTGATGACTAGGTCATCAGTGCCTTTGAATGCTTGTTGGTTAAGATAGTCCGATAACTTTTTGTCGTTTCCGTCTACTAGGTAGCGTGCAAGTACAGCGATACCCCAAGCACCGCCTTCACTTGCCGTCTGCATAACACTGACCGGACTTTCTAACGCTGCAGCTAAGAAGCTCTGTGCAACGCGTTCTGTCTTGAAGATACCGCCATGTCCAATCATACTGTCTATTTCGAGTGCTTCATTTTGTTTTAATAAATCAATACCGATTTTCAGCGTACTGAACGCACTGAAGATATGTGTTTTCATCACATTCGCTAAGTTGAATTGACTGTCTACACTGCGGATGAACATAGGATAACCTTGTTTGACATCAGTGATGAATTCACCAGATACATAACCATAAGAAAGCAAGTGTCCTAAAGCCTTATCTCCTTCTAAAGCCTTCTCAAACATACGTGTAAACAGGTCTTCTTTTGTATATTTTGCCCCCATAGTATCTAATACTTCCGCAAAGAGGTTCATCCATGCATTGATATCAGAAGTACAGTTATTAGCATGAATCATTGCGACCTCATCACCGGCTGGCGTTGTGACTAAATCTACTTCAGGATATAAACGTTTAAGCTGATGATCTAATACAATCATAGAGAAGATGCTTGTTCCGGCAGATACATTACCCGTTCTTGGCGCTACACTGTTCGTTGCGACCATTCCAGTCGCCGCATCTCCTTCAGGTGCACACATAGGACAGCCCGCTTCTAACTCATGATTCGGGTCAATAAGTTTTGCGCCGATTTCTGTGAGATACCCTGCATCCTCACCAGATGTTAAAACCTTAGGCAGCACATCACGCACATCTTGTGTATAGCCTTGTGCATGATACAGCTCATTAAAATGGTCTAATAAATCTTCACGAAAAGCATGTGTCTTAGGATCGATTGGGAACATACCTGAAGCATCGCCCACACCTAATACACGTTCTCCAGTGAGATACCAATGTACATAACCTGATAAAGTAGTCATGTAGCGGACTTTGCTTGTATGCGGTGCATCTTGAAGTGCAGCATCA
Organism: Staphylococcus sp. EZ-P03; assembly: GCF_003344575.1. Lineage (NCBI taxonomy): Bacteria > Bacillati > Bacillota > Bacilli > Caryophanales > Staphylococcaceae > Staphylococcus > Staphylococcus sp. EZ-P03. The sequence continues at coordinate 121,430 of NZ_QPMO01000030.1, read as the reverse complement.
TAAAGCTGCGCTATACTCCATCGTTCAGGTATATTCACTCCAAAAGCTTCTGTTAATTGTCTTGCGGCATCATGCGCATTATTATTTCTCCATGTACGAAACGGAACGAGTAAATCATCCTTTTCATCAAATGCAAGATAACCATGCATCATCCCGCTGATACCTAACGATTGAATTTGTTTAACCGTTGTACCATATTCTGCTTTAATCGCATCTGTCATGGCACTGTAGCTGATTTGCAGGCCATTCCATACATCATTTAATGAATAGGTCCAAAATCCATCTTTAAACACGTTCTCCCATTCAAATGATCCCGTCGCTATTGTTTCGCATGCTTCGTTTACTGCGACTGTTTTAATACGTGTCGAACCTAATTCAATCCCCACACTGATATTGCCTGCTTCAATTTGTTGTTTGATAGTATTCACTGTATCCACCTACTCTAAGTTATCAATTTAAGGCAAACTCTATGTATATGTTAGCGTTTGCATAAATATTAGAGTAACAAGTAAGCGTTGTCAATATAATCACACTCCAATGTATATATTTACACAATAACTTTCTAGTTACTTTATATTTTATGTACATATTTAAGTTCTAATCACTTATTTTGTTTTTTTATTTAGAGTGGCCACAAATTAATGAGAATCATAAAAAAAGGCCTGCCCCCGTCAAAGAAGCAGACCTGATTCACCTTATACTTTTCTATAGCGTTTTAATCCTACAATGTTCAGTGTAGTAAAGACGAGAATAAACAGCAGAAGCATTACCACATCAAACCAGAAATCTCCGATACCTTGTGCTTTAATCATGATTTTAGTCAAAGCATCACCTGCATAACGTAATGGGAATAAATATCCGATACTTGCGATAAAGCGGTTCACATTATCGAGTGGAATAATACCCGAGAATAAAACTTGCGGAACTACAATTATCGGAATGAATTGCAGCATTTGAAATTCTGAATTTGCAAATGTAGATATGAATAATCCCATAGATAATGCGGCGAAGGCGATGAGTATATTAATCAACAGTACCCATAGTAAATTGCCTGCCATCTCGACTTTCAATAAGTAAATTGAGAATAAGACAATAATCAATGTTTGTACGACCGCAAAGATACCATAGCCAGCGAGATAACCAAAGACAATCTCGCTGCGCTTAACAGATGTCGCAAGGATACGTTCTAATGTCCCTGAAGTACGCTCTCTTAATAAAGCAATACCTGAAATCAAGAAGACAAATAAGAATACAAAGAACCCCATTAAGATTGGGAACATTTTATCAAAATAACTGCTGTCTTGATCACCGTATAAATAATGTGCTTTTAATGACGGCATCTCAGATTGTGTTGTTGATTGTTTAGGCTTTTCTCCCGGCATTTGAGACATTTTTGTTTGGATGGATTTCATTTGATGTTCGACTGTCTGCATTTTCTCTTTTTGAAGCGCACTTGCGAGTAATTGTTTTACAGCCGACGTTTTACTTGGGTTTTCATTGGTATAAGTAACTACTAACTGGTCACCTTTCTTCTCTACATATGCATCTAATTGATGTTGTTCGATTACATCTTGTACCTTGTTGGTCTTTTGGTACGTGTGTGTATGTGCTTTATCATCAGGCAAAGCTTTAATAAGCGAATGCGGTACGTCTTTCGCAAAACCGATTTCTAATTGTTCTTCGTTATCGCTGTTAAACAAGAAGAACATTATCGTAAGGATGACCAAAGGGACAAGGAACATCAGTGCCAATGTTCTTTTATCACGGATTAAGTCTGTAATAACACGTTTTAATATTGCTTTAAATCTCATGCCCTTTCGCCTCCTCTGCTTTTAAGAACACTTCTTCGATACTTTGTGCATTAAATTTTTGTTTCAAGTCTTTTGGAGAGCCTAAGGCAAAGATTTCGCCATCTACTAACAATCCAACTTGGTCGCATCGTTCCGCTTCATCCATAACATGTGTAGTCATCAGTATGGTTTGACCTTGTTTTGCGAGTTGGCGCAATTCATGCCAGATTTTTTGACGCAGACTCGGATCAATCCCTACAGTCGGTTCGTCTAAAATCAACAAATCCGGATGCCCTAATAATGTGACTGCTAAAGAGAGTCTGCGTTTCATACCCCCTGAAAATTGATGGACAATTTGCGTCAATTTATCTTCTAAATCCACCAGCTGCATATAACGCTTGATTTCATCATTGAGCTTTTGTCCTGACAAACCTTTCAGATTCCCAAAGAATACTAAATTCTCTTTAGCGCTTAAATTTTCATAAAGAGCAAGAGTCTGTCCCATATAACCGACATGGCTCAATACCTTTCGATTCGGCATAGGCTGGTCATAGATTTCAGCTTTCCCTTTATCTAAAGCTTCCATACCCAACCAGCATTTAATTGCGGTCGTTTTACCTGATCCGCTTGGACCGATTAGTCCCATAATTTGACCTTTCTTTAAAGCAATCGATATATCTTCAAGTACTGTTTGTTTACCAAAAGCTTTATGTGCATGCGCTAACTGTGCTACAACCTTATCCAATTGCATCCCCTCATTTCTTTACTTTGCATCTCTTACCTTCATTATAATAGATTTGTACATAAACGAAATGCTTATGTGCATTGTATTAAAATCTGATTGATTTGCTTAACCTATAATCTGGCTTTACAATGAATATAAGTGTTAAAGCACATTATGAAAGGAGGATGTATCCATGTCTCCAGTGTTAAGTTGGATTGTTTCACTTATCATTTTTGCGATTGTTATCGGTGCCGAAGCGACATTAATGAAACGCATTAAAGGCGACTTTAACTTAATCGTTCCAGTCATTGCAGTCTTATTAATGACAGGTCTGTTTATCACAAATGTATTGAATATTCCATTCTTTATACTCTTTATTATTGTCAGTGCTTTCTTTGTATATAACTTATCAGACGGTACAGTCAAAGGGTTTAAAGGATTTCAACGCTAAATCTCTTCAACATATCCAATCAAATTGGGTATGTTTTTTTATGCATTTCTGGCTGTCTGGTGAATTATGATACGATAATCATAGTATAAGTGGTAAAGGAGGTTAGCATCATGCGTCTTGCGTTTAGTCTTGTAGGTGTTGTTGTATTGTACCTAGCGGCATTCTTTTCACAGAATTATATTATCCAGCATACTAACAAAAAGTATAAGTATGTGGTCCCCACACTCTTCTTGATAATTATGCTGGTCTTGCTTTTAACAAAAATCATTACGTTTTCTACTTTTATCATTTTCTCAGTAATAGGTGCCTTGCAGCTTTTTGGTTTAGAACAGCAACTCAAACGTAATAAACAAAATAAAGCTTTGGCTAAGAAGAAAGAACATAACGAGAAATCAGATCTTAAATAAAGGAGCATCTTAATAATGTCAGATAGTGTTATGCACTGGGTTATTCCGATTTTGGCACTTATCATTGCGGTCATTTTACAAAAGCTGGTCGCATCCAAACTCGGTGGCAATTGGAAATTCATCGTTCCTGTCATTTATTTAATTGTGATGATTGGCTTTTACATTGCCCATCTCTCATCACTTTCTTCAACAATCATTTTAATCGTATTGGGCGAATTCTTTATCGTGTCCCAAGGTTATAAATCCGACCGTTCACATGATGAAACCGCCTAAAAACAAAGGAGAAGCGACACATACATTGTGCTGCTTCTCCTTTGTTTATCAAATCTTTAAAAATTCATTTGTTTAATTCTATGTGCTTGTTCTGTCTTTTCATCTGCTTCTCTTTGTTCACGCTCTTGTAAATTCGTTTTATAGGATACCGGCTCTTCTGGTTTAGCCATTGCGTGATGCAGCGGTTCAATATTGCGATGGCGTTTATCTCTGCTGTTGACCGCATAGAAATGTTCTCTGCGTTTCTTTTCTTCTGATGCTTCATTTAGATTAGAATCTTGCTGAAGATATTTCGGACGGTTCTTCACTTCATAATAAATACGTCCGATATATTCTCCCATAACACCGAGTGAAATTAATTGAATACTGCCTAAGAATAGAATCGCAAAAATAGTTGTGAAGTAACCTGGTGCTTTAATGCCGTTAAATAGGATTAACAAGAAGTTGATTAATAGATAAATGATACTGATACCAAAGATACCAATACCGAAATACATAATCGTACGCAGCGGCTTATTGTTAAATGAAATAATACCGTCTACGCCGTAATCTAATAGTTTAAAGAATGACCACTTAGAATCCCCTGCAATACGCTCTTGGTTTTCATATTCAATTGTTTCGGTTTTATAACCGACCCAAGAGAATAATCCTTTAGAGAAGCGCTGTGTTTCATCTAATTCAGCCAATGTTTTGACAACACGCTGGCTAAGCAAGCGGAAATCGCCGACACCGTCTTCAATCGGCACATCTACAAAGCGGTTAATCAATTTATAATAACAATGCGTCATCAATTTACGCGTCGCTTTTTCGCCTTCTCTGTTGCGTTTTGCGATAACTTGGTCTGTACCATTTTCTAAATACTTTTCAATCATTTGCGGAATCAATTCAGGCGGGTGCTGCAAATCACCGTCTAAAATAATGACCGCATCTACATCTTGGCTTTGTTCCAAACCAGCATACATTGCTGCTTCTTTGCCGAAGTTTCGGCTGAATTCGATATATTTTACATGTGAATCATACTTACTATAATCTTTCACCATTTCAATCGTACGATCTTTACTGCCGTCATCCACAAAGAGCAGATCGTAATCGTAATGTTTCGCTTTAGAATCTTGGTCTAATACTTTTCTTAGTTCTTTGTATGTGTAATTGATAACATCTTCCTCATTAAAACATGGGATTAACATTCTTACTTTAACCATTCTATAGCTCCGTTCTATTTTAAAATGTCGCCACTTAATATACATCATTATGGGTTATTTCATACTATACCCGCTTTCGAACATTAAATTTAAACATCTCCTGCTTTTCAATGCATATCTATGATTTTGATTCACATTATACGTGATAGCTCTAGGTTTTTTCTAATAAAACCTTACATTTTTACAGAAACTAAATATTATTAATCTCATTGAAATAATAGCCTTAGAATTAAGCAAGAAAAACATAAAAAAAGCCCGAAGGCAAGGGCTGTACCGCTTGCCTTTGGGCTGAAAAGCTACCTTTTTAAAGAATGGTCGGCTCTTAATATAAGCCTTTTGTTTGGTTGCTTGTATCGATATAGATATTTTTAACTTGTTGATAGTTTTGGATAGCTGCTTTGTAAGTTTCACGGCCGATACCTGATTTTTTGTAGCCGCCGAATGGTGCGCCTTCAGGTACTTGGTTGTAAGTGTTGACCCACATACGGCCCGTTCTTACTGCACGCGCAACTTTTAATGCACGGTTGATGTTTTCTGTGAATACACCGCCGGCAAGACCATATTCTGAATCGTTCGCGACTTTAATTGCTTCTTCTTCGTCTTTTACTTTAATTACTGTTAAAACAGGTCCGAAGATTTCTTCTTGTGCTAATTTGTTGTCATTATTGTCTACAGCAATAATAGTTGGTTCGAAGAAGTAGCCGTTCGCTAATTCGCCTTCTGTTTTACGATTGCCGCCGACTAAGATTTCAGCACCTGATTCTTTTGCGTAATCTACATAACTTTGGATTTTATCCATTTGTGCTTTACCTGTTTGAGAACCCATTTGGATATTTTCATCTAATGGGTCGCCGACTTTAATACGTGCGAATGCATCTTTAAGACGATCCATTAATTTATCATAAATGCCTTCTTGTACAAGTAATCTTGAACCTGCACTGCAGACTTCGCCTTGGTTGAATAAGATACCTAATTGGATACCTTCAACAGCAACATCTAAGTTTGCATCATCTAAAATAATGTTGGCTGATTTACCGCCAAGTTCTAATGTTGCAGGAACAAGACGTTTTGCTGCTGCATCCGCAACTTGATAGCCGACATCTGTTGAACCAGTGAATGATAATTTGTCGACACCTTCATGGTTGAAGATTGCATTACCAGATTCAGAACCTTTACCAGTTAAGACGTTCACAACACCGTTCGGTAATACTTCTTGGAAGATTTTAGCTAATTCAATTAAGCTGAGCGGTGTAGAAGATGATGGTTGAATGACAACTGTATTACCTGCCGCAAGTGCTGGTGCCAACTTCCATGCTGCTAATAACATTGGGAAGTTCCATGCAACTACTGCACCTACAACACCGATAGGCTCATGACGTACAATACTCATGACATCCTCGCTCATATCATTGACTGTTCCTTCATCTGTATCGATGACACTTGCGAAGTATTCGAAGTGGCGTGCTGCTAATGGAATATCGATTGTTGATGTTTCACGGATCGGTTTACCATTATTTAATGTTTCAATCATTGCGAAACGGTCTTTTTGTTCGCGTAATTTATCTGCGATTTGACGCAATAATGTTACACGTTCTTCTTTTGGTGTTTTACTCCAGCTGTCAAAAGCTGTTTGTGCAGCTTTTACTGCTTTATCTACATCTTTTTCAGATGCTTTCGCAACTTTTGTTAAAACTTCTCCTGTAGCTGGATTGGATACTTCAATTGTACTTCCTGAATCACTAGGTACAAAATCACCATTAATAAATAAATCATAACTGTCTTGGATATAATCTCTAACATTTACACTCATGATTGAAATCCTCCTCATAAAGTTGATTGATTTATAGCTCAAGGCGATAGAAATAAGACATTCACCTTGTTAAAACCGTGGGTAATTCGTTTTTCGTTGTATTTTTATTATCACATAACTAAATATGTTCGTCATATAAAGTGCTTACAAACTGAAATACAACGAAAAAACTCTGCCAAAACAGCAGAGTTTAAAAGTGTCGATCAGATTATTTAACATGTGTTAATTCTAATTGATGCACAAGATGTTTCAACATCGCATTTGTTGGTGTCGGAATACCGACTTGTTCGCCATAAGCTTCGATTTGACCGTTAAGGTAATCTACCTCTGTAAGACGGCCGCTGTATAAATCTTGGTGCATTGACGGATGATGCAAACCTTGTTTATCAGCTGGATACGCACCTTCGATTTTATGGATAATCGTATCATTATCAAGTTCAATACCTTTGGCTTTTGCGACCGCAACAATTTCACTTACAACAAGTTGCACCATTTCTCTTGATGCTTTGTATTGCGCAAACTCGATCAGATTTTTATCTAAGATCGTACAAAGTGGATTCAATACACAGTTCAATGCTGCTTTATACCATACTGACTGCATCACTTGCTGACTGATTTTAGGATTCAAACCTGCATCTTCAAAGACTTTATTGATTTCATGTGTACGTTCACTTTCTTTGCCGTCGATACGTTGGAAATCAATTGTACCTGTACCTTCTAATAACAATTGGCCCGGTCCTCTTAATCCGGCAGTCCACATTGTTACTGCAAGGTAGATTTGTTCTGGCGGTACTACTTTTGAAAAGCGTTCGTCATGTCCTAAACCGTTCATCATTGTTAAGACTGCTGTATCTTTTGTAATAGCACCTTTGTCTTTTAATTGCGTTAACATTTCAATTGAATGCATCGCTTTCGTTAAGATAATCACTAAATCATATGAATGTTTTACATCATAAGGTGTAATCATATTGGCATCTACAGTATACGTATCTGTTTCTGTTTGAATTTCAAAGCCGTTTTTTTGAACAGCTTCTACATGTGGTTTCCAATCATCGATAAATGTAACATCATAACCTGCTTGTTGAATTTGTGTCCCTACACGGCCACCCATAGCGCCTGCTCCGGCAACTGCAATTTTCATTTGAATCTGCTCCTTATTTTGTTATTTCGATAGAAACATTTCTATCGAATCTAATGGTGTTCATTTACATTTTAGCACAATCATTTTACTTTGTTAGAATTTTATGACAACTACAAGTTAAAAATAAGCCGGCATTTTGCCGGCTTAACCCTACTATTTATTAGTTATTTTGTTCTTTCTTCTTCGTATAATAATAGATTGGAATACCTAATAATGTAATCACAATACCGATCATCGCAAGTAATGTTTGTGTGAACAGTGTATTGATTAAAACAAAGATACCGGAAACAATTGCGATTAAAGGTACAATCGGATAAAGCGGTACTTTGTAAGGACGTTCCATTTCAGGTTCTCTTCTTCTCAACAGAATGACTGCCACGAATGCCATTGTGTAGAATGTCCAGATTACGAAAATCAACATATTCGTAATTGTATCGAACGCACCTAATGACATCATAATATAAGCAATAATCAATTGTACTAAACCACTGGCCCAAGGTGCTTGGCCTGGTGTTAATTTTAAGAAGAAGTTTTTGAACGGCAATCCATTACGTTCAGCCATTGCATACGGTACACGCATACCTGTCATTAAATAACCGTTAAGTGCACCATAAACTGACACCATAATACCGATTGTGACAATCTTGCCTCCGCCGTCACCGAAGATCATTCTTGATGCTTCACTTGCAGCGTTTAAGTTGCCGCTGATTTCTGATACCGGCAATGTCATTAAGAAGACAGCGTTGATTAATAGATAAACAACCATTACTGCCCCTAGTCCGATTGTAATCGCACCCGGCAAGTCGCGTTTAGGATTCTTCAACTCTCCTGCAATTGTTCCGACGTGCATCCAGCCGTCATATGCGAACATTGTTGCAAGCAAGCCTGCACCTAACGCTGTAAAGAAGCCTTGATGCTGACCTGAATCAATCGGGAAAAGCGAGAATTCAACTGTCGTATCTTGGAAGAAGCCTACGGCTACAATCAAGATAATCGGAATCAATTTGATTACGAGCGTAATAGACTGAAGCATTCCGCCTGCCTTTGAGCCTAAGCAGTTAATGAAATAAATCGATAACGCCGTCAACATTGCGACAGGAACGATTAAACTGTCTTTCATATCAAACAAGTTTACAAATTGTGTCGCAAAGACGATTGCTAATGCTGCAATATTGGCCGGGAAATAAATAAATGCTTGCGCCCAGCCTGATAAATAACCCCAGAAGTTGCCGTAAGTATACTCGATGTATTTGATAAGTCCGCCTGTTTCTGGGATTGCGGCTGCTAATTCAGCTGCTGTTAAACCTGCACAAATGGTCACCAAACCACCCAGCAGCCATACAAACATTGCCATACTTGTTGAGCCTGTCGCTTCGGCTACACTGGAAACTTTGAAGAAGACACCTGCGCCTATTACAGTTCCCATTACTATAGAAATCGCTGAGAAGAAACCTAAATTTCGTTTTAGCTCATTCTGATTACTCATTTCTATCTATCCTCCATTTACTCATACATGATAAGCAACTAGAGAGACGCCTTACATTATTAAGACAGTATGTCGCAGCAAAAATAAAAGACCGCTCGCACAACTTCTATCCGATGAAATAAGATCGATACCATCTGTTGTGTTACACAGCCGCTCATTTTACTAACCCCGTTGAATTCGCTGTTATACTGAAAAATAACTCCTATTTGTCTCTGGTTACTTTTTCCCCTTCTATAATGTGTGAACAACGCATTCTTTTACAGTTTAACGTACGCCAGTATAAACGGCAATAACAATATGTTTAAACCTATTTCAATCACATATCATTAACATCTTAATACTATATCGCCATCCATTTTATTTGTTATTTTTTCATCTCCTTTTAAAATTGACGGCTTTTCAAATTTCTTACACAGGTTGTATTTCCACTTATCACGACATATTAATCACAAAAATTTTTATTTCACACATATAAAATGAAGGCACCCTCTGCTGCACAAGCAATTGGATACCTTCACTTTCGGTTATATTTTATTTTCTAATGTCGCAGCTTTTTCTTCTTTCACCGCATAGTTATTCAATACCATCGGATATAAGGTATTTCTTCCGACAATGATTCGAATGTAAGGGAAGAAAGACAAGACAATCGCAAGTCCCACACAAAAGCCTAACGTAAAAATAGTAGTCAGCGGGAAGAAGAGCACTGGATATTTAACAAATGATGCTAAGCCTCTTGAAATATGTTCTACAATAATCTGATGCGACAAGTAAATGAAAAACGATATCTCACTGATCATATAAAACGCTGTTAAGTGGAAGCGTCCCAGCATTTTCGATAAAGCAACCACAAGCAAGAAGAATGCGACTGTAAAGATAAATAAGTCCGCACGATTCGACTCGTTTAATTTAATTTCCAAATAGAAGAAGTCAAATGCAATCACTAACGCGCTGAGCACGAGTATTAAAACAACATACCAAATTTTAGCTTTGACATAGGCCATTACTGTATCGTAGTACTTTCCTAAATAAAAGCCGACAACAAAATAAAAGAGCCAGTTTAAAATAATCGTACGATTATACGGCGGATAAAACTGATCCCAAAAATGCAAATACGCTGTACTGTAATACATTAGTACTGCATGAGTAAAACTGATAATCAGCGATATCACTATCGGAAGTAATGGTTTCATCTTGTTTAGAACTTTGTAAAACAACATGTGCAAAACAAAGAATTGGAAGATAACCAACACAAACCATCCGAAGAATTTTCCTTCCAGCAATATGTTAATCAACAAATATTTCAGTGTGAAATGCTTGCTCGGGTCAAAATAAATTTCAAAGATGACAAACAATGCAAAACAAAGATAAGGCACTAAAATAAACTTGATGCGTTTGGTCAAAAAGTTCTTGGGTATGTAATTAGAGTAGCGCATACCCAGCAGCATCTCAGATAACATGATGAAACATGGCGTTGCACTTAACAAAATCACTTGTGTATAGCTGACGGCTTTCTTTTGAAATTCAGAAATATGCGGATCATTGATAAAGCCGGTCATCGCATGCACAATTACAATAATCACACAGAAAATGGTCCGTGCATAAGTCAGTTCTATTTTCTTCTTCACTTTGACGACTCCTTCGTTCAAATTTTTAAAACGCTTTCTTATTTCAGCACATAAAAAAGCCTTTAAATATCTCCAATGAAATATTTAAAAGGTGCTTACTTCTATCAAATGTACATAATCCTCTTTATTGTATGTAAAAATCAAAGTTTCCGCAATATAAATCGCAATATTATTAAGTTCTCTTCGATTTTTAAAGCGCATTAAAAAAGGCTTGCACTCACGTACAAACCTTTTAGAAAAATTTATAGTAAATCATATAATTCTTGCAGCGCAATTTCATTGTGCTTTTGACCTTTAAACGTTTCATATGGCGGAATTTGACCATTCATAAAGCTCTTAATACTTTCACCTACAGCTGTCGGTGTATTCTCCGTCAACATTCCGAAATCACCATATCTCAATACATATCGGTTAGCCGGAATGTTAGAAGCCAATGTATGCACACCGATTGTCAACGCTTCAAGCAAGACCATAGACTGTCCTTCATAATGCGATGTTAACGCAAATAAGTCACATTGGTTCATAATATTGAATGGATTGCGTTTTTGCCCGACTAAGAACACATGCGCTTCTAAATCTAATTTGGCGATCAGCTTTTCCAATTGGCCGCGCAAAGGACCATCGCCTAAAATATAAAGTTTCGCATTTGGATTTTCTTTTACCGCATCCGCAAAACCTTCAATTAAAATATCGAAGCCTTTCTCAGGTGATAAGCGCCCCATTGCCATCACTTTAAAGTCTTCTTCATTAAACGGCACACTCGCAATTTCACCCTTGTTTAAATAAGCTAAGACCTTTTGTCCTTTATGCATAAAGAAGTCTGTTGCTTCATCTTTTAATTGATTAATGCGTGTCAGGTTAATGGTATTCATCGCTGAAGTAAATTTATCTTTAGTTTTGGATGTGGCCAAGCTTTCTTTATTAATACGACATGTTTCTTCAGATACACTCACTAAATAATCAAAGCGATTGTAAAGACTGATGACACCTTTTAAATTTTGATAGTGAGGACGGACACCATTCACCGTACGATTCATATCGCTCTTAATATCACTGTGCAGATAAATCAGTTTTCTCTTAGAGTTTGTGGCTAATAAAATCTTAGACCAAAACATAGAGTATCCGCTGAAATCAATCACATCATCAAACTCTGAAATACCAAAAATCTTTCTGAACTCGCGTTCAAATGCCTCATCAGGATAAACCGCTTCTTCCAACACTGACTTAACTCCTCTGTTCTTCACAAAGGTATCTCTGTACTTCTCAAGTGTAGTTGCTAATAAAGGTCCTTTTCGTAAAATAATACGAACATTCTCATTCACTTCTTTTAAGTTGCTGATGATTTCACGGTTTTTCGTATTGTTTAAAAAGATCGTCACGTCGTAGACATTGTAATCAATGTTCTCAAGCAGATTTATCGCTGAAGTCGTAATACCATTATTCTTCATTCCGCCTGGATACATTAAAATTTTCTTTTTGTTATTGATTTGATTGCTGGTAATCGGTTGGAACATCTTTTCAACTAAACGTTGTGTGACCTTTCCATCTTCATAAGGAACATAAAGTGATTTGAAGCGTGCATATTTGTCGCGATATACCGCTTCGTTATCTTCTGCCGCATTTACCGCAGATACTAAATCTTCCACATTATAAACAGAAGGGCCTGGTAATAAATCCGTTTCAATATATAAACCGCGATCACTGTGATAATCTTCATAGTCTGGCGCATAGAAGACAATCGGCTGATCTGTAACTAAATAATCAAAGAAAATACTAGAGTAATCTGTGACTAATAAATCTACTGCACCAAGTAATTCATTCGTATCAAAAGCATCCGGTACTAAATACGGTTTCAATTCTTTATATTTCAAGGCTGTTCGATATACAAACGGATGTACTTTCACAATCACTTGATAATCTGTTTGTTTTTCAAGCTGCTGTACCATTTCATAAACATCTGCGACACTGTCTTCTGGTTGATTTACATTAGTACCGCGCCAAGTAGGTGCGAATAATAATGTCTTTTTCTTCTTAAGTTTCAAGCCGCTTTGTTTCAATCGCTTATGCACAGCTTTTTTATCACTATTTAATGTTAAGTCAATACGCGGATAGCCGATTTCAGCTAAATCTCCGTTATATAAACCTTTTAGACTGAACGCTCTTTTGAATACTTCAGTCGTATGCGGATTAGGACTGATTAAAATATCCGAACTCAAGAAGTTCTTAATGATATTTTGAGAACCGACTAAATTATCTTCTACATCAAGCCCCATTGCTTTAATCGGTGTCCCATGCCATGTATTCACATACACTTGATTCGGCTTTTTCGTAAAATAAGCCGGAAACGTTGAATTGTTAATAATATATTTAGCAGTTGTCAGTGCATCTAAATATTCATCACTTTCCTTAACAATAAAACGGACATGCTTCAATGATTTATATTTTTTCGTATACTCTTTTTGTTTCTTTTGTGAATCCACGACCCAAATATGCTCAAGCTTTTTATATCGCTTATCTTGAAGCAAATACTTGAATACCGCATAAGGACTATCTGTCATACTCTTGCCGTTTCTAGCTTGATACAACACTTGATAATCCTTCACTTCATTCTTCTTATAGAAATTGGCATATTTTGTTGTTTTTGCCACATACTTGCTTTTCAATTTTGACCTTACCGGCTGCTCGATAAACTTATATTTCCTTTTCGCTTGATTAAGTATAAACCCACTGATTTTATTCAATGAAAACACCTCTATCTCTCTTTATGTTCATATCATCGAAAACATTTGACTTGATACCTAAAAACATATGTAAAATATTAAACCCTCATGTTTTTTTGAAAATACATTAAATTTAAGAATACATCTTAAATTTCACTTAAATCATAGTTTCTTTCATAAAATTATAACACTTATTGAAAGCATTTACATTCAATTATAAAAAAAAAACTCTGCTTAAAATTTGCAAGCAGAGTTCATTATCTGGAATATTATTTTAGCAATTGATAAAACTGTTCAATCGCTTCTTTATTATAAGCTTCATAGTTGAATGCACCGTACTCTGGCACTTCATTTTTAATAAATGCTTCAATATTTTCAGCAACAGCATCTGTCGTATTTTCTGTCAGTAAACCTAAAGCACCATCTTGCAAGACATATCTATTAGCTGGAATATCAGATGCGATAATATGTTTGCCTAAAGTCAACGCTTCTAACAGTACCATTGATTGTCCTTCATAATGCGATGTAAGCGCAAATAAGTCACACTGCTTCATAATATAGAAGGGATTGCTTTTCTGTCCTAATAAAAATACGCTGTCTTGCAAGTCGTAACGCTCAATTTGTTTTTGCAGTTCATTTCTAAGCGGACCTTCTCCCAGTATATAAAGCTTGCTGTTTTGATTTGTCTGATTCACTTTGTAAAATGCAGAGATTAAGATATCAAATCCTTTTTCAGGAGATAAGCGTCCCATCGCCATGATTTTAAAATCAGTTTTATTGAAAGGAACAGACTTCACTTCAAGATTTTTTGTATATGCTAATACTTCTTCGTTATTTTGAGTAAATAAGTCACTATCATCATTTGATAATTCATGAATCTTTTTCAAATTGATCACATTCATTGCCGAAACAAACTTGTTTTCAGTTAACGGCGTACTGATTTTACTTTGGTTAACCCTTTTCGTTTCTTCTGAAACACTTACCAGATAATCAAATTTGTAATATAAACTCATGACACCTTTTAAGTTTTGATAATGTGGTTTGACCCCGTTTACAGTTCGGTTCATATCATTTTCCATGTCACTATGGAGATAGATTAATTTTTTACGAGAGGCAGTACCTAAGAGTATTTTAGACCAAAACATTGAATAGCCGCTGAAATCAATTACAGTATCAAAAGCGACTCTTCCAAAAATCTTTCTAAACTCTCGTTCATATAACGCTTTTGGATAAACAGCTTTTTCAATATCAGTTTGAAGCCCTCTATTTCTTACAATAGTATCTTGGTACTTTTCGAAAGTCGTTGCTAGTAAAGGACCTTGTCTTAATATGATTCTCACATTAGAGTTGACTCTTTTCAGGTTATTCAATGTTTCTATTTTATTCGTAAACCCTAAGAATAATGTCACATCATATTTTGTGTAATCAATATTTTCCAGTAAGTTCAACATCGATGAAGTAATACCGTTATTAATCATTCCGCCAGGATAAATTAAAATATTTTCCTTCTTCTGCGGTCTATGGACAGGTTGTGTTTTGAACATTTTCTCTATCAATTTATCCGTAACATTCCCATCATCATACGGCACATATAATTCTTGGAAGTTTGCATATTTATCTTGGTAATTACTTTTAACCGCATCAATATCTTTAACCGCTTCGATAAGCTGTTTTGCATTGGTTGTAGTAGGACCAGGCAATAATTTTGTATCAATATAAAGCCCTCTATTATGTTTGTACGCTTCAAAATCCGGTGCATAAAAGATGATTGGATTGCTTGTTACAAGATAATCAAAGAATATACTCGAGTAATCCGTCACTAATACATCTGTGACACTTAATAATCTGTTTGTATCAAATGCATCAGGTATCAAATACGGTTTTAACGGTGCATATGATTTTGCTTTATCGTAAATAAAAGGATGCACTTTGATAAGCGGTTTATAGCGTGTTGTTTCAGATAATGATTCTATAATCTTATAAAGATCCTCTAGGCTGTCTTCAGGATGATTATTATCATCACCACGCCAAGTAGGCGCAAATACTAAAAGCTTTTTACCCTCTAGTTGAATGCCATATTGTTCAAGTTCTTCAATCACTTTTGATTTATCGCTGTTAATTGTTAAATCTATTCGCGGATAACCGATTTCTGCGATTTCACCGTTATACAAACCTTCTAGTTTGTATGCATTTTTAAAAATATTAGTTGTATGTGTATTAGGACTTACTATAATGTCTGCACTTAAAAAGTTTTTAATGACATTTTGAGATGCAAGCAAGTTATCATGCATGTCCAATCCCATTGCCTTGATAGGAGTTCCATGCCATGTATTGACATATACTTGGTCTGGTTTCTTTGAAAAATAATTTGGGAAAGTAGAATTATTAACGAGATATTTTGCAGTTGCCAGCATTTTGAGGTAAGCATCACTGCCCTTAATCACGTACTTAATCGTTTGCTTATCTGAATTCAACTTTTGCTCAAATTCTTTTATCTTTTGTTTAGAATCTGCCACCCATACATGCGTTAAATCTTTATATTCATGTGATGAAAGCAGCTTTAAAAAGACTGCATAAGGGCTGTCGGTCATGCTTTTACCATCTCTTGACTCGTACAAAATCAATGATTTATTCGTATCAAAATGCTTATAGTAAAATGCATATTTTGATACCTTAGAAACTAAATTGCTTTTTAGTTTTGCTTTCAAAGGATCGCTTATAAATTTATATTTGCGTTTAACTTGGTTCTTTAAAATTTGTTTTAAACTATTCACTTTTACACACTCCTGATGTCTTATCTGTTCAATGTTTTTTCTGGTGTTTATTTTTCTTTATTTTACATCCTTGCCATAAAGTTCCCTTTTGATTTGAGTTGTTGAAATACCTTCTGTACGTTTTAAATAAATGACTTCGCATTGGTCTTTTAAGAAATCGAATTCACCTTCCCAATCATGTCCCATGATAAAAGTATCGACTTCATATTTTTCAACATCTCTGGATTTTTGACCCCATTCATTTTCAGGGATGACCAAGTCTACATATCTGATAGACTCCAACATCATTTTTCTTTGTTCATAATTATAGTATGATTTCTTATTTTTAAGCTTATTAAATTCATCTGTCGAAAGTGCGACAATTAAATAATCTCCCATTTCTCTTGCTCTTCTTAATAATTCGATATGGCCATAATGCAGTAAGTCATATGTTCCATAAGTAATTACGCGTTTCATATTATCACTCTCTCATTTGTTGTTCGCTTATCATTGCTCAAAATTTAATAAATACTATCTTTTACAATTCCTTTACAAAATTATATCACTATATGAAATGATGCTCCACTCTCTTTTTGCCAAAAAATAACGACGCACCTGTTCTCCACAAATGCGCCGCTTGCGTTTAACAATATTCACTTTCTACTGCTTCGATAACTTCTTCAAATGCCAGGCCTGTTGAGATGTTGACACTGGCTAAGAAACTGCCTTCAACGATAGGTGCTTCTACTTTTTCTACACGATATGCGCCTTCATACATTTCAATGGCCATATCTAAATTCATTTCGGCTGAGCCTAAATCAAAGAAACAAATTGCGTCGTCTTTTAAACCTTCTATTGCTTGTTGGATGGGTTCGAAGGATGTTCCGATAGTCCCATCGCTTCCGCCTACTGGAATAACTTGTACACCATCAGCCATTTGACCGATTAACTTTTTGATGCCGTTTGCAATTTCTTCGCTATGACTGACTACAATAAGCGTTGTCATTTACTTATTCATCTCCTATCAATGCATTTAAAATATATACACTGCTTTGTGCACCAGGATCCGTATAGCCTCTAGATGCTTCTTTGAAGTAGGCTGCGCGTCCTTTTTTTGCGACCAAATCTAATGTGTTGTCTGCTAATGTCTGCAAGTAAGCAATATCGACTTTTTCGCCTTCTTCAACAGCTTGTCTCGCTCTTTCAATGACATCGTACATTGTCTTCTCATCTAACTCGACTTTACCTCTTTGATGTACTGCTTCAGAAAATGCTTTTAATAATTCCGGTAAATTGTCTTCAGTAATTTCATCTTGTGCAACTTGAGCCATTTTAACGAAACTAAAGCCGTATAAAGGACCAGATGCCCCTCCGATCTTAGACATTAATGTCATACCTGTTGTTTTAAGTATATCTTGAACCGTTGTTTTGTCTTCCAAAGCATCAGGCAGCGCATTAAAGCCTCTGACCATATTGACACCATGGTCTCCGTCGCCGATTGCTCGGTCTAACTCAGTCAGTGAATCTTCTCTTTCTTGGAATGTTTCTTTTAATTGTATTAAGCGCTGTTTCAGCGTTTCTGCATTCATAAAAAATCCTCCTTGTGTTTATCCGAAATAGCGGCTTTTTGTCGGTGCTTGTAATGCGGCTAAGCGCTCATCATTACTTTCAAGCAGTGTTAATGAGAAGCCTTGCATATCTAATGAAGTCATATAATCTCCGACAAACCAATGTTTGACCGCAATATCATGATCCGCAAGCACTTCATTCACATATTTCGCAGTAATATTTAATTCAGATAACGGTGTACCTCCCATACCATTGACCATCACAATCACTTCAGATGACTGGATTTCTTGTTGGAGAGCTTGCACTAATTCCGTCACAATCGTTGTAATCGGTTGTACCGCTTCTCGTTTTAATCCGCGTTCGCCATGAATCCCGATACCGATTTCCATATCCCCTTCTTCTAAATCAAAGCCGTATTTGCCAGTAGAAGGTACCATCGGCGGTGTTAAAGCCATGCCGATTGTACGCATATCAGTAAGCAGCTGTTCTGTTTTCTTAACAATGGTATCTAAATCTTCCCCTTGCTCAGCTAAATAGCCTGCAAATTTGTGCACAAAGACAGTACCTGCGACACCGCGGCGCATATCATGATCTTCTACAGCAATATCATCGCGTACAATCACTTTATTGACTTTAATGTCTTCCATTTCAGCCATTTCTTGTGCCATTTCAAAGTTCATGACATCTCCGGCATAGTTTTTAATAATCAACAAGACACCGTCGCCGTTATCTACTGCTTTAATCGCATCTAAGATTTTATCTGGTGTCGGAGAAGTAAAGATTTCTCCGCATACTGTCGCATCAAGCATACCTTCTGCGACATAGCCTGCATGTGCCGGTTCATGACCGCTGCCGCCGCCTGATACCAAAGCCACACCTTTTTGTTTTTTATCTTTACGTACTACTACTGTTTCTGAAATCACTTCATTGTCTGCGTTTGATAATGCGAAGCCTTCCAGCATATCTGAAAGTATTGTCGTTTTATCTTGAATTAATTTCTTCATCATCCACAACCCCTTTAATGTAAAGATACTTTCTTTAATTTCATGTATACACTTCTATTATATAGTTTGAAGTAGCATTATTCATGCAAAAAGAAGTTAATGTCTCGTTTTCATCTTTTAGTATTCATGTTATATTACAAATAAGACAAAATTTAAATTTTGTATCAATCGGAGGTGCATCACAATGAAACATTATGCGATTCAACACCCTGTTGCTAAACGTATTGCGGATATCATAACGATTGTCAGTTTTATCGCTATGATTGCACTGATTGCATTCAATTTTTACTTCCATTCGCATGCTGACGGTTTTAGTGCTGGTTTCCAATTGAATAGTACGGCTCAAATCTCATGGCTCATTGCACTATTAGTAATCAGTATAGCCAGCGATATTGTCAGCACGATTTTAAAACGTCAAAAACTTCAAATGATGTAAACAAAAAGGACAACCTCTTGTTCATATGAAATGAATAGGAGGTTGTCCTTTTTAAATACTGTTATTTGATTTTCTTTACGTAAATGGATTTCAAACCGATTTGGCCGAATCCTGGAATTTTACAATCGATATCATGCCCATCATCAGGGTCCACTAAGCGGATACCTTTTACTTTAGTTCCTTGTTTGATTACATTTGAAGCACCTTTTACTTTCAAGTCTTTAATGACTGTGACCGTGTCTCCGTCTTGTAATTCTTGTCCGTTGGCATCTCGGACTTTCAAAGCTTCCTCTGCTTCTTCCACTGAATCTTGTGTCCATTCATGTCCGCACATCGGACATACAAATAACGCACCATCTAAATACGTATATTCCGAACCGCAGCTCGGGCAATTAGGTAATGTTTGTTCCATTTTCTCCTCCATGATCAATAATAGCCCTCTTAATCTAACATATTTCTCACTAAAAAGATATATCCTTTAATAGAATCAGATAGATTTGGATTGACTATAACTTAGATAATCAGCCAATATCTTTGCGTTTGAATCCAATGACTCCGAATACAAGCAGCAGCAATGCGATAGCCAGCATGACCAACGCTGCCGGCCAATCCATATCCGCAATCGGCAAACGCGGCACATGGCCAAAAGGTGTTAAATCTTTCATCCACTGTTTCACATTGAGCAGTTGTCCAAGATAAATAACGAAGAAGGTATAACCTAAATATAAATACACTAATAAACTTGCCTTTTCAATCCAGCCGATAACCAACACAGCTAAACCTAAGAATATTAAGATAGCAGGAATAAAGACCCAGCCTGCATACATAATCTTTTCGAAAGCAATCGGGGTCTTCATACTGGATGCTGCACCAGCATACATACCTAACGCAGCAAAGCTGATCATCGCAATACTATTGAACAGCCCAATCCAAATAAAACTCATCACATAGCGTACGCGTGAAACTGCATGCGACAATACAATTTCCGTATGGCTTAAGCGCATTGCTTTGCGGATTTTAAATACAGCCATTAAGACCGGTATCGTAGATACCATTCCCATAATTGCCATTAAAATCGGTACAAATTGTTCGGCATAGTTATCTCCTTTGCCTGTCAGCATGCGCTGCAGCATCGGATTTGTCTTAAAGAAGCTTTCCAAGTCTCCAAAGACCGAACCATAAGACAATCCTAAGACCAGCATGCCGATACTCCATACAATCAATCCTGTACGCTGTAAGCGCAGTTGAATCCCTAAGGGCGACTTCAATAATGAAGATGCATGCGCATGTCCTTTACGTTCAGGCAGCAAACCTGCTTGTGCATCACGCTGTCCGTTTAGGACAAATGCTGAAATACATAACACTGCAGCTAATCCCAGCAATGCAAAAACCGGCCACCAATTGTTCTCGCTGTAAACAGCAGTTTGCGGAATCCATCCAAGCGGCACAACATCAGATAACCAAGACAGAGATACATCTCCAACAGCACGAAGCAAATACATGATTAATAACAAGCCCATACTGATCCCCATCGTTTGGCTATACGTTGAAGCCAGCTGAGCGATAACTAATGTCATCATGCCCAGCATAAAACCGGATGCAGTTAAAGATAAACCGTAAAGCCAAGCACCTTCAGCTGTAAAATGATCAATACCGGTAAACATCAGTCCTAATGCAATGACACAGCCTAATACAACGTTAATCAAGACTTGTTGGAACACCGTACTTAAAATCACTGCATGGCGTCCAATCGGCAAAGCACTTAGTATTTCTAAACGTCCGTCCTCTTCGTCGCCTCTCGTATCTTTCGACACAAACAAGATATTCATTATGCCGACTAAAATTACTGTAAACAGCTGCATTTCATAACCGAACATGGTCGCAAGATTGACTTGGCTCAAATGCGCTTTGCCTAACATCGCTTCCATCGCAGGGCTTTTAAACATTTCAAATACAGGAATCAATTCCTTCTCATTCGGGTATAAATTCGCAAATGATTGCGGAATAATCAACGTTAAAACAATTAAACCCAGCAGCCAAAAAGCCGTTTTCCATCGATTGCGCTTCAAATAAAACTTCATAAGTTTGAATGTATGATACGTCGCTTGTTTCATTTTATTCACCTTCTTTAAGGCTTTCTCCATAATGACGCATAAACAAGTCTTCTAATGTCGGCGGCTGGCTTTCTAATTTCTTAATATTAAAACGGCTTAAATATTGAAGCACATCCGCTGTTTTATCAGCATCTACTTGGAAGCGATAGACACCTTGTTGCTCACTCACATCATGAATGCCCTCTTGTGCCTTTAGCTGTGTAAGTGTTTCATCTGTTTCAACGGTATAACGCATACGTGTTAAGTGGCGCATTTCATCCAGTGTGCCGACTTCTACTAATTCGCCTTTTCGTATAATACCGACTCTGTCGCACAGCTGTTCAACTTCTGACAAGATATGACTGGATAATAAGACCGTCTTGCCCCGTGCTTTACACGCTTTCACATGTGATTGGAAGATTCTTTCCATCAATGGGTCCAAACCTGATGTCGGCTCATCGAAAATATACAAGTCCGCTTCCATACTCAACGCCGCAACCAGCGCTACCTTTTGTCGATTTCCTTTTGAATAGGCACCGCATTTTTTGCGTACATCTAACTCGAAGTCTTTTATCAATGCTTGTTTGCGTTCATGATCAACATGCTTTTGAAGACTCAATAGAAAGTCGATTACTTCTCCGCCAGTCAAGTTCGGCCATAAATTCACATCACCGGGTACATATGCAATACGTTCATGAATTGAAACCGGCTTCTTAAATGCATCTTGACCAAACAGTTGCACACTGCCTTGACTTGGTTTCAGCATACCTAACAATGTCTTAATCGTTGTCGATTTGCCGGCACCATTCGGTCCGATAAAGCCAAAGATTTCTCCCTCATGAAGTGTCATATTTAAATGCGATAATGCTTCAAACTTCCCAAAACGTTTTGTTAAATCTTCTATCTCTACTACATATGACATTAGAACCACCTGCCGATTTTCTATTTTTAAAGCGTTTTCAATAATTAACTTGACTCCATTATACACCTCGCATTCAAAGTTTGCAAAGGGACGTAAAACCAGAGATACACGGATTAAAATACGTCAAACTAAACATTGTTTCCATCGTTTCAACAACCTGCTCAAACATTAATGACAAACTGAAATAGAGCAGAAAAGCAAAAGAGCTGAGATCATCTCCCAGCTCTTTCATACACATTATTTAAATGCACGTGTATCAATTTGTTCGTCTTCCACAAATCCTTTAATCTTTTTTTGTTCTCTTTCACTCATCGTATCACTGCCTTTTGCGATATCGCCGATTTCTTGTTTAGACAGACGTTTGCCTTTTGAAGCAGCTAAAGCATTATCAATCTTTTCATCGATATCTCTTAAATACTGATTAGATGACATAATATAACGATTGATTTTATGCAATTTGCCGTCGTAACCTTTAGGCATTCGATTTTCATTAATATAATTGGCAAAGTTGTTATCGTTATCACCTGCTAGTTGGCTTGCTTTCTTCAGCTGTTTAGCATCTTCTTTAGACAGTCCCTTATCCGAATGCAGTTTTTGTTGGTAATGTTCGTAGATACGTGTAATATCATGATCCGCATTCAAGTACGTTTGAATATCTTTTTTCATTTCTGCTTTAGATATTGTTTTGTTCTTCACATCTTTTTTAAAGATTTTCGGATTTAAATCGAGTTTGCTGTCTTGAGGTTCTGATGAGACTGCATCTTCTTTTTGTTCTTGTCTTTCAGGCGATGATTCTGTCTGTTTCTTTGTCGGCGCTGTTTGTTGAGCGCATCCTGCAGATGAAAACACTAAGAGTGCTGCGATAAGTGAGGATACGATTTTCTTCACTGTGACATTCTCCTTTTTGTCTGATTCACTCGAATTCAACTTTTCTCCCAAAGTACGATTCATAACACTATTACCCTAATTCAGAGCTGCGAAAGGTCTTCATTAAGAAAAATTTAAAATATAAACCGCTTTCATTTACATAATATTTAGAAAAAATTAAAAATAGACACGCATCTCATTAAAGTTAGTGTATAATACTTCCATACACAGATTCTATTCCGTGCAACATAAAAAGAAAATAGATGAAATGCAGCTGAGCAGTTTTCCTGCACGCCATCCATTCTCTGCATAAACTACAAAGAGGTGTAACATCATGGAAAACAATGATTTAAAACGCAGTATGACAAACCGGCACATTCAACTGATTGCCATCGGGGGCGCTATCGGTACAGGACTCTTCTTGGGGGCCGGGAAAAGTATTGCGTTAGCTGGACCATCTATCTTATTAGCCTACATCATTATCGGGTTCTTCTTATTCATTATGATGCGTGCATTAGGCGAATTGCTGCTGTCTAACAGCGAATACAATTCCTTCATTGACATTGCTGAAGATTACTTAGGCCATATGGCCGGCTTCTTCACCGGTTGGACTTATTGGTTCTGCTGGGTCGCAACAGGTATCGCAGATATCACAGCCGTAACCAAATATATTAATTTCTGGTGGCCGAATGTTCCGCCGTACTTAACTGCCATTGTCACTGTTATTTTATTGCTTGCTTTGAACTTAATGACGGTTAAAGCGTATGGCGAAGTCGAATTCTGGTTTGCGATTATTAAAGTCATTGCGATTTTATTCTTAATCGTAATCGGATTGTACCTTATCTTTACAGGTTTCCAATCACCGAACCATATTCAAAGCGGTTTTTCTAACCTTTATTCACACGGCGGCTTCTTCCCTAACGGGGTCATGGGCTTCTTGCTTGCCTTCCAAATGGCAGTATTCAGTTTTGTGGGTATTGAGCTTGTCGGTGTCACAGCACGTGAAACCAAAGATCCTGAACATAACTTGCCGAAAGCCATCAACAGTGTCGGTATTCGTATTATCATCTTCTACGTCCTAAGTTTAATGGTAATTATGAGTATCACACCTTGGGATAAATTAGATCCTAAAGAAAGTCCTTTCGTTAACTTGTTTGTATTAGCAGGTATCCCAGCAGCGGCAGGTATCGTCAACTTTGTGGTCTTGACTTCAGCTTCAAGTGCCGCAAACAGCGGTCTCTTCAGCAATAGCCGTATGGTTTATGGTTTAGCTGTATCAGACAGCGCACCGAAATCACTCGGTAAAGCCAACCGTCATGGTGTACCTTACAATGCCTTGATTTTCTCTGGTGTGGTATTATTCTTAGCTGCTTTATTAAACTATGTGATTCCAGATACTGTATTCACAGTTGTAACAACAGTTGCGACTATCTTCTTTATCTTTATTTGGACTATCATTTTAGTGTGTTATATCAAATATCGTAAACAGCATCCAAAATTGCATGCCCAATCAAAATTCAAAAACTTCTTCGGTGTTACTGGATCATATTGTACCCTTGCTTTCTTCGTGATTGTCATTGCGGTATTATTCCTTGCTGAAGATACAAGAGTTGCTTTATACTTCTCTCCATTCTGGCTCATCCTGTTATGGATTGCTTATAAAGCAGGCAACTTTAAAAACCGCGGTATTAAAAACTATCATTCCAACAATTAAAACGATTAGCTTACCCTCTCTGCTCAAATTGCAGAGGGGGATTTATTTTATGTATAACAAAAAGGCGAACCAGCATATACTGATCCACCCTCTATATATTAAAATAACTTCGACTCACGATTGATTAGTTTAAACGTGTAGGTGTGTCGCCTTTTGTAATCACATTTAAAGCTGCGTTTAATCCACCTTCAACTAAGTTTCTTACCGCTTCATCAGAGAAGAATGCGATATGCGGAGTTAATTGGATTTTTTCGTTTTCGATTAATTTTTTGAACGTTTCATCTTCTAATGCTTTACCTGTCCAATCAAATGTGAAGTAAGGCATTTCGAATTCGTAAGTGTCTACAGCTGCACCTGATAATTTACCGCTGTTAACAGCATCGATTAAAGCTTCGGTATCGATAACTGCACCACGTGCTGCGTTGACTAATACTGCGCCGTCTTTGAATTTAGAGAACATTTCTTTATTGAAGATGTGGTGGTTTTCTTTAGAAGCCGGCATGTGTAATGAAACGATATCTGCATCTTTGATTGCTTCTTCAATTGTATCTTTGTACTCTAAGAAATCTAATGAATCATTTGGATATAAATCATAGCCTACGACTTTAGCGCCGAATCCAGCAAAGATTTTACCAGCGAATGCACCGATACGACCTGTACCAAGAATTGCTACTGTCATATTTTTAACAGGTTTCGCCATAATTGAAGATTCCCAAGTGAAGTTGTAATCTTGAACACGTTTTTCAATTTGCGGGAATTTACGCACTAAGTTAAGTGCTGCTGCTACCGCATATTCAGCAATAGTTTCAGGAGAGTAGCTAGGAACGTTTGACACGATGATGCCGTGTTTTTTAGCTAAATCTAAGTCGTACATGTCAAAACCTGCAGTACGTTGAGCGATTTGTTTGATACCCATTTCTTCTAGTTTAGGATAAGCTTCTTTTTCTAGTTTGCCGAATTGCATTGTTGTTACACCATCAAAACCTTCAAGTTGATCTAAAGTATCATAGCTTAAAAAGTCATCTGAGAATGAAACTTCTACATTATTCTCTTTTGCCCAATTCAATGCTACATCTTTCTCATAATCGCGTGTACCGAAAAATTTAATTTTAGTCATAATTACTTCCTCGATTCTAAAAAATTGATAAATTTGATTAATTCTTATCTCACTTAGTATTCTATGTGAATTATTTCACAAAGTCAAGGGGTTTATTATAATTCTGAATAATCTGTTAACAATTATTATTATACACTTTTTGTGCTCATTTGCACATAAAATTATACCTCTATTAGATATTTTAATAATTAAGCTTCTAACATATAGTGTTGTCTTCACTTCATTGCAGAAGCAACTCATATTTTCCTGGTCCTAGACATCAGTCTTTATACAATAAATTTATATGATACACTCAACATGAAATGGAGGTTGAATGATGAAGAGAAAGAAATTTTATCTCAAAGCAATTTGGTTTCTATTATGGTTTACCTTCTTTCTGATAACAGATTCTTATCACTTTGGTATCCGTACTGTGATTGTTTTAGTAATTGTGTTTGGCGGTTATCTGTTGATTGACAGCTATTTCTATCGCAAAGATAAAGCACAAAAAGAGAAACATACGCATGAAAAATAAAAATGAACGACTTTTTCAGTCGTCCATTTTCTTATAGCGTATGGTCGGTTGGCGATCGCCCTTTTTGAATGCTTCGGTTGCTTTCCGTCTGCGCTCTGCACGTAGTTTGCGATTTTTTGCGGCTTCTTTTTTGTTATAAGCAATATTTAATGATGCGCCTTTTTGTGTATTGTCTTTCATATACATATAGGAACCGACATTGTACGCTGTGCGTACAATCATTTGACCTGCTACAGGTGATGTCATGTATAAAAAGAGAATTGTTAACAGTGTTCTGACACTGAAATAATCTCTTGTAAATAAAAAGTAGATAAAGACACCGATTAATGATAATAGCACAGATAATGTCGAACTCTTAGTTGCGGCGTGTGCTCTTAGAAAGATGTCTTTGAATTTCAAAATACCTATTGCACTGATTAAAGCAACGATAGAGCCTAGCAGAATAAGGACAGCAGCAAATAAACTAGCGATTTCGCTCATTATCAAAGATTCGTCCCCCTTCTACAAAGCGTGATATACCGATGGTACTCAAGAAGGCCAAAATCGCAATGATTAGACTCGCATCTAAGAAACTCAAACTGTCTAATACGATACTTAATAAACCTACAATCGAAATAATCATCGCACCGATACTATCAAATGCGACAACGCGGCTGGGTGTTGTCGGTCCTTTGATGACACGAATCAATGAGATAATCACCGCAATCCCGAAGATAATCAAGGCCGAACGAATCATCCAATCTATTATGATTTCAATCATTTGAGCACCTCCCATATCAAACGTTCATATTTCTTAATCTGTTTCGTCAAAATAGCTTTGTCTCTTTCTGAAACATCAATCGCGTGAATAAAGAAACGACTGCCGTCAGGCGACACCCTCAACACTAATGATCCCGGCGTCAGCATAATCAGTAATGTTAATAAAGTAATCGCCCAGTCTCGTTTTAAAGATGTTTCATAAATCAATAATCCCGGGTTCATATCATGCGACTTGAATAAAATGTATACAATCGTTGAAAGACTGGAAATCAATAACTGTACGTTATACACCACTATGAATTTGAAGATGACCCAAACTTTCTTTAAATAGAATACGCGTTTAAAGAAGAATCTGTGAATCAAATACACAATCATAATACCGATGATGTATCCGGAAATAAATGTAGATAAATGAAACTTATCTTCGTCTTGGAAAAGTGTCCATAAAATCGCGATTAATATATTCAACGTTAATTGGGCTAACATCAGTCCACCTCCAAATGAGGGACTACCGCTTCTTGATAATCACCTGGATTTAAATTCATTTCTGCTGCTTGATGAGCAATATCTAAGAACCATTCTGCACCAAACCCCATCACTATCGTCGCAATGGTCAATAGCAGCATTGCTGCGATTTTATGCGGTAAAATAGTTTGTTTCTGCACTACAGGCATCCCTTCTCGACCAAAATACATATAGAAGAATACTCTGAGCAAGCTATACATGGCAATCAAACTGGTAATAATCATCACCACTACACCTGCAACATAACCTTGTGCAAGTGCACCTTGGATAATCAATAATTTCCCAGGAAATCCGCTGAATGGCGGCACGCCGCCAATCGATAGTGTAAGGATAAACAACACAATACCTAAGGACGGATGGGTGTGAATCAAACCGCCCATTTCTTTATAGCTTCTTGTTTGGCAGATTACCACGAACACACCCATAACAAGGAATAACAGTGTTTTAATGATCATGTCATGGCCTGCATAGAAAATGGCACCTGTGATACCGGCTTCATTAAGTGCGCTGATGCCTAATACTGAAAAGCCGATAGATAAAATGACTTGGTATGCCGCAATTTTCTTCACATCTTCATACCCTAACACACCGATTGCGCCGATAATCATTGTGATAATCGCCATATAATACATTAATTGGTGTGTCACATCCGGCTGCTGATCAAAGAGCAAGACCATTACACGTATCAACGCATAAACACCGACTTTGGTCATTAATCCCGCAAACAGTGCTGCTAACTCAGTATTGAGTGCTGCATAAGCTTTCGGCAGCCACATAAACATTACGAGTGCTGCCTTGCCTCCGAAGACAAATATCATAATAATAGCGACCATGGTCATCGCCGGAGGCTGGTTGCTCTCTGTAATACGCATCGATAAATGTCCAAAGTTCAGAGTACCTAATGTGCCGTATAAATAAGCAATACCGATTAAGAAGAACCATGAACTTACTACGTTCATCACTACATAAATGACACTGGCACGCAATTGTTCAAGTGTACGTCCAAGTGTTAATAGCACAAATGATGAGATCAGCATGATTTCAAACATGACATACAAGTTGAAAATATCTGCTGTTAAAAAGCTGCCTGCCACACCTGTTAACATAAATAAAATGAATGACGGCAGGAAATAGCGGTTGGCTAAATGTTCGCGTTTACCAAAGCCGAAGAAAATCACTACTGTGACTACTAAGTTCGCAATCATCACGAAAAACAGTCCTAATGTATCTCCGACAAACTGGATACCGAATGGCGGCTGCCAATCACCAAAGTTGATGACCAGCGGGTTATGTTGGTAAACATACACTAATAAATACACAGAAATCAGTGTATTAATCACTTGTACAGTGATAGCAATACGTCTTGTGACCATTAAACGTTCTTTGAAGAAGAACAGTACGAGTCCGGTAACTAAAGGCAGCAGCAATGGTATAAGCAATAAATTATTCATCAACATCATCATCCTCACCGCGCAATGCCTCAATTCGGTTGACTCTCGTCACTTTATAAGTTCTGTACACCAATACTAATAAGAAAGCAGTTACCGCAAAACCAATCACAATCGCTGTTAAAATCAATGCTTGCGGTAAAGGATCCACATAGTTCTTGCCTTCCCCGTTAATAATCGGGACATTCGTTCCATCAAAACCGCTCATAGCCAATATGACTAAGTTTGCGACGTGCGTATAAATCGCAGTGCCTAAAACAATACGGATTAAGTTTTTCGATAGAATCATATACGTACCTGCAAAAGTTAAAATGCCGATAATGGTAATAAGTATAATATTCAACTTTTATCACCACTTATCGCAAGCATAATCGTTGTGATTGAACCGACCACTGTTAACAAAATACCGAATTCAAACAACGTCACACTCGAAAGGTGTATCTTCTCTAAATAAGGCAATGTCACATAAACATCTTCATGCGAAAGCATAGGGTGACCAAAGAAAATAGGCACAATCGCTGTAGCAATAGATAATAAACAACCAGAAATTGTTACAGCACGAAAGTCGATCGGCAGTGAACGTACAACCTTTTTCACATCGAAAGCTAAAAACATTAAGATAAAGGCTGAACTGAATACTAAACCGCCGATGAAACCGCCGCCTGGATTGTCATGTCCGGCTAAAAAGATATAAGAACCGAACGTTAAAATAATAAAGACTGCGACTTTCGAGATGGTCTCTAATACAATGTCATTTTCTTTCATTTGAATCACCCTTTCTAATATTGAATTTGATTAAGGAATAAATTCCTAAACCGACAATCATAATCACTATACCTTCAAGCATAGTATCTAATGCTCTGAAATCTCCTAATATCGCATTGACGATATTTTTAGATCCAGCAAGCTTATAACTATTTTCATAGAAGCTGGAAATCTTTTGGAAAGCTTGTTCTTGCTGGGCAATAATCACAAACGTCACTACAAACGCTGACATTAAAAAGGCAATAACCAGCTTAAGTGCTTCTTTGCCTTTATGTGCTTTATCTCGTCTGACGTTCGGCAAATGATAAAAGACCAGCAAGAATAATATCGTTGAGATGGTTTCAATGACTAACTGTGTCATCGCTAAGTCCGGTGCTTTCATCAGCACAAAGACAATCGCAATCGTATAACCGATAACACCATTGATAATAATCATAGCCATTCGTTCGCGCAGGAAAACCAGCGCAATTGATAAAAAGGCAATATTTGCCGCAACTAAGATTTCAAACCATGTGACAGGTTTGATTTCAAAACCTTCCACATTAATCCATCCCACTCGAATCAATCCGTAAGCCATCATACAGAAGAACATGAAATAAATAACATGCAAGTATTGGTTCAGTTTGTTATTCATCATGCCCTGCATACCGAACTTACTTGTACGTTCACTGACATTTAACATGCCTTGATACAAACTATTGATGGATAAGCCGGTTGGAATTTTGTTATAAACCTTCATCCAACGTGTACGCCATAATAACAAGACACCCAGCACATAAATCGTAAGTGTAATCCATAACTCAGGACTTAACCCATGCCATGCCGTAATGTGCGGAATGTATTTCGATACATAATCTGTTTGGCCTATGTCGCGTAAAGCAGGCTCAATCAAGTACGTACCTAACACGTTAGGAATGATAAAGAACAACGGCATGCCTAATGTAATGACCACCGGCGCAATATAAAGACCTAATGGTTCATGGTCCGGCAGTTGCGGCAGCTGATCTTTCTTCAACTTTCCGAAAAATGTATCTTTAACCAAACGCAAGCTGTAAATAAACGTCAAGATACTTGCGATGACTCCGATAACCAGTGTCACTGTCGCAAAGACTTGGTCAAAGACAGAAAGCTGTTTGGCACTTACTAATGTCGCAAAGAACATTTCTTTTGATAAGAAACCATTGAATAACGGCAACCCTGCCATTGCCATGGCACTGATTGTCATCATGACTGCAGTAACCGGCAGTACTTTGCGCAATCCGCCTAAACGCATTAAATCACGTGTCCCTGTCTCATGGTCTACAATACCGACACCCATGAACAACACACTCTTGAACATTGCGTGGTTGATTAAATGGAAAAGTCCCGCAAATAAACTCACCACATAGAAAGCTTGGAAGGCTTGTGCATGATAACTGTAAGCCAGCATTCCGAATCCGACCATCGACATAATCATGCCGAGTTGACTGATAGTAGAATACGCTAACAAACCTTTTTGGTCTCTTTGGCCGACGGCCACAAAAGAACCCACCAGCAAAGTCGTAATACCGATAGTAATCACAATATAAGCAACCCATGATTCATATCCTAAAATAGGTGTGAAACGAAAGAGCAGGTATAAGCCGGCTTTTACCATCGTTGCGGAATGCAGATAGGCACTGACGGGTGTCGGTGCTTCCATCGCATCCGGCAGCCAAATATGGAATGGAAACTGAGCAGATTTAGTAAATGCACCGATTAAGATACAAATGACTGCTAAGGGGAACCAAGGAGACTGATATAACATTTGACGCATCGGAATTTGAACAAGTTCCGAAATCGTATTTGTCCCTGTAATGTTGAACATTAAAATAAAACCGACCAGCATGAACATACCGCCGAAAACGGTAATTAAGAAGGATTTCATCGCACCTGCTTGACTTGATTTTCGGTTATACCAATAAGCAATCAGCAAGAATGAAGCAATGCTGGTCAACTCCCAGAACACGTACAGCAATATAGTATTATCTGCTAACACTACCCCTAACATCGCAAACATGAACATCAGCAAATAAACATAAAACCTAGGCAAATCATCATGTGCTTTAGAAAGATATGCGTTGGCATATAATACGATACCTGTACCGATGATCGTTATCAGCAAAGCAAATATCAGTGATAATCCGTCTAATCTAAAAGTGAAATTGACGTCGATGGAAGGCATCCAAGGTATCACCACTTCTAATACCTTGCCCGATGCAACACGAGGAAGCTGAGTTATAAAGTATATTGCACTGACTAACGGCGCAAACAAAGCAATCCACCCTGCTTGTCTGCTTAATAACGTCCGATACCTGCTTGTATTATGTGTAATTTCTGTTTGCGCCTGCTCTGAGGCTGTGGTTAATCCAGCCGAGCGGCTGGGTAAATTCGTAATGAGCACTAAAAGCATAATGAGGATAATAAAGGCAAACAGCCAAATGAGGCTCATAAGAAATAAGACTCCTTTCTATTTGTGAGTTTGATTTTCTTATCGTTCTAAATATCTAATTGAATCGTAATCGTACGTTCTTGTTTAGGAATATCTATAAATTTAAGTGTCTCAGACAACGTCTGATGACCGAGGTATTTTTGTATCACAGTAAGTGGTGTACCTGATTGATACGCATGATAAGCAAACGTTTTGCGCAGCGACTGCAAACCGATATGAGAAAGACCATTGCGGACAGCGGCATCATGAATTATACGATAAGCTTGTTGGCGAGATAAAGCGCGCTTCGTCTTCGCAGACTTAAACAAATAATCTTCAGGACCGATACATTCAGATTCTATATAATGTGCCAATGCTTCACACAAATGTTTTGAAAGCGGCACTACAATTTCAGATTCTTTTTCATGCGGCCAAACTTTGATAATCGCTGGGTTAGAGTCACTCTCCATAACATCTAACCCCTTTAGATCAATCAACGCACTGATCTTGATACCCGTATGTATCGCTAAACGAAATAATAAATAGTCACGCTGATTATGCTCTGACAACGTTCGGCACATCGCTTCAATTTGTGCTTTATCTTTAATAGGCAACACACATTCCAAAAGCAGCCACTCCCTCAATTAATTTAAATATCCTAATGATACATAAATATTATAATTCATATTTAAGTAACATTAAAGACAGAAAGCCTAATTTTAAAAATTTTTTCACATTTACTTATTTTCAAAAAACAAAAAGCGAGCCGAAGCCCGCTTCCATTAATCTAATCTAATAATTGGTTGACTCTCATTATTACCCAACACAATCTTGCTCGCCACTGCATTTACTTGTGCTTTAGGAATCCCTTGTTTCTCCAAATCAGAAACTTTGAATTGACTTGCGTTCCCTTGATTAATTTCATCGTTATAATTAAGCACCGCAGCTTGAGTACCGCCAATGATTACGTATTCACGTGAAATACCAACATAAGTAACGTAAGGCCCGCAAACTGGACTCACTTCATAAAAATCCATTCCATTAGGTGCACCTGCTATATTAAGTGCTTGTTTTCCTTTAATCAATCTAATTTCATTTACCTTGAATGTATGTGTTTGACCTTGCATTATTCCAGTATACTTACCTTCTAATACTTCTTGTCCTCTAATAAAGCGCTTATTTAAATTTGGATTTAACAACATCAAAGCCACATTATGCTTTATTTCTTCTTGTGTTAAAGGTCCTATTTTAGTTTCAGTTTTTGTTTCTTGTTTAACATTTTCCTTTTTCTCTTCTTTTTTACTGTCTTCAGCTTTCGCTTTATCTTTATCAGTTGTTTTAGTTTCTTGTTTCGGCTTTTCTGTTTGTTTACTCTCTTCGTCTTTATGTCCGCACGCTGAAAGTAATAACACTAACAAACTTGTAATGGTGATGATTCTTAGTTGTTTCATGGCTTATCTCCTTAATTTTCAGGTACGTACTGTAAAGTATGCGGTGTTACTTGGTAAACATGTTTTGCCAGTGCGTCTACTTTAGCTTGGTTTAAATTTTGTTTCTCTAAATCTTTCACTTTAAAGATTTGTGCTCCCGGTTGTTCAGTAAAAGATCGGTAATCTAAATCTACAGTAGAAGTACTACCTGTTTGAACTTCATCTTTTGTTATTGTACCTATCACTACCTCATCATTCGAAATACCGATGAGTGTGT
This sequence comes from Staphylococcus sp. EZ-P03, assembly GCF_003344575.1. NCBI lineage: Bacteria > Bacillati > Bacillota > Bacilli > Caryophanales > Staphylococcaceae > Staphylococcus > Staphylococcus sp. EZ-P03. The sequence goes on along the minus strand of NZ_QPMO01000030.1, from coordinate 87,159 downwards.
ATTTATAGTCGTCTTTAGTGTGTGTGGAAAAATAAAAATTCATATCTTGTGGCCCATTCACCACTTTTGGTACTTGTAAGGAACTTAGTAATACTAGGTTATATATATTGACGTCTTTTCCTTTGAATGTCTGGTATTGTTTTTTCTTTATATCTGATGCAGTAATATAATAATTATTTAATTTAGGATCCATCAACATCATCGCAACATGTTTTCTCTCTAATTCTGCTTTTGGACCTGGCGAAATTTGTGATGGATCTTTGCCTTTTAATTCTAAAGATGGTTCATTATTGTTTTGTGAAGATGTGTCGGCTTTTTCAGATGTTTGTTTGTCAGATTCGCTTTTTTGATGATCTGTGTTTGATTTTTCTTTTGTTGTTTCTTTTGTGTGTGTTTCTGTTTTTTCTTCTTTAACTACAACTTTTTTCTCTTGTTTCGTATTGTCGTCTTTGTTAGTTTGGTTTTGGTCATTAGATGTTGTGTCTTGTGACTTGGATTCGGTTGATTGTTCTTTTTGATTATCTGCTTGCTTGTGCGTATCTTCTTTATGGCCGCAGCCGGCTAATAAAACTGCAAAAGCAAGCAAACCTGTCATCAAATGATGTAATTTCATGATGTTACCCTCCAATACATTTTGTTAATTATATATTACACAATTTATATAATGCGCTCAACGCTCATTTCTTAGCTTAATCCCCTTTTTACTAGGTTTTATAATGCATTTATATGGGAAGTTAATAATAATGAAATTTGAAATGAAATAAAATTAAATTTCACTTTCTACACTTTTTAAATAGAAAGGAGGCAGCACATGACTGAAATAAAAGTCGGTATCATTGCGGCACCCGGTTTTCCTATGCAGTTATCCGAAAAACTATCAGTTGATCTTCCCTCTACTTTGAACCGAGCACTAGAACAAGACATCACTTGGAATTTCCAATGTGTCGAAAATCCGCTCATCGGTTCAGCGGAAGATGTTAATAAGAGCTTAGACTTTGCGAAATCCATCAAAGATGAACATCAATGGGACTATGCGATTGTCGTAACAGACTTACCTATTGTAGAAGGGAAAAAGGTAGTTGTCGGAAATTTAGATGAACCGATGGCAACAGGTTTGGTTTCGATACCTGCCTTAGGTTTTATCAGGGTGAAACAAAAGCTTAAACAATGTCTGCTTTACTTTGCGGAAACGGTTTATCTTTACCATAACGAACAAGATAAAACCAAACGCAATTTGAACTTGTCTTTATTTACCCGCATCAAACCCGAACATACGATACTGGATGATAAACAAGAAAACGATATGTTAACGGAGGATGAACAAGAAGAAGGCGATCAAAGCTCTCATTCTAAAACTACGACTAAATTTATCTTAAGTCCTCTGATAATCAGCTGGATTTTACTCTTAGCAGGAATGATTAGAGCGAATCAGCCTTGGAAAGAAATCCCCAATTTCAAAAAGATTATTTCACTCTCTTTTGCGACCGCAACTTATTTAACGATTTTCTCAACACCTTGGCAATTGAGTATTGAATATTCTAATTTACGCTTTATTTTCATGACCACGCTGGCCATCGGCGGTATGGTCTTATGGATTATGTATGCCCATTCGTTATGGGGATATCCTACTACAATGACGACAAGAACCTATCGTACTGTTTATAACATCACAACGGTGTTTACACTGCTCATTATTATCGTATTAAGTTATTTAATTCTATTTGCACTCTTAATGATCAGTGTCGCATTGTTCGTGCCTAATGATTTATATAACATGAGTACATCCAACGAAGGTACACGTACGATAGCTCAGTTCTTATATCTGACATGGTTTGTGACATCACTTGGATTCTTAGCAGGTGCACTCGGTGCTTCTGTAGAGAACGAACAAAAGATTCGTGCAATGACTTATTCTTATCGTCAACGTGCACGTTACGAAGAAGCTAAAAGATGGGAAGCTTCGAATTACTATTCATCAGATGATACAAAAAACCAATCACAATCTCATAATTAAGAAAGGAGGCCGCATGTTATGCAAGAGCTTGTAGTAGGTATCGTCGCAGCGCCGGGTATCGCAAATCAGCTTTCGCGCAAACTTGTGGATACTTTGCCTCAACTTCTGCAGGATAATATCTCTTCGCAATTCCAATGGAAAATCGAAGTCGTTGTTGATGAGTTGACCGGTTCAGCTGAAGAAGCTGATTTGGCTTACCAAAAAACAGAAAACTTCTTAGATAAATATAACTGGCATTATATTATCAGCTTAACGGATTTGCCTTTGTTTCATGATAACGAATCCGTTATAGCCGTCGATATCAACGAAGAAAACGGCGCAAGTATTATTTCTATCCCTGCATACGGATGGCGTCCATTGACGAAACGGTTAGAAAAAACCGTCATCACCGTGATACATGAAATCAATGTCCTGTTTCGCGACCATCCGAATCAAAATAATAATCATGAAAATCATCAAGATGCTTACCGCAACATCTTCCCTTTCTCCAACTTAAGAAAGTTGAGAACCTATACCGATGATACGCATACGATGCACATTCGTTATATTGTCGCTTCAAAAGCTTCAGGGTACTTCCGATTATTAAGCGGTATGACGTTTGCGAATAACCCGTTGCGATTAATGAAAAGTATGAATAGTGTCATCGCTATCGCCTTTACAACAGGTGCTTCCGGACTGATCTTCTCTACAATGTGGCAGCTAAGCAATACCTTTACCACATTAAGACTGACGATTATGTCCTTGCTTGCGGTATTCGGTATGATTCTTTGGATTATATTGGCTCATAACTTATGGGAAAGCGAACGCTATAGTGAAAATAAATTAATAACCAGGCTGTATAACTTAACCACATTGACGACACTTACGACATCAGTATTAATTTATTATATTACCTTGCTTATTATCTATTTAATTGCATCACTGATACTATTGCCGCCAAGCTTTTTAGGCAATGCATTAGAGCTTTCGCATCCAGCACCTTTCACACTTTATTGTTCTATCGCATGGTTCGCAGCTTCACTTTCAACCATCGCAGGTGCAATCGGTGCAGGTATGCGCAACGAAAAATTAGTGCGTGAAAGTACCTATGGCGCAAGACAGCAAATGAGAAAAGCACTCTTTAAAGAACGACATCATATGCAATAATCACTTGAAAGAATCAAGATCAGCTGTGTCTTGATTCTTTTTCTTTATCTTTTTCTACAAGGTAAGCCTTCGGGTTGTCTGAAGTCAGACCCCTCTACCCTCTTAAAACCCCATTAAATCAATGTTTTTAAAAGTTATGCGCTATCTCTGCTTGTGGTACTGACTTGAAAGGAAATAAATGTTACCGTTTACACTTAACGGTATAGGCTATGCTATAACTAAGGGACTTAAAGAGGGGGAAAAGAGATGAAATTTAACAAACAACATATTAACCGCGTTGACTCAAGTCAAGCCAAGAAAAGTGTTGTCGCAACCGGTATCGGCAATGCGATTGAGTGGTTTGATTTCGGTTTATACGCACAGATGGCTGTGATAATCAGTGCTAACTTTTTCGGTAATATGCCAAAAGAAATTCAACTCGTTTCAACGTTCGCAGTCTTTGCCTTTGCGTTTATCGTCCGGCCGATCGGCGGTATCTTCTTCAGCCATGTCGGAGATAAACACGGAAGAAAAGCTGTATTGTCTTGGACCATTATCTTGATGGCCGGATCAACATTGGTATTAGGACTGCTGCCTACCCAGCACAGCATTGGGATATGGGCACCTATCTTATTGCTCATTGTGCGCTTAGTTCAATCATTTTCAACTGGCGGCGAATATGCAGGTGCGATGACTTATATCGCAGAAACTTCACCTGATCGCGCAAGAGGCAAACTCGGGAGCGGTCTTGAAATCGGCACACTTGCCGGTAATATTCTCGCTGCTGCGCTTGCAGGGATTATGTATTCGTTACTGACAGATGACCAAATGGCTTCATGGGGATGGAGAATTCCATTTATCATCGCCGCACCGCTCGGCATTGTCGGTGTGTTACTTCGTACACACTTGGATGAAAGTCCGGCTTATGAAACATCGCTCGAAGATGAACAAGACCAAACTTATACTTACAAGGACATCTTTAAATATTATTGGAAAGACATCATTGTTGCCTTTACAGGCGTCGCATTCTTAAATGTCGCAAACTACATGGTTCTGTCCTATATGCCGTCATTCCTAAACTCAACTATCAACCTTGGCGGTACTGTCGGCAGTATTCTTAGTACATTGACAATGGCCGTGATGATTCCGTTTGTCTTCTTCTTCGGCTGGTACAGCGACAAAATCGGAAACAAACGCACCGTTATGTTCGGCTTAATCGGCTACAGTTTATTCTCTGTTGTCGCATTTTGGCTGATGACCAACCCATCGATTCCTATGATAATCGCAGGTCTGATGCTTATCGCGTTATTCATGTCAACGTTTGAAGGCGTGATGCCTTCAGTCTTGCCGAGCATGTTCCATACTAAAATCAGATTACGTTCATTATCACTTGTTTATAATATCGGTGCCGCAATCTTCGGCGGTTTGACACCATTTATCCTGTCACTGCTTGTCGAAACGACAGGACAACGCATTGCGCCGTCATACTACCTGACACTCATCAACGTATTAGGATTGATTATTTTCGGTTTAATGTTCAAATCCACATCCAACAAGTCATTAAGAGGTTCTTACCCGAACGTCGCTTCACAATCTGAATACCAAAATGTAGTAGAGAATCCTAAAGATGCATTATGGTGGGAAAGTGAAATGAAAGACCGCGAACAATCTTAACTGCTTCATTTAACTTTTAACTAAAGTCAGCACGCCCTAACAAATTACATTGTTAAGGCGTGCTGTTTCATATTATCTACATTCCACAATGTGCTTAATTTTGTATGCATAGCTCGCACACTGGACGTTATATCACTGCATAACCTCCAATGTGCAGTTCTGTTAATCATTTTCCAAATCTAATGCATATTGTAATAACTGTTGGACTGCTTGATTTTGTATGTTGTAATAAGCCATCTTTCCTTCTTTCTCAAAAGCAACAATGTCTTTTTTATACAAAGTACGCAAATGATGAGAAGTAGACGCAATACTCATATTCAATAACGTCGCAAGATCGCATACACATAGCCTTTCTTCTTTAAACAAAGCCAATAGAATGGTCAGCTTCTTACTGTCTCCGATAGCACTGAATAAATCCAGCACCTCTAAAGTATGCGGTGTATTCAGAAAAGCTTTTGCGTCTTTGACTTTATCTTCATGCACGTATTTCATCTCGCATTGATCTTCTGCCAAGTTATTTCACTCGCTTTCTAGAAAATGAAACTTAATATTGTTTGAATGGTTCTGTTTTCAATAATGATATATAGGCCTAAACCAATATAGATGACAGCCATAATCCAACGATTATACTTTTCAACCGTTTCTCCTATTCCCGGTACTTTTGATAATTTTTGCGCTGAAAGGACCAGCAAGTAAATCATGATCACAAATACAATCAGTGTCACAATCAACTTAGGCAGCGTTAAACTCACAAAATAAGGGACGAATAATCCAATGTTATCAGCGCCGCAACTGGCAAGTGTTACCAGTGCGACAATACCTATAAGTTTCGACATCCCTTTTTCATCCAATTCTTTTTTCGCACGTTCTTCCCCTTCACAATCATCAAACAAGGCAACTTTAATTCCTAAATATAATGGAATCAAACCTAATAGACCTAACATCCATTTTTCAGGTACGTAATGCAAGACAAAAGCAAAGAATAAACTAATAACAATCAATGCGCCTGAACCGAGAAACTGTCCGATATAAATATCTCTGTATTCTTTTTTCGTATGCGCACGTGCAAAATAAATTAATAAAATGACCAATAAATCTAAGGCTGTGGCGGTATAGAGTACCACCGCAGTCAATGTGGTTTGAAACATCTCTCCACCTCATTCAAATCTGTATTTGAATATAGCATAGCACTTTCAAGTTTTACATTCAAATTTATTTTTGAATGTAAAAAAGACTTTCGCATCCGCAAAAGTCTTTTAAATCTATTATTTCGTTAATAATGCTTTGACAGCTTGTGCAAATGCTTCAGGTTGTTGTGCATAACCATAATGTCCGCCTGGGACTTGTGCCATCGGTGCTTTTAACACGTGACTGAAATAACTTGCCGCTTCATAACCTAGCGATCCTTTCGAATCTTCTCCTTGTACCACGATAATGCTTGTAGCTAACGCTTTATCTTGTGCAAAAATAAACGAGTAATTCATATACTGTCGTAATTCATATTGAAGCCAGATTTCAGTAGAAGCCCTGCTTCGCATTTGTGCAGTATCTGGTGAACACACTGCACAAGGTGCAATTGTATTTTCTACCAGTACGTTCATATCTGTTTGCGTGGGCTGTACCATACTTTCATATTGACGCATCGCAGCGGGTACACCCTCTATCATAGCAGTCCGTACGATTTGTTCTGCCTGTGCTGCATAGGCTTCTGCATCTGGCAGAACTGACACATTCAAAGGCTCATGAAGCAATAAAGTTTCTATCCATTCTGGATAATCCAACGCAAACTGCAGTGCCGCTGCAGCACCCGTATCTGTCGCAAAGACTGTCACAGGCTGATCTGTAATCGACTCCAAGATAGCCTTCATATCCTGCACATCTTGTTTCAGCCGATACGTATCTTTCGGATTCGCAATAGAAGCCGGCAGTGGTGCAGTGAGTTCGCTTGCGCCGTAGCCTCTTCTATCCGGCAGGATGACCGTGTAATCATGTTTCAATGCTTGTGCTGCTTCTATATAACTGTCATTGATACCGCTGGCACCTGGAATAAAAAGCAAGATAGGCCCTTGCCCAATCATGTCATAACGCAGTACAGCATCTTCTGCTTCTAAAGCATACATTTCTCTCGTTCCTTTCGCTCTAGTCATTACTGCCATCATACCTTATTCGTCATGTTTATATAAATCAACCGCTTCACGCGTCTGACTCAGATGTTCTAAATGCGATGCATAGTCTTTTGACAAGTAAGAATAAAATAATGTATCAACTGTCATTAACTGCGCAATCAACGAACTCGTTGCGGCTAAACGCAAACTCCGTTCCGAACTCGCACCATGTGCTAAACAAATATCAGAAACCTGTGCTAGCTTTGAATCTAACCCGCTCGTCATACCTATGACCGGCACACCGTAGTGTTGTGCAACTTCAGCTAAGCGCAATGTTTCTTGATTACGTCCTGAATTCGATATGCCTATCATAAGTGTCTCATCATCTCCGCCTGCCAAAACTGTCGCAATAATATGTGCATCAGCACTCTGTACGACATGCATGTCTGCACGTGTAAACTTTTGAAAGATGTCTTCTGCGACAATATGGCTGGCGCCTACACCGAAGACCACCAGTTTCTTGCATTGTCTCAAGCGCTGTACTGCTTGATTCAGCACTTGGTCTTCCAATAAATCTTCTGTGGTTTTCAATGTGTATTCCGCTCTGGAAAAGAGCGTTCGTTTTATTTCAGACGGCGATGCATCTTGTGCTATTTCTTGATAGACATTTTCTTGATGCTTCGGCAAATCACGCGACAGCGCAAGTTTTAATTCCACTAAGCCTTTAAATCCTAATTTATGCACACAGCGGATCACTGTAGCAGAACTGGTTTTTGTTTGTCGTCCGATGGCTTGTGCACTCATAGCAAGCACCGCTTTTGGTGCTTCAACCATATACTTTGCGACCAGCTGTTCTTGTTTTGTCAGCTGCGTCATATGTTCTTGAATATAAATTAATATTTGATCACTGGCCATCTGTTTCACGTCCTAATCATCAATTTCTTGTGGTGCCGTCATTTCCTTCGTTGTCCCGAAGAAATAAGTCGCCGCAAAACCGCCTGCGTACGCTGCAAGAATACCTGCAATATAACCGAGATACATATTATCATAAATCAGTGGTATCAATGATAGTCCGCTAGGCCCGATTGCGACCGCACCGATATGACCGATGCCTCCGATCACTGCACCTCCGATACCACCGCCGATACAAGCTGTAATAAACGGACGGCCTAATGGTAAAGTCACACCATAAATCAATGGTTCTCCGATGCCCAAAATACCTGCAGGCAATGCGCCTTTTAATAAGCGGATAATTTTCTTATTCTTACGGCATTTCACCCATAATGCTAAAGCTGCGCCGACTTGTCCTGCACCTGCCATCGCAAGTACCGGCAATAAGAAAGTCGCATGATCTTGGTTGATCATTTCAATATGAATCGGTGTAAGCACTTGGTGCAAGCCGAACATTACGAGCGGCAAGAATGTCGCACCGAGAATAAAGCCGCTGAAGGCACCGCCGATATCTAATACCCACTTGATAATGCCTAATAGCCCTTCAGATACTACACCTGCTATCGGCATGATTAAGAAGATTGTGACCAGACCCATAATCAATAACGTAATGGTAGGTGTGACAATAATGTCCACCGCATTCGGAATAATTTTATGCAGGCGCTTCTCAACCATCGCAAGCAGCCAAACCGCAAAGATAACACCAATCACACCGCCTTGTCCCGGCGCTAATGCTTCGCCGTTAAAGATATTATGGAGCGGCTGTTCAGGCGTCATCCCTGTCAACATGGTCGTACCGCCGATAACACCGCCGAGTCCTGGTGTCGCACCGAATTCTCGTGCTGCATTAATTCCGACATAAATGACTAAGTACGCAAGCAAACCGCTCTTGATAATATCAAATACTAAAGTGAGCTGTTTCCATACTGCACCTTCTATCACACCCGCTGATAACATGTTCGTTAATACAGCCGCAATCCCGCCGATAAGTCCTGCACCGACAAAGGCTGGAATCAACGGCACAAAGATATTCGCAATCGTACGCAGTACTTTCTTCCATTTAGACTGCTTTTGATTCTTTTTCATCTGCGTTTTAAACAGCATCGCTTCTTCTTCTACGCGTGCTTTGTCAGATTGATGTGTATGATGCGAAATATCTTCTCCTAATGGCGTTCCGATTATCTCGCTCATTTCATTGGCCACTTTATTCACTGTACCGGGTCCGACAATGACTTGAAGGGTATCATCTTCAACTACACCCATGACACCATCAATAGCTTTTAAACCTTCGATATCGACCTTTGAATAATCGATAATATTCATACGGACACGTGTCATACAGTGAATCACACGTTCTAAGTTTTCTTTACCTCCTACATGCTTTAATATTTCCTGGGCAATCTTTCTCTCTTTTGTCATTGCGTTTCACGCTCCTTAAGTCCTTCTGATAAAACCATCTGCCTTTTTCAATCGATCTAATGCTTCCGCATATTTAATATCATGCAGCCCCATAACTATCGCAGCTTTAACATTGCCTCTGCTGCTGTAAAAGAGCTGCTTAGCTTGTTCTTCGCTGGCACCTGTCACTTCTGAAATGATATTGAAAGCACGCTGTTTCAATTTTTCATTCGTAGGTTTAACATCTACCATCAAATTTTCATACACTTTGCCGATACCGATCATGGCACCTGTCGATATCATATTCAGAACCAGCTTTTGTGCTGTACCTGATTTCAAGCGTGTCGAACCTGTTAAAATCTCAGGGCCGACTTCCACTTCGATAGCGACATCAGCTATCGCTCCGATTTTCGTATCCTTATTACATGCGATGGCTGCTGTATTGGCACCGACGGACTGTGCGTATTCTAAACCGCCGATAACATAAGGCGTTCTGCCGCTAGCGGCTAACCCAATCACGATGTCATCTTTCGTCAATTCGATTTCTTGCAAATCTTGTGCACCCAGTCCTAAATTATCTTCAGCACCTTCAATCGCTTCAGTCATAGCTTTAGAACCGCCCGCTATCAAACCGATAACATCATCTCTCGTAACACCGAACGTCGGTACACACTCTGCCGCATCTAAGACACCTAAGCGTCCGCTGGTACCTGCACCCATATAAATCAAACGTCCGCCTCGTTTAAAAGAAGCTATCACGTTATCAATCACCTGCGTGATATAATCCTGTTCTTGTGCAATTGCTTGTGCCACAATCTGATCTTCTTGATTCATCAAGGTCACAAACTCTGATGTGCTTAATTGATCTAAGTTTTTTGTTTTCTCATTGCGCTGTTCTGTTGTCATTTTCTTAAAGTCCATGGTCTTCCTCCTCTCTTCCTATTAATTGAAATGTTGTACCGGATGCGATTAAGTTGAGACAATCAATATCTTTCGGCTCAATATGCCCTAAGACATTTACTGCCGCATCTGCCGGCAAATCTGTACGTGTAATTTGAAGCTCATTCATATAACGCCCATACAGATGATTATCTAAAGTAATGGTACCTGTCGGACGCTCTACAGCATTTTGCGGCAAGACTTCATCTTTAAATTGACGTCGTGCTTCTTCTGCTCTGACCACATCACGCGCAACATCTAAACGGTTATGATACGTACCTAAATAGGGACTCTCTTGATTTAAGTCAGTACGTAATACCACTTTTCGTTGTTTGACGTAATGATTGAATTGCTTAATTAAAAAGGCATCGATTTGACTGTCACCGATACAAGCGATATCGCATAAATCACTTTCAAGTTCTGATGCAGCGGCTACAGGATGCATATTGCGATGGGCTTCAAGTGTCGGCAAGCCGCGATAAATCGGACCTCGCAGTTTTGTTCCTTGCACAAATGCCATAATTTGAATTTCCGGGAACGCACCTTTTAAGCGTTCATTGATGTGCTGGAAAAAAGAACGGTCTAAACCTGTCTCAGGTCGCGGATAATAGTTATGCGCTACAAGAATGTTCTCTTGTGAGATGGCACGGTCGCTCAGCGCTCTTAAAATACGAAAAGCATCCGTACTCGCATTCAGCATCACCGCATGTTTTTGTTCCACATAATCTGCCAAGACATCAAGCTCTTCCCCCTCATCCAAACGCACAATATCAATACCTGCATCTTCAATCCCTTGCGGGTCTTCTAAAGAAAGATCCAGACGCGCTAATGTATCTGTATTCACATCCGCAATAATACGTGCACGATGGGCATTGATTTGTGCCAATTGTGCTAAACGTGTTAAATACACTTTTTCATCTTCTTCAGGGATTTGGAGTGACGTAAAAATATAACGGCAGCCTTGATCTAGCATTGTTTCAATATAATCTTCATCAAAGGGTTCTCCTAAATATACAGAAAAACCTAATTCCATTTGATTCACCTCTTTTTAGATTCATTCATTACCCATGTACCCCAAAAATAGAAATAAGCATTTATGTAATCGCTTACATTATCACACATATGAAATAACATTACAATATACACATATAAATAACTTTATTTTGTAACAAAGTTCCAAACTTAATAATTATATAAAAAGCACGCCCCCTCTTAAAAAGGCGCGTGCTTAGAAATACATCATTGAATTTTAGTCGTGTTGTCTTAATTATTTTTGATAATCATAAGCTGTGATAATAATAGCTTTTAATTCACTGATTAATGGTTCTTTAGGGTTCGCTGTTGTACATTGATCTTCATATGCAAGTTCTGCCATACGATCTACTGTCGCATCTAACACTTCTTGTGTCACACCTTGGGCTTTAAGGTTCATTTCAATACCGACACTTTGGCCTAATTCATAAACTGCATCTGCAAGTGCTTCAACTAAAGCTTCTGTTGTTTTGCCTTTTAATCCTAAGAAGCGTGCGATATCCGCATAATCTTCGTCTGCTCTGAAGTAATCATATTTAGGGAATAACGCATGTTTTTGCGGATCTTTCGCATTATATCTGATGACATGCGGTAATAAAATCGCATTGGTACGTCCATGCGGAATATTGTATTCTCCGCCGATTTTATGTGCGATAGAGTGGCTGACACCTAAGAACGCATTCGCAAAGGCCATACCTGCTAAAGTAGACGCATTATGCATTCTTTCTCGTGCTTCAGGATCGCCGTCATTTGCGGAAGCTTTCAAATAATTAAAGACAATTTGTATCGCTTGAAGACTTAAGCCTCTTGTATAATCGTTGGCTAACACAGAAACATAAGATTCAATCGCATGTGTTAATACGTCCATACCTGTATCGGCAGTCACTGAACGCGGTACACTTAACACAAATTGCGAATCTACAATTGCGATATCCGGTGTTAATGAATAATCTGCTAAAGGATATTTCACATGTGTATCACTATCAGTAATGACCGCAAACGGTGTCACTTCTGAACCTGTACCAGAAGTTGTCGGAATACAAACCATTTGTGCACGTTGTGCCGGTAAAATTTTATACGTACGTTTGCGGATATCTAAGAACTTTTGTTTAGCGCCGAAGAATGATAAATCCGGATGTTCAAAGAATGCCCACATGCCTTTAGCGGCATCCATTACAGAACCGCCGCCGATTGCGATAATGACATCTGGCTGGAATTCAACCATCAGTTCTAAACCTTTATATACTGTATTCGTAGAAGGGTTCGGTTCTACATCGCTGAATATACGTACATCAGGCACGTCTGTTCTGCTCGCAAGCACTTCTTGTACACGTTTGGCATAACCTAAATTCACCATGCCTGCATCCGTTACAATCATGACACGTTCAATGTCTTTCATTTGTGTTAAATACAAAAGCGAATTTTTCTCAAAGTAAATTTTTGACGGCAGTTTGAACCATTGCATATTATTTCTCCTTTTAGCGATTGTTTTGACATTAATCAAATCGACTGCAGAAACATTATGAGAAACAGAGTTGTGTCCATAAGAACCGCAACCTAATGTTAAAGATGGAATCATTTCATTATAAATTCCGCCGATACCGCCTTCAGCTGATGGTGAATTAATCAATACACGGCATGCATTCATACGAATACCGAAAGCTTTTTGAAGTTCCTCATCTTCTGTATGCACTACTGCAGTATGTCCTAAACCGCCTAAATCCAGCATACCTTCGCATAATTCTAATGCTTCTTCACGACTCTCTGCTTTTACCATTGCAAGTACAGGAGATAATTTTTCGCGTGACAGCGGATAATCAGGACCTACACCTTCAAGTTCCGCAATCAGCATTTTTGTTCCTTCTGGTACTTTAATACCGACAGACGCTGCGATTTCTGCGGCAGGTTTTCCTACGATATTCGCATTGACTGCACAGCGATCTTCACGCATGACAATGCTTTCGAGTTTAGGTAATTCATTTTTCTTCACAACATAACATTGATGGGCTTCAAATTCTTTTTTCACTTCGCTATAAATTGCTTTATCTACGATAACCCCTTGTTCAGATGCACAAATCATACCGTTATCAAATGTCTTAGATACAATTACATCATTCACAGCACGTTTGATTTTCGCTGACTTTTCAATATAGGCAGGTACATTACCAGGTCCTACACCTAAGGCCGGTTTACCTGTAGAATAAGCTGATTTCACCATCGCAGCGCCGCCTGTCGCAAGCACTAACGCAATTTTATCGTGATTCATTAATAATTTAGTGGCTTCCAATGAAGGTTGTGTGATCCATTGGATAACATGTTCAGGCGCACCTGCTTTAAGTGCTGCTTCATAAATTACTTCTGCCGCAAGTGTTGAAGATTGCTGTGCACTTGGATGGAACGCAAATACAATCGGATTTCCTGTTTTAATCGCAATCATCGCTTTGAAAATAGTAGTAGAAGTCGGATTGGTCGTCGGTGTTACACCGCACACTACACCTACCGGCGATGCGACATACGTTAAACCGCGTTGTTCATCTTCTTTGATGACACCGATAGTCTTGTTGTATTTGATAGATTCCCAAATGTACTCTGAAGCATAGAGATTCTTGATTGCTTTATCTTCATAGATACCGCGTCCTGTTTCTTCATATGCTGCTTTGGCTATTTCCATGTGTTTATCCACGGCTGCCATTGCCATCGCATGTACAATCTTATCAATTTGTTCTTGATTCAACTTTGCTAATTGATGCAACGCACGCTGACCGTTATCTGCCAGCGTATCAATCATTTGTTGTGTCAGGTTCACTTCTGTTTCTGGTTTTTCATTCTGAGCTTGTGTTGATTCAGTCATTTCGATTCCTCCTCAAAGTTCAAATCCGATTGTTTTTAATTTGTGAATTATTTCACAAACAGAATAGCTTAATTTCCTCAAAGAGTAAACGAAATTCTATTTATTTCCTTTCAATTTCCAACACTTTTGTGAACGCGTCATTTTATGAAAAACCGTTGAGATTAGCAACCATGCATATGTAAGCGTATTCTAAAAATAATTTGCAATATAAAAAAACTTCATCCTGCACTTAAGCAATATGAAGCCTGATTTATAGTTTGCGGATTATTGCCATTAAAATAAATTGTAACGGCAAACGACTATAAAGTGCCCATTTAGGCGGCTGTATATCCCCTAGCGGCAATTGTTTACGTGCCATATAGATGTTAGCCGGAAAGACCGCAAGCAAAAAGGCATTTATGCCTTGTTTGAATTTCTGACTTGGACGTTTGATGAACAGTACTGCACTGATCCATAACTCGATGATGCCTGTCACAACTACTGCTGTTTTGCGTAAAGGCAAATACTTCGGCACAATACGTGTAAAACCTTCTAAACGTATGAAGTGCATGATTCCTGCTAAACCAAACAACCCTGCCAAACCATAACGCATTACCTTTCTCAAGGAAGTCACCTTCTTCTTTTTATTTTCGATTTTATTATTTCATATTCACCCTGTTCTTAACAAAATATTAAAAACTTTTACAAAAATTCTGAATATTTGGTTTAAAATGTAACTTTTTGGGAATAGTAATTTTAGTCAGAATCATTCAGTCACAAATTATTTCGGCAAGGGGGTAGGCATATGCCTAAGAAATTATTTAGTGTGGATTTGAATAAGAAAATGGATCAGCAAGCGCATCCCGGACACAACCGATGGCATCCGGATATTCCGGCTGCATTTTCAGTTGAGCCAGGAGAGTCATTTCGTATGGAGTGTTTGGACTGGACCGATGGTCAAGTTTCAAACAATGACGACCCGAGCGACATCAAATACGTCAATTTAAACCGTGTACATGTATTAAGCGGTCCCGTATATGTAAACGGCGTAGAACCTGGCGATTTGTTAGTCGTTGATATTTTAGATATCGGTGCATTCCCAGAACATGAATGGGGCTTTAACGGTATTTTCGATAAAACCAATGGCGGCAGTTTCTTAGTCGACCATTATCCGAATGCTCAAAAGTCCATTTGGGATTTCAACGGTATTTATGCGACAAGTCGTCACGTACCCGGCGTAGAATTTGTCGGGTTAATCCACCCAGGATTAATCGGCGTTGCGCCATCACAAGAAATGTTGGATGAATGGAACCGACGTGAACAAGCATTGGTAGATACAGATCCGAACAGAGAACCGGTATTAGCCAACTTACCGGAAGAAGATGCTGTAGTGCTTGGTACGTTAGAAGGTAAAGATTTCGACCGTGTTGCTAAAGAAGGCGCAAGAACCGTCCCACCAAGAGAAAATGGCGGTAACTGCGATATTAAAAACTTATCTAAAGGTTCGCGTGTATATTTCCCTGTCTTCGTTGAAGGCGCGAAATTATCTGTAGGCGACCTGCACTTCTCGCAAGGCGACGGCGAAATCACATTCTGCGGCGGAATTGAAATGCCGGGATGGATTGATTTACGTGTCAACGTGATTAAAAACGGCATGGAAAAATATCAAATCAAACAAAACCCAGCTTTCAAACCTGGACCAGTTATGCCGAACTACACAGATTACATTGTATTCGAAGGTATTTCGGTAGATGAATTCAGCGGCAAGCAGCAATATCTCGATGCGAATACTGCATATCGCAACGCGTGCTTAAATGCTATTGAATTCTTGAAAACACGCGGCTTTACAGGCGAACAAGCTTACATGTTGTTAGGAACTGCTCCCGTTCAAGGTACTGTTGCTGGTATCGTTGACGTTCCGAACGCATGTTGTACTATCGCAATCCCGCGTGAAATCTTTAAAGATGATATCGTCCCGAGTTTGGAGCCTGATGAGTAATGCCGAATTACACTTATGCATGTCCTGATCACGGAGAATTTACCTTAAATCAATCTATGAATGATAACCATGATTTTGCAGTTTGCCCTGACTGCCATCAAGATGCAAAACGCGTCTTTGTCCCATTTCATACTTCAAAGATTGATTCAAAATTAAAAAAGAGAATCGAAGCCGGTCAGGAACCGCGAATTGTTTCTAAAGATAAACTCCCAACCCAGCAGAAACGGCGTGTTCCGAATAACCGTCCTTGGATGATTTAGAAAAAACCCATATAAATCAATGATACGAATTACATTGCATAAAATACCACAGCCCGATTTTATGCAAAAAAAGAAAGCTCATATTTGATACAAAACAGGTACATTCGTCCTATCGTTGAGTAATAACCCTCCTCAATGAAATGGCATTCGATGTTCCATAAAAAAATGGCATAAGAAAGTTGCACAGATCAAACCCCAATGATTAATTGAAGATGTTAGCGTGCAACCACACTGGATAATTTTAACCTATCCAATCACTGCCAATCATAACATTAACCTGTCATACACGTATCACCGTCTATTGTCTCCCCTTCGTTTTCGGTGATACGGACAGGTTTTAACCTGCAAAAGAAAGACACATGCGACCATTTTTTGGCGCATGTGTCTTTTATTGTCTATCAATTAAATGTTAGGTCCATATAATCTCGGTGTATGGTCCACAGTTTGACCTTCAATCAGCTGCTTTAATTCGTGCTGCCATGATTCTGGTGTGTATTCGCATTCCATTAAACGACGCATTAAAGGTACATTGTCAGTATGATGATATAAGACATCATTCATTTCAGCAATCGACCATTTTGGACAAGGCCGTTCTACTAATTCAAATGTATCGCCTTGTTGAATACGTCCTTCTTCTAAGACACGAAAATACCAGCCTGTACGTCCTGTCTCTTGAATACGTCTGCCGAACTCTATCCAGCCGACGCGGCGTCCCGGTTTCCAGCAAGGTCTGCGCGGCTGCGACACTTGTACGAGTGCTTCTCCGACACGATAAATATCTCCGATACAAACTGAAGTTTCGTCCATATCAGACACCGATACATTTTCTCCATTCGTTCCTGCGTCGAATGTTGTATCAGGATATTCTTCTCTCCATTTCTCATAATGTATTACACTATAGGCAAACAAGGCTTTTTCAGGCCCTCCATGATGTTTCTTATCTCCGACATCATCGCCTTCTAATCCAGTATGAGTCAAAAATACCGGATTTTTCATCGGCTTTTTAAATGCAGCAGTCATCCATTGTTGTTCTAATTTGTTCACAGCATCCGCATGGCCTACTGTTTCAACACCGCCTGCAAACAAAGTTTCAATTGTACGCATCTGCTTCACCCTTTCTACTTTCCCTTGTCCTCATTGTAACTTAATTTCACTCTGATTGAATATAACTAAGACGCATTATGTCCTTCTTTGTTATAAATTTTAGGATAATTTGTATCTTTGTGATTTATTTTTCAAATGTGAGTTGAAGCATTTGCGAAATCGGCTATTTTTTACCATACTATAGATGAAAGAGATATAGCATAATGCGAAAAAGAGGAGTGTCAATAAATGAACCAAGAACAATTTGACAAAATTAAAAATGGTAAAGGATTTATCGCAGCATTAGACCAAAGCGGTGGAAGTACTCCTAAAGCGCTTAAAGCTTATGGCGTTGAAGAAAATGAATACTCAAACGACGATGAAATGTTTGACCTTGTACACGAAATGCGTACACGCATCATCACTTCACCTGCTTTCAACGGAGACAAAATCTTAGGAGCTATCTTATTCGAACAAACAATGGATCGTGAAATCGAAGGACAATACACAGGCGATTTCTTAGCAAGCAAAGGCATTGTTCCATTCTTGAAAGTCGACAAAGGTTTAGCTGAAGAAAGCGAAGGCGTTCAAGTCATGAAACCTATTCCTGACTTAGACAAATTATTGAAACGTGCTAACGAACGTCATATCTTCGGTACTAAAATGCGTTCTAACATTTTAGAAAACAACAAAGAAGGTATCGAAAAAGTTGTTAAACAACAATTCGAAGTTGCAAAAGAAATCATTGCGGCTGGTTTAGTACCTATCATCGAACCAGAAGTCAACATTCATTCAAAAGACAAAGAAGCTATCGAAGCAAACTTAGCTGAAGCTATCAAAGCTGAATTAGATAACTTAAGCAAAGACGAATTCGTAATGTTGAAATTAACTATTCCAACAAAAGCGAACACTTACAAAGCACTTATCGACCACCCTCAAGTTGTTCGTGTCGTAGCATTATCTGGCGGTTACAGCCGTGAAGAAGCAAACAAAATCTTGAAACAAAATGACGGATTAATCGCAAGCTTCTCTCGTGCGTTAGTGACTGACTTGAACGTTAAACAATCAGACGAAGAATTCAACAATAAATTACAAGATGCGATCGATTCAATCTTTGATGCATCTGTAAACAAAGCATAATAACAGTTAGACTGTTTAAGCGAATCTCTTATGAGGTTCGCTTTTTTCATGTCAAAAAGCCCGAGATACAAAATAAAGCTTATTTCATACTCTCGGGCTTTGTTCATTTATTTTTCAACTAAATAACGGTAAATGTCATCTCGAACTGGCGTATCTAAAGCAAGATGCATTGTGACTACATCTTTGCCATCCGGCATCTTCGTTTGTGCTTCAGTACCCGGCATAAAGCGAGCTTTACCTAAATAATAGAAGTCTGTTCCTTCACCATCTTCTTTCTTTATAAACAGATACATTGGAGTATTGCGTTCTTGATGCTGCATCACTTTTTTTACTTCATCAGAGTCCAACGTTCTCGGAGCACGTGTGAACCACTTTAATTCATTTTGATTGATAAATTGGTCTTCATACGCTGTATTGTCACTGATATCTTCTCGTTTATGATACGTGATAAAAATCGGCAATGTCTGATGTTTTTGTTTATAACCGTTAATCACTCCGGATTCATCATTATCCCAATTCATAATTTTTACAAAATCTTGTCTGGAATAACGTTCATATAGAAGCAGCTTATTTTGATTGCGATAAACATGTTCATGATTATATTTTGCTAAGGCAATTAAATCTTCCACATGACGTCGAAAGGCTTCATTACATAAGTTTGCTTTAAACTGCTCAGTGAGTTTAATTCGATTGGTGTCTTTATCCCATTCTACCAAGGGAGTACCATATCTCTCATCAATATTTTCACTGAAATACGTTTCGTCAAGTATTTTTAGACTGGTACGTACATCCGCTGGTTCAACCTCACTATCGCTTTGTCGCAGCTTATCTACTAATTGCTCAAAGCTTTCATCTTGTTTCATTAACAGTTCTAGTGTCGTATGATCTGTATGCTTTAAACCTTTTGCGAGTTCTCGAGAGATGAACGTTAGATTCTTAAAGGCATTTTCAGAGATACGTTCAGTAATATCTGTTTTTTCTATTAGAAATTCTTCATAATTTTTATACTTAGATAAAATCACTTGCGGAGCAATCGAGTGCTGATGAATGAAATCCATTAATTCAGGTGTTCGACCGATACGTGCTTTCACTTCTTTAAATGCTTTAAAAATAATACGTTTATCATTTAAAGTCGCACTTTGAATCGAATCAAAAATTCTCTTTTGAGCAACTTCTTCAAAATTAATTGTTGAAACACCTTTTAACGGTGCATAGTCTGAAATAAACTTGCGATATTTATCTTTATTATGAGTATAATCCCCTGACAGTGCTATCGGAATCATATAATTATTCTTATAGTTTCCAATGAAATCAATGACTGTCACAAAATCTTTATTCGCACTCTTACGAAGACCACGTCCTAATTGTTGTACAAAGATGATACTTGATTGTGTACTCCGTAACATCACAACTTGGTTGATTTCGGGAATATCGATCCCTTCGTTAAACAAATCTACGGTAATAATGTAATTCAAGCTTCCATCTCTTAATTGCTGAATCACTGCATTGCGATGTTTTTGCGAATCTGAACCAGTTAAAGCTTCTGTCGGTATGCCTTTGTCATTTAATTTTTGTGCTAAAGCTTTCGCTTCTTTTTTGCGGCTGACAAAGATTAAGCCTTTTAATTCATCACCAGAATATCCATAATAATGTGTTTTCTCTAAAATGTATTTCACACGGTCTTCAGATGCTAACAGCTTCAAATCTTTCGTATTATCACTCACAACTTGGCCTTCTTGAATATAATCTGAAACACCAAAATAATGGAATGGACATAAAATTTCACTTTCTAGTGCTTTTTGAAGCCTGATTTCATACGCTACATTATGATTAAATTGCGCAAAGACACTTAAATCATCGCTTCGTTCAGGTGTCGCTGTCATACCTAACATAAACTTCGGTGTGAAATAATGGAAAATTCGTTGATACGTAGCAGCTGCTGAACGGTGTGCTTCATCAAAGACAATATAATCAAAGGTAGTTGGGTCAAACTGTTGATAGATGTCAGGTTTGGACATCGTTTGAACTGTCGCGAATAAATACTTCGCATCCAAATGCTTCTCAGTCCCTGTCAGTTTCGCAAAGTCTGCTTCATTTTCATCTGCCAACACTTTGCGATACGCTGCCAATGCATCATTTAAGATGGTTTCACTATGCACAACAAATAAAAAACGCTTAGGCTTAAATGCACGGACATCTAACGCAGACATAATCGTCTTACCTGTTCCAGTCGCAGATATAATCAGTGCCTTATCTTCTCCTTGTGCACGCATTGCATCTAACCCTTTCAATGCTTCTACCTGCATCAGATTCGGTTCGATTTTAATCGCTTCATGTATTCTATTTTCTAACAGCGTTTGTTTCTGACTTTCTTCAAATAAACGTTGCGTCATTTGCGGCTGATAGACTTCTCGATATGCTTCAATCCAAGTTTCTGTTAAAGGTGTACTCTCTTCCCACAAGTCATTGAATTGGTCTTTTACTTTATGGACTAAGTCACCGTTTTGATGAGAAGATAATAAAATATTATGTTCATAATTGACCTTCAAAGCATTAGAAGTTAGATTCGAACTTCCTACGACTAACGTAGAATAAGCCTCATGATCAAAAATATAACCTTTCGCATGAAAACCTGAGACATCTGTCACACGTACTTCGACATTATCGAGTTTCATCAATTCTTCATACACTTTTGGAGTGTTGAAACCTAAATAATTGGACGTTAATATCTTACCTTTAACTCCGCGTTGTGCCATATCAAACAAATGCGACTTCAGACTTTGCAGACCGCTTGGTGTAATAAAGGCGACTGAAATCATAAACGACTGACATTTTTCCAACTCATCAATCAGTGTTGCCAGGACATTCTCTTCTCGATTATTAAGTACCAGTTTCGGTACATGATGTCCTTGATGTACAAGAGAACGATCAATAAACCCTTTATGAAGCGATTGGGTCAAATCATCAATTAAATGTTCCATAAGCATTACCCTTGTTCAACAAGCAAGTCGACTGCAGGAATATCTGCTGGCGCCCATTCTAATTGATGTAAATCCGCAGGTGCCAACCATTGAATTTGGCTATGTTCAGTTAATGTCGGCATTGTTTTCTGCAAAGTACAACGATACGTTGTTAATTCGATAATCGCAAAATCATATTCATGTGTGGTAGTAGTTACCTTTTCTCCTACTTCTAAATCACATTTCATTTCTTCTTGAATTTCACGTTTTAACGCTTCAATATCTGTTTCGCCTTGTTCAATTTTACCGCCTGGAAATTCCCATAATAACGGCAAACTCATTTGTTCACTGCGTTGTGCACATAAAATTTTACCTTGGTGTTCTATCACTGCACCTACAACTCTGATTAACTTTTTCATATGTATCCTCCGCTCACAAAAATATTTCATTACTTATATGCAGGATCTCATTTTTTATAAAAGATTGCCACACAATTGCAGCAATTTTTTAATTTTTTCATAAAAAATAGACAGGCATGACCTGTCTAAACACGAGTGCTTTAATCTGTTTCCTTCGGATAGACTACTTCACCGTCATCTTCAATAATCGGCATTGCGCCCCATTGTCCCAGCTTGTGTGGTGTTGCAATGATTTCTCCCTTGTTATTCTGCATAATATGATACACATCCCAGCCATGCGCAGCTAAATAGTTGCTGACGATGAGACGATGACAGCGTGCAGGATGATGTTCTGAGCACATATATGCAACAGGTTTGCTTTGTGCAGTTTTCTCTAATGCTTGAATACCGGATTTAAAATCATCTGTTAACGTATAATCGGCATAATTATGAAAGGATTCATTCTGCCATCCGCTGTTTAAACTGCGGCCTACTGTTTCACTCGGCTGTCTGCGTCCGCCTAATAACGGGAATTGCTGATAAGCGATGCCTGCTTTGCTCAGCCATGCTTTCATATTGTCATCTTTAAATTGCGGATGTTTGCGGCTCTTTGTAAATGCACGTATATCCGCTAAGACCTTAATATCATACGCTTGCAGCATCTCTAAAAAGGCAGCCTCATCATGATTAGAATGCCCGATTGTATAGATAACTTTTGTTTTTGTGCGGCTCATAACTTTCACCTCATACTTACTATAGCCCCAAATAGGTCTATCAACGCAAAAAAACTGCCCCAAAAGGACAGTTTTATGCTGATGACTATTCTTTTTCAATTCCTTCATGAATCATTTCGCCGATATATTTTGATGCTTGACCGTTTTCAATACTGCAGAAACGATTATAGAATGCATCGATTTTATCTTGATATTGTGCTTCAACTTTCGGCAAGTCTTTCAAACTTTCTGCTAAGGCATGCGGATCTGTACAGATAGGACCCGGCAAGTCGTTTTTATAATCCATATAGAAACCGCGCAAGCCTTTATCATATTTTTCAATATCATAGGCAAAGAAGAATTGCGGACGTTTTAAGATACCGTAATCGAACATCACAGATGAATAATCCGTAATCAAGGCATCTGAAATCAAGAAGACTTCTGAAACATCATCATAGTTAGAAACATCTATCGCAAAGTCTTCATAACCTGTTAAGTCTAAGGCATTCGCAATCAGATAATGCATACGTAATAAGATGACATAGTCGTCGCCAAGCTGTTCATAAAGGTTCTCTAAATCGATTTTAAGCTGGAACGTATACTTGCCTTTTTTGATAAATTCATCATCGCGCCATGTCGGTGCATACGTAATGACCTTTTTACCTTTAGGAATATTAAGTTTCTCGCGAATTTCTTCGATATATGCTTTATCATCATGACGATTCACGAGGACATCGTTACGCGGATAACCGATTTCAAGAATACGCTCTCTATCCATCCAGAATGCTGATTCAAAGATTTCAGTAGAATAACGGTTCGGTGAAACTAAATAATCCCAACGTTCTGTTTCTTCTCTGAAATTACGTTTATAAGCAGGTGTTGTTGTACCCGGCATACGTACGACTTTCATATCATTTGCCAAACGTTTTAAAGGTGTTCCGTGCCATGTTTGAATATAAGTTTGGTTTGCTTTTTTATTCAAATACAATGGTGTTCTGGCATTTGCGACCCAGTAACGTGCTTTAGAATACGCTTCATAGTATGCTTTTGAACCCTTTTTAACTTTTTGTGCATTACCAGGCACATAAGTTTTATCTGGATTTTTCAATACCCATACATAGTTATAGTACGGATAATACTTCTGCATATATTCATAAATATATTTTGGACTATCGCTGTAATTCTTACCGCCGAATGTTTCAAATACAATGGTTTGATCAGACACATTTTCTTGCTGGTCTGTTAACTGATACATCGAGCGGTTTTTGCTTTTATTTCTCAGTACAATATTTTTCACATGGCGCAGCATACCGCGATATTTATTCAATGAATAAGCAAAGTCAGGCTGATTAAGCATCAAAGCAAGCATTTCTATTTTAAATAATGTGCCGCCTTCATTTAACAATGACCATTTTGATTTTTTCGCAAGACGAATCAATGTATCTTGATGCGCTTTGTAATGCTTTATATTCTCTCTGTTCGCAGGGTCGAAACCTTTGCGGATTCGAGAAGATAATTTCTTAGTCATAAATTGGCGTACTTTTTTATTTTTGGTTTTGCTTATTGTTTGAAGATAAGCATCCGCATAATCTTCGAATAACTGATCAAAACTTTGCTGCGTCAGCTGTTCAGTTTCAAACGGATCATAAACTTCCCCTCTGAAGTAGAATGGGAAACCTAAAATACGCACAAAGCGCTCTGCATAATTGATGTAATTCACAACAAATGAATTATCAATATATGTCTTCAAACTTTCATCGAATTCAATGTGATGTGCACGTACAATCGATGTTTTGAATAAAATATTACATGCAGTGTTCTTTCTTAAGAATGAATTCGGGTTTGTTTTCGTGTTCATATATTCTAATCTGATTTTATTCTGATCAATATATTGCGGCTGATTCAATGTAAAGTTATTAATCGGCGCAATCAGTGCATCTAAGCCGTTCACGTGCTTAAGATAATATTGAATCGCATAAGATGCTAATTCATCATCCGCATCTAAGAACATAAAATAGGGTGTTTGTACATGTTCCATTGCGACATTACGTGCATGGGCATGTCCTTGGTTGTTGTCAAAATCAATAACTTGAACGTTCTTGTCATAGTCTTTCAATGCTTCGTCTAAAATAGCTTTAGAACCATCTTTGGAACCATCATTGACAATAATAATATCAAAATCTTGATTGCGTTGGTGTTTCAAGCTGTCGATACAAGCTTGAATATACTCTTCTTTGTTGTAGTATGTGATAATTACCGTTAACTCATTCATGGTATTAGGAACTCCTTACTTTTTATCTATGTGTTCTGTCACATTTCTACGCATAACGTTTTGTGATGCATATTTTTTTCACACGTTTTCTATTTTACCAGAGCTTGGAACAATGCTTCAAAATTATTTTTTGCGGCTTCTGGTGTCAACTTTTCCCGCGTGTGCACAGCTTTGAGCGGCTGATCTGCTGCCTGCATCATTGCTTGTGCTAATTGTTTTATATTATTGGGCTCTATTAAATACCCGTTCTCGCCGTCGATAATCACTTCATTCGGACCATAACGGACATCATAAGCAATCACTGGACACCCTTCATTAATGCTTTCCATCATCGCTAAACCGAAACCTTCATACGTACTTGTTAAGAAGGATGCCAGCGATTCTCGAAAGACTTGGTTCGGGTCAGACGTGAAACTTTTGATTTCAACCTCTGTTTCCAGCTGATTGTCTTTAATGCATTGTTCAATTCTATCACGTTCTGCTCCTGGCACTGCACCATAAAGCTTTAATTTTGTTGAATAACCGTTATCTTTAAAGGTTTTAAATGCTTTAACAATATGGTCGATTTGTTTTTCTTTAGAGAAACGCCCTAAATAAACAAACTGATCTTTCCTTTCAACTTCCTTCAGTTCACTCGCTTCGATAAAGTGCGGCATAACTGCAATCTGATTTTTCGGCACATCAGTTTCAGCAAGAATATCTGCTTTCTGCTGCTCTGTCAGCACTAAATAATAAGCGACGTGCTGAGGATTCAGAAGTGCTGTTTTGAACGATCCCTTTATGTTCCCTTCTTCTGTTAAATGCGTACTGTGAAAGACCATTAAACGTTTAATATCATGTTGTGTATCAAGCAGCGGACGATCAAGCAAACGCGCATCATTAAAGACAATGTCCCCATCTTTGAACAAGGCATTATAGAAATAAGCAAAGAGTGCTTTATCTGATTTGAAACTATGCGTAATACGTCCTTGATGCAGCAGCAAAATCGTATGTGCTTGATGCGGCTTGCTGGTTTCAAAGAATTTTTGGCAATAAGCATTGCCGTCCAAATCATACAGTGTTTCTGAAACTTTTATATTGCTTGCGGCTGCATAACGGCTTTCTTTATGCAAATAACCGTACGGGTTATATTCATAGCGTATCAGCTTATGTTTCGTATCTGGCGACATCATATCTTCAAACTTCACTACATCTGAGTCTTGGAAATACTTGCGATACATTAAATATGTTTCTGCCTTTGCATCATAATAACGCACAACGTCGCCTGTTTTATTCGTCTTAGAGGTATATCCAGATAAACGAACAGGCTGTTCAGCATATTTAAATTCACGTTTAAAGCGTGTTTTTGGAATATTAAACAAATTAAATCCAGACAGCCAGTCATAAATATTAATAACTTCGGTTGCTGAATTCAAAGCCCCCTGTGCTCTGAATTCTGATAATACTTGCGGATATTCTATGTTGTAATTCGTCGTTAAGATCGTTTGTTGAATCCCTAATTCTTCATAGAGAAACTTAATTCTTTTTAACAATGCTTTCGTCCTGCCTCCATGATCCGGCGGCAATGTTGAAGTGATTGTATATAGCATAGTATCCTTCTCTCTTTCTTGATTACCCAATGATATTTTAAGGAGAATTATATCATGATGCTATTAAGTTTTGAAACGAACACAAAAAAGCCGGCCTGCAAAGGCCAGCTTTTAATAAAATGGTTTGATTTATACAAGGCATTCTTCTTGTTCTAATGCTTGTGATTATCTTTGTCCATGAATTGTTTAATGATTGCGTTCATCTCGCTGATATTTCGGTTCTGACTTTGAAGCAAGTCATATAGTGCTTGCTGCTCTTGTGAATCCTTGTTCATGCTCGGTGCTGCTGTCGGTTTAGGATGTACTGTGTCAGACTCGCTCGCAAATCTATGATAAATGTCTTTATGATGCGTTTTCGCATACATTAATAACGCCGCATATAACACATCATCTGAGTTGGATTGCTGACGCAATGCATTGTAAAGTTCGTGTGTTTGAGAGGATGCTTGAGACATTACTGCAGAATTATGCTGCGCTTGCGATGACTGTTCTGGCATATATGTTTCATGTGTCATCATAGATGATAAAGCATGTCCTTCAATATCGAATTTCGGCAAGATACGGTTCAGCCATGCCGGCAGATACCATGAAGCTTTGCCGAAGAGTAATGTCAATGCCGGAATAATCATCAATCTTACCACAAAGGCATCAAACAGTACCCCGAAGGCTAAAGCAATACCCATTGTTTTAATCATCACATCTTCTTGTGTCACAAAGGCTAAGAAGACACTGAACATAATCAAGGCTGCAGCAATAATAACCGGACCGCTTTCTTTCAATCCGACTTTGATCGCATGCACATTATCGCGGGTTCTGCTGTATTCTTCATGTACTCGAGACATTAAGAACACTTCATAGTCCATCGCAAGTCCGAATAATATACCGATGACAATGACTGGCAAGAAGGCCAATACCGGTGCTGTTTCATGAATACCGAATAGTTCTTTCATAAAGCCGTCTTGCATCACTAATGTCGTAAAGCCGAGTGTGGCAGTTAAGGATAAGATGAAACCGAGTACCGCTTTAAGCGGAATGATAATCGAACGAAAGACGAGCATTAATAATACAAATGCTAATAAGACAATAATGCCCGCAAAGACTGGAATTGCGTCATTAAGTTTCTTAGACATATCAATGTTGATTACATTGGTACCTGAGATTTCAGTTAAGAAACCATATTTATCTTTCGCATCATCATTATAATCTCTTAAATCTTTTACTAAGTCATCTGTACTTTTTGCTTGCGGACCATTTTTTGGAATAATTGTAATTAAAGCATAGTCATTATGCTTGCTCATTTGCGGCGGTGAAACTAATTCCACATTGTCCATATCATTGATATCGCCCATAAGCTGTTTTAAATCCTTCTGCATAGCTTGCGGATCATCTTTTTTATCTTTCACATTGATAATCATCGGAATTTGACCATTAAAGCCTTCTCCGAATTTATCACTCATAATGTCGTAAGCTTTCTTTTGTGTCGTGCTTTCAGGTTTAACTCCGTCATCAGGAATTCCTAAGCGCATATGCGATACAGGTACAGAAACTGTAACTAAAATAATCAAACCGATCAGCACTGCAGCTAATGGACTTTTGACTATAAATTTAGACCATCCTGTATCGGCTGATTTACGGCCTTGTCCTTCGATCTTAGGACGAATGTATTTATGGAATAAACTGATCAATGCAGGTACCAGTGTCAATGCACTTAAGACCGCAAAGAGTACACTGATCGCAGACATATAACCCATAATACCTAAGAACTTGATACCGACTAAACCAAGACCGCAGACTGCGATAATGACAGTCAGTCCTGCGAAAATAACAGCTCCGCCGGCTGTCCCTAGTGCTAATCCTACCGCTTTAGGAACACTGGATTCATTTTTAATAATTTGTCTGTAGCGGAAGAGAATGAAGAGTGCATAGTCGATACCGACTGCTAGTCCTATCATTACCGCCAATGTCAATGTGACATTCGGCACATCTGTAAAATGCGTCATAAAGCCGATAATACCGACACTTGTGACTAAACCAAGGACCGCAGAAATAATCGGCAGACCTGCTGCGACAAAGGAACCGAATGTAATCAGAAGCACAATAAATGCCACAACAATACCGATTACTTCTGACATACCGCCGACTTCGACATTGCCGCTCATACCATTGCCTGTCAATTCCGTTTGTATATTATGTTTATCTTTTAAATCATCTAAGTGATCTTTGACTTTATCTATGTTTTTATCTTGAATGGATGTCATGCTTAAATCATATTGGATATCTGTAAACAAGGTCGTTTTATCTTTGCTGATTTGTTTGTTCTTATAAGGATCTGCAACTTTTTCAACATGTTTGTCATCTTTCTTGATGTCATCTAGTGTTTGTTTCACATCTTTCATGACACCTTCTTTAACGATGCCGTCTTTAGTATGAGATTTCATGACAACACGTATGGTTGCTTTTTCACTATCTATATCGAAATGCTTCTCAATTTTTTTATTCGTATCTATCGATTTCAGCCCGGTCATTTTGATATCGTTATCAAATTTCGGCGCGTTGAATGTCATCGGTACGATAACAGCCAACAAGACTACAATCCATGCGACTATGGCCCACCACTTATGTTTTGCGATAAATGACCCGAGTTTATAAAGAAAATTTGCCAATTCATTGCCTCCTTCTCAAATATACAGTATAGTTTAATCTACACAGTAGTTTATTTATAATTCATATTGTACAGGCTGAGCTGTAAATTTCTAGCTATAATTCAGCTGTTCTATATACTTAGACGACAAGATAAAGGAGATGTAGATTATTTATGAATCAAAATGATTTGCGTGTTATAAAAACCAAACGTGCATTATCCCAATCACTCTTTCAATTGCTTGAAGAGAAGATGTTTTCAAATATCACTGTAAATATGATTTGCCAAACAGCACTGGTTCACCGCACTACTTTCTATAAGCACTTTTATGATAAATACGACCTATTAACCTATTTGGTGAATGATATTACACAAGACTACTTTGAAACAGACATCAGAGAACGTATCAGACAGCCTTTCCAATCACTCAATATTTTCATGAGCCACCCTGTAGACAAAATCGACATCAAACAGCGTCATGACAAAGAATTCTTTGAAACGGTCACATCTTTATTTATTCAAAAATTGCGCCAAGATATTATCGATAACGAAGATAAAATCGATATTCCGAATGAAGTCCCGATTGAACTTGTCGCACGCGTCTTCGATTCAGTGATTACAGCTATCGGAGAATGGAATTATCAAAGCGATTTCGATGAAAACTGCAGCTTATTTTTTATGGAGTATCCAGAAAAACTCGATAAAATCTTTAACCAACTCGTCAATATCAAGTTAAAACAATAAAAAAATCAGAACGCACATTATGACATTGTTCATCATCATGCGTTCTGATTTTTCTCTTTATTTCATTTTCTTTTTTTATTCTGCCTTCTTTTCTTGTTCGGCTTTCTTTTGTTCTTTTGCTTTCTTTATCTTTTCTTCTTTCTCTTGTTTGTACGTTTCACCGTAAGTTACAAACTTCAATTGAACCGTATTTGGAATGTGCCAATATTGTTTAAAGACACGCTGTGTTTCTTCAGACCATGGCGAAGTATGCTGCGTATATGCTTCAAAGGGCAAGTTTTCGACAGTAATGACTTGTCCTTTTTGTGCATGTGCCGCTTCATCTTTCAGCTTTTCAATACGTTGATGATTCGTATAGGTCATAAATGAAAAGACGCTTAAGAATAAGAGACTCGAAACCAATGCGATACTGCCGAAAATCACAGTGGTTCTTCGCATCGGCAGATGTATTTGTTTCAACAATGTCAGTAAGACAATCAGCCATAATAAATAGACAAAATAAAAGCTTCTTGGTCCGACCGGAGAAACGACAAATAACGGCAGTTCCACTATAACAATCGAGGCGAAACAAAAATACACCGTCAATAATGCCGGTCTCGGCAAACCGACAAAATAAACACCGATTGCCATTGCACAAAAGTAAATCAAACATACACTGCTGTTCAACAAAGCAATCCATGGCACATGTACCATGTCAGCCAGTTTAAAGCCGTCATAAACAATGTATTTATAAACCGTAAAACATACAATTCCAAGTGTCAGTATGATTTTATAGCGTGCTGCCAAATTCATAAACTTCGGACTATGGTAAAGGACATAAAGCAATACCAAAGCTAGTACCGTTAAGAAGACTGCACTCGTGAAATAGCCATGATACGGAATCGTTCTCAGCATCGTTTCTATCACTTTATCAGACAGCGACGTCGCAGCCCCTACTTTTTGATAAGACGTATTGCCGCTTAACATGTTTAAATAATTCGGATTACTGAACATGATGACTGATCCAATACAAGCAAAGCCTAATCCTATTAATAACTTGGTATTGATTTTACGATACATCATCCAATATACAATTAATCCCACACCGATAATCGCCATATTATAAAGTGTCACTGATTCCATTAATAACTGCCCTGCAAGACAAGCGAGATAAAACAAAATAAGTTCAGTCTGTTGATAATGCTTAGGCTGCTGGCCGCGATAGGTCACAATTTGAATCACCATGCCTAAAATTACTAAAGCAGATAATGCACTGGTCACATAGTTATTGAATCCGGCAAACCAAGCGTATGTTTGTTTGAAAATCGGATTCGGCATCAATAATAACGCTGTAAAGGTCATGACTAAAAAAGCACGGCTGTTCTCTTTATGTATCAGCCGCAAAATCATCCATAATACCAGCATTGAGACGACTGTATACACAACCATCCGCAGCAATAAATTTCTGACGACTATAATTTCTAATATATTACCGATATAGCGGCCGTTCAAATCTTCAAAATGACGATTGAACCATTGATCAAATCCCGTCACATACCATTCCCAATCGTCTTGTGCTAATGGAATCACTGACGCAAATACAAAATAAAAAGCTGCAATTAAAATAATGATGACATATTGTTTTTGCTGTTTTAAAAAATTCATGATGCCATGCTCCTTGTTGTTTTAATAAAATCAAATACTGAAGTGAAATTCATACTGGGAACACTTCCTTACTGACAATTTTTGTTTTTAATAGTAAAATTATTTATTATCAATAGAGTCAACTAAAAAACATCATTTTCAACCTATAAGGAGCCAACACATCATGATTATACAAATCAGTTTATATCTCTTCATCGGCCTTATCTTTACTATTTTGGATTTATACTTCATCCGGCGCGAAACGCGTATTGTGAAATGGATAACTGCCTTTTTATTTTATACTGTGCTGATCAACACAGTGTTATTAGGGACACTGATACTGTTATTACATAAACCTAATGCCTTATTGCCGAAACTCTATCATAGTTTCTTTGCGTTAGAATATAGCGCAGCAGCCTGTGCCATCGGATGCCTGCTTTGTCTGATTCAGCTCCTTTTGACACAGCGTCTCGTTTTGAAAGCATCCGCTGTCAAACGTCCATGGGCTGATTTTGTCATCCGTCTGGTGATTGTACTTTCTGCTTTTATCGGATGCTTTGCGATTTTCTTTGTGGATTGGTGGCTGGAAAGTTTCGGTCAAACAAATCCGGATGCCTTCTTGCATCAGCTGCATAACTTGATAACAGGCCAGCAAAAAGATGCTTTGAAAGGCTTGTTGCTGAGTCCTATGTTTAGAGCACTGTATGTCACAATGCCTTTCTTGTTCATTGTGTACTTCAACCGCTTCAACATTAATTGGAACGGCCGTACCCGCTGTTTCACTTTAATTCCAAGCAAATGGATTCAAAACGGTTTAGCCGCCATCGCATTTGCCTTATGCATCTCAGGTATCTGGTATATCTGTTATGCACTTCACTTCATACAAGTTCTGAAAAGCATGTTCTGATGAATCGGTTTTCCAGGTCGCAAAAGGTCGTTGCAGTACTTTACTTACAACGACCTTTTTCATTTGTCATAACAGCTATGAAATTAATAAATTATGCTTGTTTGCGTTTAAAACGCTTCAAGATATTCTTTGCGATCTGCTGCTCGCTTTGATTCATAATCACCAGCCATAAGACTGCTGAATACAGCATAGAATATATAATGATATTGATACCTAAAATTACTAAGCCTTTGCCTAAAGCTTCCGCTATCCATTGATAAATGAAATAATATACCGCTGTCACAATTAACATCGGCAGCCATATTTTACCCATCTCAAACCAGAAGCGATACATATTCAAACCGATTTTATAGTGATAATACCAGTTCATAATCAGCGTATAACCGATAAAACTGAAACCAGCAATCGAAATCGATACACCGTAACCGCTGTATTTCGGTGCTAATAATGCGGCGGCACCCATCGCTAAAACAAGTGTGACCGCAAGTGCAATGAATCGAAATGTTTGGCGGTTATGTGCTTGAATAATACTGACAGCCGGCAGTTGCGAAAGTTGGAACGTAATCGTAAACATTAAGAGTACTGTCATAATATAGGCCGGACGAAAATCAGGTCCTGCCCAAATGACAATGAAATTCTCACCGAAAATCACAAATCCAGATAAAATAAAGGATAGAACGATTAACTGAATCCGGCTGATTCTGACCATTTGTTTCAATAAGCGATCATTATCTGCACCTTCTACGACCAGCATTGAAAATCCTGGAAACGTGACGTTATTGATAGAAGTTGCGAACTGTTGGAAGATCTTAACAAACTGTACGGCAATTACATATATTGCAACTGCGACAGTACCATTAATCGCACCTAAAATCATTTGTCCTGAATTCAGTGTTAATTGCTCGATAGCAATTGAAAACAATACTAAACCTAAATACAGATTCAATTGTTTCTGCTGGCTTAAGTGCGAGATAGAGAGTGCGCCTTTCCAATCAAAGCGGATAGCGACTTTGCGTTTGCATAAAATCATACCTAAGAAGATACATGCAAAGTTCACGATTAAAGTGATTAAAATAATCGTAACGGCACCATAGCCCATCAATAAGAAAGGTGTCGCTAAAATCGATGGTGTCACGACACGAATCAGCAGCATACTCTTTGCGATTACGAAGTATTCATATGCTTGCAAGATACCGTTAAAGATACCCGGATAAAATGAAATCATAATATTGATGATAATAAAGATTAACATCAGTTTTAATTCAGAGAGCTGCTTAGGTGCTAAAGCATTGCCGAAGACTGCCTCTGCATTAAAGTACAGCACGATACCCATTAATCCGACTATTAATGAACACAAGAAATAGATATTCAAGATATTACCAAGAATACGTGCTTCTTGTGCTTTCGAGCCTTTCACTCGATTTTGCGATAGGAATTTCGCAATGGTATTACCAAAAGCCAAGTCCATAATATTCAAATAGACTAAGAAAGATAATACTAAGTTATACAATCCATATTCCGAAGTACCGAGTGTTCTGATAAAGAAAGGTGTATACAGTACTGCGACTAAAATATTTCCGAATATAGATATGTAGGATAAAACCGCTCCAGCTCTTCTTTGATTCATACTCATAACTCCTGTTTACGGTGATTGCGGCGTCGATTGAGATACGGACGCAAGACACGTTCTAAACCAAAGATGACAATCACTGTGAAAATGTTCGCGGGTGAAAAAGTATCAATAATAAATGCGATAGTACTCGCACGCGGAATGAATAACATCATACGCGCCATGATCAGTGCTGCCGCAATAAACATAATATGTTTAGCAGTAAGCATGCGTGTAAATAAAGCGATGAGAATCCCGATTATCAAACTCGCAAACATCATGCCGACATAACCGAAATCATGATACGTTTCCGCAACGAAACTTGAACCATAGCCTACACCCTTTAAATACAAATCCTTCATAATGACATAGGAAATAGTATGAGAATATTGGTAGCCGTCTAAAGCACGTTCAACAGATTGGCCTGACCAACCGCCTTGGCCGCCCGTCAAATTGCCCCAAATATTAAACACCGCATATTCTGTCAAAGGACCGATGGAATAAATCTTATCTGGAATTTCTTTAGCTTTTTCAATCGTATAACCGATAACATTCACACTGATACCTTGTGAGAAGAAGAATGACAGCAATGCATCAAAGAAACCGCCTTCTGTTTTAGTACCGCCGCGATTGTTTCCGACAAAGTTCATAACCGCAAGCAAAATCGGTGCCAATACGACGCCAGTAATAATCGTCTTCTTGCCGAACCATTTGTCCGTCTGTGTATCTTTAGCTAAACGGTTGCGGTAACAGAAATAGATAAAGAGTATCAGCACATCCAGCATAAAGTCAGATCTTGAACCTGTCATAACGGATAAACCATCTACAAGCAAAAAGGCCGCAATCGCAAGCCATGCTTTCTTCTTTGCCGGTAAAGTCGCAAGATAGATAAAGAATGCGACCGGGAACATTCTGCTGATTAATACAAATGCGCCTGGCAAATTAGACTTAAAGTTAGAAAAGAATGCATAGTACCCTTGTGCTTGCGATGCTTGAATAGCTTCAGCTAAATAAACCAATTTGAAGACAATCGCAACCGCAAACACAAACAAGCTGATGGTTCTGATATTTTGTTTGTACTTTGTCTCTATCGGTTGGAACTGATCGAATCCGCGATGTACTTCGCGATCTAACAGTGCATAGCCTAAGAAGAGACAAAACAGACTTAAACTCAACATGATTAAAATATTGAAGATAATGGATTGATCTGTAAAATATGTTCCCAGCAACTTAAAGTCTTTCTCATGATAATGGAAGAGTTTGCTTACGACCATTCTTCCCATTAAGAAGACAAAGAAGGTCACATTAAACATAAAGAAGATGACCCGCTGGTTGAAGGATTCCAATCCATATATGATATTGTTCAGAAAAAATAATAAGAGCGCACTGAATAACAGCGTAATATTCGAGAAAATAATGCCCAAGGCGAGCATAATTACCGCAATGCCCAGTATGCTCCATCTTAATAATCTGGCCAAACTTCCACCTACTCACTCATTCATTACTTATTTGTGATTGATTACCTCATTAAAGTCTTGCCTCTCGTTGTGTCATAGGTGTAGTTCTGATACATCTCACAAAAATGCATAGACTTCTTTCCACCAATTATCCCAACCTGCCTCTCCAAGTACTGTATCGCCGTACTTTCGCGTTACCTTTGTGCCAATGCATGTGCAAACGCTGTATATAATGTTTCAGAATCACTGAGTGTCTGCCATGATTGATACGCACCTTGTGCATAATTGTAATATGCTTCATCTGAAAGGTTGATGAAATATTCAATTGCTTCAGCCGCATCATCTGGATTTAAAGCGTCGCTGATCAACAAACCATTTTGTTCAGGTTTTACAATTTCTGATGTACCGCCTACATCTGACGCAACGACAGGAATCGCATTCGCCATCGCTTCCATCACAGACACCGGCACACCTTCAGATTCAGACGTGTTTAAGAACAGTGTCGGGTTTTGGTCATGATACCATTTTCTGACTTCAGTGTTAGGCAAACGCCCGATTAATTCATATTGTTCAGGCTTTAATTTTTCCTTTGCCAGTTCCGCAATCTTATCTGCATCAGGGCCGTCTCCGATATGTACCCACTTAAAGTCGTAACCATTTTCGCTTAATTGTGCGAGTGCATCAATAATGACATCTAAGCGTTTCAGTTTGCGGATTGTGGAACAGCTGACAAACAAGTTAGGCTTGCGTTCTGAGACTTGGAAATCCCCTTCTCCGACTCCTAACCGTCTTGTTTCGATTTTATCCGCATACTTCGGAAACTTTTCTCTCAAGTAGCGTGTGCTCGTATCTGAAACAGGAAAGAGTGCATCGACACGTGCCAGCATGCTTTGGCGCATCGGCAAGAAGCTGAAAGGTTTAATATAATCATTAACATCATAGCCGTGGCCTCTGGAAACAAACGGAATCGATGCATCGCCGTAATAATCATGTTTCAGCTTCGCACCTAAATTGGCTGTAATGTAAAACCAGTAACTATAAATATACAACTGCGTAGTGCCGTTATTTTCAGGCAGCAGATGCGAACGTACTAAATCTTGATAGATAGCATCTGTTCTCGCTTCGAAATAAAGATTGTACGTCCACTTATAGGGATTTAAAGACCCAGCATTTTCACCGATGCCTAACACACGATGATGTTTCAGCAGAATATTCGGTGCTGTTTTGAAAAAATTGACCGCTTTATCTTTTAAACCTTGCGGGAAAGGCAAGTCTAATACCGTTGCCTCATCCGGCACCTCGCGTGTTAACTTCATCTTAGGGCTGACCATTGTGGGAATAATAATAATATGATCAAATGCTTCAGCAAGATAATCTATTTCTTCTTCTAAATACTCCTCGCCTTTATAATACGGGAAGTAATTGGTTAACAGAATCAATTCTTTTCGCATGGGTTCTATTCCTTTCTTACTTCTGATTAATATTCTTTTGAAGCAGCACAGTTGAAATCGTCTTGTAAATCACAAACGCATCCATTGTAAAGCTGATATTCGCGGCATAAAAAGCATCTAAACGCATGCGTTCTTCCATTGATGCACTATTGCGCAGTAACGCTTGTGTTAAGCCAGTAATACCGGGTTTCACATGAAACTTTGTCTTATAGTAATCCGGGTAGCGGTGTTCATTGCCTAACGGACTTGGACGCGGGCCGACAAAGCTCATGTCGCCTTTTAACACATTCAATAATTGCGGTAATTCATCAATACTTGATTTGCGCAAGAATTGTCCAATCTTTGTGACACGCGGATCTTGGTCGCTGTTGAACGTACTGCCGTCTGCGTTTCTGATATCTTCAGCGTTTTCTTTCATCGTTCTGAATTTATGCATCTTAAACGGCAGCATCCCTACCCCCAGACGTTGCCCGTTATATAAAATACTGCCTTTATCTTCTTTCTTAATCGCAAGACTGACAGGCAATGCGACAACAATCAGAATCGGCAATAACGCAATAAACAAAGCTACATCCAGGATTCTTTTAATATTTTTCTGGTAACTCATCGCTTAGTCGCTCCATTTCTTGATAAATTTCTTGCTGCGCCTGTAAGAAACTATATTGCGGCACAAAGCTGATTTCAGCTTGTGCTTTTGTCCCATCCATATAAGACGGTGTAAAGAAATCAGGCACATCTTCATCTTTACGTTCTATGCCGGCTGGATTATGAAAGGCTTCATTAATCTGCTGGGCTGCTTCTAAGTTGGTTAAAGCTTCGCTGCCTTTGACATTAAGGACTAAGGATGACGGCGGTTGTACTGCAGTCTGCCAAATGGCTTGTGCAGCATCTTTTGCATATAAGAATCCACGCGGCACTGTACTTTCTCCCATCACTGTCAATGGTTTGTCTAAACAAGCCAAGCGCATAAAATAATTAATCATATAATTATTCTTTTCATTCGCACCGAATAAATGCGAGAAACGCAGACAAGTCGTATTGAGCTGCTTACGTTCTCTATAGTACGCCGCAAGTGCCTCAACATACCCCTTGTTTAAACCATACAATGATTTAGGCACATCTTGTTTCGCATCTGACTCTTTCCACGGCAGTGTTGTTTCATCTGCGTACACTGAAATCGAAGATGCGACAATAACGTGCCGGCATTTTTTAGCTATTGCGGCTTCAAAAATATTCTGTGCCATTTGAAGTTCAGATGTATACGTGCTGATTTCAGCGGTCGGTCCTCTGTTTCCGGCTAAATGTACAATGACATCGCCTTCTTGAAAGACCATTTCAAGCGAACCTTTTGAATAGTCTGTTTGAATACGCTGTGCATCATCATTGCCTTGGCGAGACAATACTGTATAGTCTTCGCCTTTTTCTTCAAGCAATGTTGTGAAGTATCTGCCTAATAAACCTGTCCCGCCTGTAATTCTGAATGCCATTTAATTGTCCTCCTTTTTAAGAGGATAGATATAAAAACCTACCTTGTCATAAACGCCATTGACCGGTCGGATGTGGTCGCCTTGATGATAATAGCGATAACTTTCTAATGTCCCATCCGGTGTGGTGAATTGGTCGTAATCAATCGCTTGATTCGGCGTTTCGCACATGAATTCCAGCACAATCGGCTGTACCGTATCCGGCGTTGTAAATTTTGGTGTCTCTCCATCCAGCAAATGTTTGAATGTCTTTTCCAGCAATTCGTCTTGATTATAGTATTGAATTAATTTATGCATATGGCAACCATCAAAGCGCGGTGTGATTTCAATAATGAATGCTTCATCATCCATGACTTTCACTTGCGCATAGACGGGTCCATTATCTATTTTCAAAGTTTCAAGATGCGCTTGGATAGCTTGTTGAATAGAATCCAGCGGATAATCATAATCCGGATCAATAATATGCTTATGAATCAATCCTGGATGCTGCGGCCAAGTTTCGCGCATAGATACTAATGTAAATTCCAGCTTTCCATTAACAACATAACCATTGACGGAAATTTCATACCCATCAATATAACGTTCGATAATTGCCGCACCTTCTCTTGAATGCTCCACCGCAAATTGAATCGCATCCAGTAAATCTGATGGCTGTTCAACAAGAGTAATACCGCGTTGGCCTTGACCATCTGTCGGTTTGACGAACACGGGATAGTCTATTTGTGTTTGATGTTTTGTATCTGTAGTAATTTCAAAAGGTACAGACCCTTTGATTCCCTTTGTCTGCGCACGCATTTCATCTTTATGGTTACAAGCATAAGCTGTTTCATAGCTTACAAAATGCGGTAAATCCAATGCTTCAGATAATTGATTAGCGACAGGCATTGCTAAATCAGAACCGACAGAATATACTGCATCGATACCATGTTCAGTGATATACGCTTTGACTGCTGGCTGATCAATGATATTAATTTCGCTGAAGTAATCTGCTTGATCTGCACCTGGGCCATCTTTCTTCATCGCAATCGCATGTGTTTCATAACCTAAGTCATTCAGCTTTTCAATCGCTTCTGCTTGTACAGGTGCCACACCTAAAATTAAGACCTTCTTCATACTAATACCCCGCCGACTGCTTCATTGACTTGCTGAACGATAAATTCTACTTGTTCATCTGTCAGCTGCGGATATAATGGCAGCGTCAATTCGTTAACATAGTGCGCATAAGCATTCGGATAGTCTTCAATATTGAAGCCATAGGCTTGATACGCTGAAAACATCGGTAAAGGTTTGTAGTGTACATTCGTTGCGATACCTTGTTCTGCCAAACGCTGAATAATATCATTGCGCTGTGCTTCAGTTGCGCCTTTAATCCAAGTGATATAAAGGTGGCAGCTGGACTCTTTATCATTATCAAAATGCTTTAATGTCTGAATAAATTCAGGATTCAAATGCGCTTCATACAAACGTACGATTTCTTTACGGCGGGATAAATTATCCTCGTATTTGCTCAACTGGTCCAATCCGATTGCCGCATTAATATCTGTCATATTGAATTTATAGCCAAGTTCAGTAATATCATATTCCCAGTTGCCTTTTTGCATTTTAGATAACGCATCTTTGCTTTGACCGTGCAGAATAGATGTTTTGAACAATTTAGGCAGATTGTAGCCATCTGCTTCATAATCTCTCGTCCAAGTCACGGCACCGCCTTCAGCTGTTGTCAGGTTCTTCACCGCATGGAATGAAAACGTAGTGAAGTCCGCAAAACTGCCGCTGCATCTTGTGCCTTTTCTCGCGCCGAATGAATGTGCACCGTCATCAATAATCGCAATGCGGTTTAATAAAGCATGTACAGGATTTTCAGTGCTGAACAAGTCTTGTTTGCGTTGTACAATTTCAAAAATTTTATCATAATCGCACAATTGTCCTGCAATATCTACAGGAATAATGGCTTTTGTACGCGAAGTGATTTTAGATGCTAACTGCTCATAGTCCATTTCTAATGAGTCTTCTTGCGTATCGACTAATACAATCTTCGCACCAACATGCGCAATGATAGATGCTGAAGCTGTATACGTATACGCTGATGTAATCACCTCATCACCCGCTCCGATGCCTAACAAACGTAACGTGACTTCTAAAGCTGCTGTCGCAGAATTCATTGCGACTGTACCTGATGTTCCCATGTAGTCAGTCAAAGCCTCTTCAAATGCTTGTGTCTTAGGACCCGTTGTGATCCATCCGCTTCTTAATGTTTCAACGACACTTTCAATTGCCTCTTCAGAAATTTGTGGCGGGCTAAATGGTATTTGCATATCTATCTTCTCCTTTATCCTCTAACTATTATCTCTTGCAAACAATAAGAAGAAATAATACTCCGAACATTTGCCAATGAGGTGCTTCATATCTATGTACATATATCAGCGACTGTTTTCAAATCTGTCTCTTTTATTAAGATTTGTACTCATTTTCGTAATAACTCCGCAAATATTCTGATTAGATATTATGTTCCAATTTAGTAACAGTATAATCCACCAACTAAAAAGTATTCAATCAATATTCGTAATCAAAATTATTATTTAACAATCCTAAATTTAGAATTACATGACATTAATAAACTAATTATAAAATCAATATTCACTTAACAAACTTTACATGCAATTAACAAAACCGCACAACATTTTCCAGTATCATAAAACCAAAAGAAGACGCCCTTTGAATACAAAGGACGCCTCGGCTTATTTATTCGATTTTACTACTATTATCTTACTGATCTTTATTATCTTTCTTGCGGCGTTTGCCTAATAACAACCAAGCACCTAGTCCTGCAAATAATGTTCCGAATAATGTTTTCTTCACATCATCTTGACCAGTATCAGGCAATACCTTATCTTTCGCTTTCTCGATTACACTGCCTGCACCCTTAGATTGTGCTTTACGATCACCTTTTGAAGGTGTGTCTTCTTTTTCAACATGACCTTCTTGCACCTCTGTCTGTTGCTCAGTTGTTTGAGGTTCAGTTGGTACTTTAGGTGTATCGATAGTGCCTTCGCTTTCACTTGGCGGTGTCACACTTGGTGCAGATGGCTGCTCTGGTGTACTTGGTACTTCTGGTTGTTGTGGTATACCCGGCTCTTCCGGTTGTTCTGGTGTGCCCGGCTCTTCTGGTTGTTGTGGTGTACCTGGCTCTTCCGGTTGTTCCGGTGTACTTGGCTCTTCTGGTTGCTCTGGCGTACCCGGTTCCTCCGGTTGTTGTGGTGTACCCGGCTCCTCTGGTTGTTGTGGTGTACCTGGTTCTTCTGGTTCTTCTGGTTGTTCTGGCGTACCCGGTTCTTCTGGTTGTTCTGGTGTGCCTGGTTCTTCTGGTTGTTCAGGTACTGCACCTGTACCGCGTTCAATAATTCTGTCTGTTTTCTCAATCACGATAATAGATGTTGTATCCGGATTGATCAGTTCTCCAGTCTTAGGATCTACACCGTAAACTGTTGTTGTTTGTTTTTGACCTGTCTTACCGATTTGAACTTCGTATTCTGTGCCGACCGGCAAGTTCGGATTATCTCTGTAGATTGTTTCAAATGGTATATCTTCTACGACTACCACTTTTGTTCCGACACTGATAACTCTGTCTTTAGGCAGGTTGTTCGGATCATTCGGGTCGCCTGGTGTGCCTTCTTCTATAACTTGTGTTTCGCCTACTGGTAAATCAGGGTTCGGTTTATAAGTTACAGAAGGTGCGACAGGGCCGTATTCTACAATGCGATTCACCGGTGCTTGTGTGATTGTTTCTTTCGTTGTCGGATTGATTAATGCACCTGTAGTTGGATTGACTTCGTACGTTGTCGTTGTTTGACTTGTACCAGTTTGGCCTTCTTGTGCAACATGGTTCACTGTGCCGACAGGCAAGTTTGGATTGTATCGAACTTCCGTTTCAAATGGAATCGCTGTCGTTGTCTGTTCAACATTATTGATACCAATAACTTCATTAACCGGCGGTGTAGTGATTTCGGTAACCGCTTCTTTGCCAGGTGCTTTCGTTGTTGTTTCAATACCTGGCTGTCCTGGTGTTGTCACTGTTTGTGTACCAATCGGTTGTGATAGGTCTGGTTTCGGTTCGTAAGTTGTTTCTGGCGGGATTTCTGTTGTGACTGTAGATGTCGTTCCTACACCGATTTCGATAATTCTGTTTTGTGCTGGTATGCGTGTTGTTGTATTTGAAACAGGATTTTCTAATATGCCCGTTTCAGGATTTACTGTATACGTTGTTGTTGTTTCTGTTTGTCCTGTCACACCTGCTTGTATTTCATTTTGTGCACCTTGCGGCAAGTCTGGATTTTCAACATAAATCGTTTCAAATGGTACATCATTCATTGTTGTTTGTGTTGTACCTTTTGCGATAACTTGTGTCGTCGGTGCGTTTGTTGATGTTTGTGTTGTCGGATTAATGAGTGCACCGGTTACTGGGTCGACTTCGTACGTTGTTGTCGTTGTCGTCGTTCCATCTTGTCCTGGTGTCACTACATTTTCATATCCGATTTGTGCATCTGTACCGATATATTCTGTGTCATAAGGTACGGCTGTTGTATCTGTCGCAACATTGCCGACATGAACAATCGTATCTGTCGGCGGATTGTTCGGATCATTCGGATCGCCTGGTGTCCCTTCTGTTGTCGTTGTTTGTCCGACCGGCAAGCTTGGATCTGGTTGATATACCACATCGCCGGCAACTGGTCCATATTCTACAATGCGCTGTACTGGGTCTTTCGTTGTTGTTTGTGTCGTCGGATTAATAAGCGCGCCTGTTTCTGGATCGACTTCGTACGTTGTTGTCGTTGTCGTCGAACCATTTTGTCCATCTTGTGCGACATGATTTGTCGTACCGACAGGCAAGTTCGGATTATAGCGTTCAATCGTGTCATATGGTACAGCTGTCGTTGTCTGCTCGACATTATTCACACCAATGACTTCATCTACTGCAGGTGTTGTCACCTCAGTCACAGCATCTTGTCCTGGTACTTTCGTTGTTGTTTCAATACCCGGCTGTCCTGGAGTTGTGACTGTTTGTGTGCCTAGTGGCTGTGATGGGTCTGGATGTGCTTCATACGTTGTGTCTGGCGCAATCGGTGATGTTGTTGAAGTAGTTGTACCGACACCGACTTCAATAATACGATCTTGCTTTGCGATATCTGTCGTAGTGACTTCTGTCGGATTTTCTAATGCGCCAGTTTGACTGTTGATGACGTATGTCACTGTTGTTGTAGTTTGTCCTGTAACACCTGCTTGAATTTCATTTTGCGTACCTTGCGGCAAGTCAGGATTTTCTCTGTAAATCGTTTCGAAAGGCACATCATTCGTTGTTGTTTGTGTTGTACCTTTTTCGACCACTTGAGTGACTGGCGGTACTTTAGATGATGTGACATCTGGATTGATTAAAGCACCTGTAACCGGATCGACTTCATACGTTGTTGTTGTCGTCAATGTACCGTCTTGTCCTGGCGTTACCACATTTTCATAACCGACAGCTTGGTCAGAAGGTACATATTGTGTGTCGTAAGCAATCGGTTCAGATTCAGTCGCCATATTGCCCACTTTCACAATTGTTTCTGTCGGCGGATTATTCAGATCATTCGGATCCCCTGGTGTACCTGGAATCGTTTCA
The DNA here is from genome assembly GCF_003344575.1 of Staphylococcus sp. EZ-P03. Lineage (NCBI taxonomy): Bacteria > Bacillati > Bacillota > Bacilli > Caryophanales > Staphylococcaceae > Staphylococcus > Staphylococcus sp. EZ-P03. Next base: position 43,105 of record NZ_QPMO01000030.1, on the reverse strand, counting down.
GTTTCGCCATATGGCAGGCTTGTATCTGGTTGATACACTGTGCCGCCTGCGACTGGTCCGTATTCCACAATACGCTGTGTCGGATTCACAGTTGTTGTCTCAGATTGCGGATTGCTTAAAGCGCCTGTTTCTGGGTCGACTTCATACGTTGTTGTCGTAGTGATTATGCCGTTTTGGCCTTCTTGCGCCACATGTTCTGTAGTGCCGACCGGCAGATTAGGGTTGTATCTGACAATTGTGTCATATGGAACTGTTTGTGTTGTCGTATCCACATTGTCGACACCGATAACTTCATTCACTGCTGGCGTTGTGATTTCAGTGACTGCAGTTTTGCCAGGTTCTTTCGTTGTAGTTGAGACGCCTGGTACACCTGGTGTCACCACATTAGTCTCTCCTGTTCCGGCATTCGGATCTGGGTTTGCGACATATGTTATCTCAGGCGGAATTTCAGTTGTTGTTGTCGCTGTTGTGCCGACACCGATTTCAATGATTTGGTCTTGTGTTTCTGTTAAGACTTTATCTGTTGTGATCGGGTGTTCTAATTCTCCTGTTTGCGGATTCACTGTGTAAGTCGTTGTTGTTTCTGTCAATCCTGCAATACCTGGTTGAATTTCATTTTGTGTACCGACAGGCAAGTCAGGATTTTCACGGTAAATCACATTGTATGGGTTATCTGTTGTTGCGACTTGGATTGTACCTTTTTCAACCACTTCATTCACAGGCGGTGTTGTTGTCGTTGTGATTTGCGGATTGCTTAACGCACCTGTTGACGGATTTACTGTATACGTTGTTGTCGTTGTAGTTGTACCTGTTTGACCAGGTGTTTGTACATTTGTATACGTTGTCAGCTGTGCAACACCTGTATAAGTTGTACCATAAGGTACTTGTTCAGTATCTGTTGTGACGTTGCCGACTTTCACAATCGTATCTGTCGGCAAGTTATCCGGGTCGTTCGGATCGCCTGGTTGTCCAGGTACTGTCGTAGTTTGACCTGCTGGTAATGTCGCATCAGGCTGGTAAACAATACCGCCTGCGACTGGTCCGTATTCCACAATACGATTCACCGCATCAATCGTTGTCGTTTGTGTTGTCGGATTCAATAATGCGCCTGTTTCAGGATCTACTTCATACGTTGTTGTCGTTGTGACTGTACCGTTTTGACCTTCTTGTGCCACATAATCTGTTGTGCCGACAGTCAGGCTCGGATTGTAGCGGATAATTGTATCATACGGTACTTCTGTTTCTGAACGTTCAACGTTATTGACACCGATGATTTCATTTACCACCGGAAGCGTCACTTCTGTCACTGCTTCTTGACCTGGTACTTTCGTCGTCGTTGTTTCTCCTGCTTGTCCAGGTACTGTAACCGTTTGTTCGCCGATAGGCTGCGTAACATCTGGATTCGCTTCATATGAGGTTGTCGGCGCAATCGGAGTTTTCGTAGATGTTGTGACACCTGTTCCGACCTCGATAATACGTTGTTTCGCTTCTTGTGTTGTTACGGTTGTTGAAGTTGGATTTTCAAGTGCACCTGTATCTTGATTCAACTTGTAAACCGTTGTTGTTTGTGTTGTTCCGACACTGCCTGCTTGAAGTTCATTTTGCGTACCTTCAGGCAAGTTCGGATTTTCTACATAAACTGTTTCATACGGTAAATCAGATGTAGCGACTTGTGTCGTACCTTTTTCAACGACTTGTGTCACTGCAGGTGTCGTATTCGTTGTGACAATCGGATTCAATAATGCACCTGTTTGCGGATCGACATCATAAACTGTTGTCGTTGTTGTCGTACCCTCTTGGCCTGCGACTTTCACATTTTCATAACCGACCGCTTCAGTAACCGGAACATATTGTGTATCAAACGGCAATACGCTGCTTTCAGTCATCTGATTACCGACTTTCACTACTGTTTCTGTCGGCGGATTATTCGGGTCGTTCGGGTCGCCAGGTATTCCTGGAATTGTTTCAGTCTCACCATACGGCAGGCTAGTATCCGGCTGGTAAACTACCGTACCTTCAACCGGACCGTATTCAATAATACGGTTCACTGGCGCTGTTGTACTTTCAGTTGTCTGCGGATTGTACAGTGTACCTGTTGTTGCATCAACTTCATACGTTGTCGTGATAGTCGTTGTACCGTTTTGGCCTTCTTGAACCACTTGATTCACTGTACCGACTGGTAAATCCGGATTATAGCGCACAATTGTGTCATAAGGATGTGTCGTTGTTTGTGTATCTACATTATCGACACCAATCACTTCATCTACTGCAGGTGTTGTGACTTCAGTAACCGGATCATGACCTGGTGCTTTCGTTGTTGTTGATTCGCCTGCCACACCTGGTGTTAATACTGTGTGGTCGCCAGTGCCTGGGTCAGTATTTGGATTTGCGACATAATTCGTGCTAGGCGGAATTTCATTTGTTGTAGTCGTTGTCGTACCGACACCTACTTCGATAATTCTTGTTTGCGCACTCTGCAAGACTGTTGTTTCAGATGTCGGATTCTCTAATGCGCCGGTACCTGCATTCACTTGATATGTCGTTGTTGTTTGTGTTGTTCCGACAATACCTGCTTGAATTTCGTTTTGCGTACCGACTGGTAAATCTGGATTTTCTCTGTAAACCGTGTCATACGCAATATCTGTTGTCGCAATTTGAATTGTACCTTTTTCAATCACTTGTGTTGTTGCTGGTGATGTTGTCGTTGTAGTGACTGGATTTTGCAGTGCACCTGTTTTTGAATCTACTTCATACGTTGTCGTTGTTGTTGTCGAACCATTAACGCCTGGTGTTTGTACATTCGTATAAGTTGTCGGCTGATCCACTGCTACATATTGTGTGTTATATGGTACTGGACTTGTTTCTGTTGTCACATTACCTACTTTAACTACTGTATCTGTCGGCAAGTTATTCGGATCATTCGGGTCGCCTGGTGTTCCTGGCACTGTTGAAGTTTGTCCTGCCGGCAACGTTGAATCAGGTTGATAAATCGTACCGCCTGCGACTGGACCGTATTCCACAATTTGTGTCACTGGGTCAATCGTATGCGTTTGTGTTGTCGGATTAGATAACGCACCTGTATTTTGATCGACTTCATATGTTGTTGTCTCAACTGTTGAACCGTTTTGACCTGCTTGTGCAATATAATTTGTTGTACCTGTCGGCAAGTTCGGGTTATAACGTTCAATCGTATCGTACGCAATTTCTGTTTCTGTTTGCGTCACGTTATTGACACCGATGACTTCATTAACCGGTTGTGTTGTTACCACAGTTTCTGCAGGTTGTCCTGGTGCTTTCGTTGTTGTCGATTTGCCCGGTACACCTTGAGTAATCACTGTTTGTTCGCCAATCGGCTGTGTTACATCCGGCTGCGGCTGATAGCTTGTTGTCGGCGCAATCGGTGTTGTTGTAGATGTTGTCACACCTGTACCGACTTCGATAATACGATTTTGAGCTTCTTTTGTTGTGACAGTGTTCGTTGTCGGATTAGATAATACACCTGTTTCAGGATTGACTGTATAAGTCGTTGTTGTTTGTGTTTGTCCGACAATGCCTGCTTGTACTTCATTTTGTGTACCTTGCGGCAAGTCTGGATTCTCTACATAAATCGTTTCGAAATTCACTTCATCTGTCGTCACTTGCGTTGTACCGACTTCAATGACTTGTGTTGTACCTGGTGTATTGGATGTCGCAGTTTGCGGATTCACCAATTCGCCGGTATCTGGGTTAACCTCATAAGTGGTTGTCGTTGTAGTGGTACCATCTTGTCCCGGCGTTAATACATTTTCATAGCCGACCGCTTCATTGACACCTACATAACGTGTATCGAACGGCACTGTTGTTGTATTGATATCCACATTATCGACACCCACTACTTGATCGACTGCAGGTGTTGTTTGTGTCACAGGTGCTTGACCTGGTTCTGTCGTTACAGTTTGAGAACCAGCTTGACCTGGTGTCAGTACAGTTGTACCGCCAATACCTGCATCACTGTCAGGATCAGCAACGTATACTGTTTTCGGCGGAATTTCTGTTGTTTCTGTCGTTGTCACACCTGTACCGCGTTCAATAATACGGTCTTGTTTTTCAACTAATGTTGTCGTTACAGATACACCGTTTTCTAATAATCCAGTTGTCGGATTCACGCTGTACGTTGTTGTCACTTCTTCATGTCCAACCACACCTGCTTGGACTTCATTCTCAGTTCCTACAGGCAAGTTCGGGTTATCTCTGTAAATCGTATCGTACTGAATATCATTCACTGTGACTTGTTTCGTACCGATTTCAATCACTTGTGTCACAGGTTCAGTTGTTGCTGTGGTTGTCGTTGGATAAATCAACGCACCTGTATTCGGATCCACTTGATATGTCGTTGTCGTCGTTGTTGTACCATTTTGACCTGTTGTCGCAACGTTTTCATATCCAATCGGCTGATCTACTGCTACATATTGTGTATCGAATGGTAATGTTGTTGTTTGTGTATCGACATTATCGACACCAATTACTTCATTAACCGGCGGTGTTGTTACAGTTGTGACTGCGTCTTGTCCTGGTTCTTTGACTGTCGTAGACTCTCCTGCAGCACCTGGTGTGATGACTGTCGTATCTCCTGCGCCTGGGTCAGGGTTCGGTGCTGCTTCATATACTGTTTGCGGCGGAATCACTGTTGTTTCTGTCACCGTCACACCTGTTCCTACTTCGACAATTCTGTCTTGTTTCTCTGTTAAAGTCACTGTATTTGCGATTGGATTATACAATGCGCCCGTTTCAGGATTCACAGAATAAGTCGTTGTCGTTTGTGTTTGGCCGATGATACCCGCTTGGATTTCATTTTGTGTACCTTGTGCTAAATCCGGGTTCTCTCTATAGATTGTCGTATAAGGAACATCTGATGTTGTCACTTGTTGTGTACCGATTTCAACCACTTCTGTCACAGGTTCAGTTGTTGTTGATGCCGCAACTGGATTGCTTAAAGTTCCTGTTGCTGGATCTACTGTATACGTTGTTGTTGTCGTCGTTGCACCATCTATACCTGCTGTTTGTACATTAGTATAGCCGGTTGGTTGAGTAACACCGACATATTGTGTGTCATGCGGTAATACTGTTGTTGCTGTATCCACATTACCAACGTTAACAATCGTATCTGTAGGCAAGTTGTTCGGGTCATTCGGGTCGCCTGGTGTACCTTCTGTTGTCGTAGTTTGTCCGATTGGAAGGCTTGGATCTGGCTGATAAATAATTTCTCCTGCGACAGGACCGTATTCAATGATTCGGTCAGTCGGTGCTGTTTGCGTCGTTTCAACAACAGGATTCAACAATGCCCCTGTATTCGGATCGACTTCATATGTTGTCGTTGTTGTTATGACACCGTTTTGTCCTTCTTGTGCGACTGCGTTGGTTGTACCGACAGGCAAATTCGGATTATAACGTTCAATCGTATTGAAAGGAATCGGCTGTTCAGCTACATCCACGTTATCGACACCAATCACTTCTGTCACTGGTTCTGTCGTTGTTGTAGTAACCGCTGGTTGACCTGGTTCTTTCACAGTTGTAGAAACGCCCGGTTGTCCTTGTGTCACAATTGTTTGATCGCCTACACCAGCATCTGTATCAGGATTGGCTTGATATGTTGTAGACGGAGGTATCGGCGTCGTCGTAGATGTTGTAACACCTGTACCGACTTCAATAATCTGATCTTGTTTTTCAACAAGCGTTGCTTTGGTATCGACTGGATTTTCAAGTGCACCTGTTTCAGCGTTCACAGTATAAGTTGTAGTCGTTTGTGTTTGTCCGACAATACCTGCTTGAATTTCATTTTGCGTACCGACAGGCAAGTCTGGGTTTTCTTTATAAACCGTTTCATAAGGGACGTCAGTTGTCGCAACTTGAACTGTTCCTTTTTCAATGACTTGTGTCACTGGCGGAATTGTTGTCACCGCTTCAACCGGATTCGATAATGCGCCTGTTTCAGAATCTACTTGATACGTTATAGTTGTGATTGTTGTACCGTCTTGACCTTGCGTTTGTACATTCGTATATGTTGTCGGTTCATTTACTCCAACATACGTTGTGTCATACGGTTGTTGTGTCACATCTGTTTGTACATTACCGACTTTAATAATTGTATCTGTCGGCAAGTTATTCGGATCATTCGGGTCGCCTGGTGTACCTTCAACCGTTTGTGTTTGATTGTAAGGAACATTAGCATCCGGCTGATAAACCGTACCGCCTGCGACTGGCCCGTATTCTACAATTTGGCTGACTGGCGGTGCCGTCGTTGTGGAAACTTGAGGATTCGATAATTGTCCTGTATTCGGATCCACATCATAAACTGTTGTCGTCGTTGTCACACCATCTTGGCCTTGCTGCACAATCACATTGGTACTGCCGACTGGTAAATTCGGATTATAACGTGTGATAGTGTCAAAGCTTTGCGTACTTGTTGTTGTGTCCACATTATCGACACCAATCACTTCATTCACCGGTTCAGTCGTTGTTGTCGTTACTGCTTCTTTGCCCGGTTCTTTTACCGTTGTCGCAACCCCTTCTTGTCCTGGTACCAAGACTGTTAAATCGCCTGTACCCGCATCTGCATCTGGGTTAGCTTGATAAATAGTTTCAGGCAATATTGGTGATGTCGTACTTGTTGTGACACCTGTACCGACTTCAATGATTTGATCTTGTTTGTATTGCGTTGTCACTGTATCAGATGTCGGATTTTCCAACGCACCTGTTTCAGGGTTGACTGTATAAGTTGTTGTCGTTTGTGTTTGTCCTGTCACACCTTGTTGTACAACATTTTGCGTACCTTCAGGCAAATCAGGGTTCTCTTTATAAATCGTGTCATAAGCTACCATATCAGTCGTAACTTGAACTGTACCTTTTTCAACGACTTGTGTAATCGGCGGTACTGTTTGAAGCGTTGTGACTGGATTAGATAAGGCACCTGTATTCGGGTCGACATCATACGTCGTTGTTGTCGCAGTTGAACCTGCTTGTCCTTCTGTTCTGACATTCGTATAATCTGTCGGCTGACTGACACCGACATATTCAACATCATATGGAATCGGCGCAACCTCATGTGTTGTGTTGCCGACTTTAATAATGGTATCAGTAGGCAAGTTATTCGGGTCGTTCGGATCTCCTGGTGTACCTTCAATCGTCGTCGTTTGATTATAAGGCAAGCTTGGGTCTGCTTGATAGACCGTATCTCCTGCGACTGGACCGTATTCCACAATTTGTGTTACTGGCGGTGTTGTTTGTGTTGAAATTTGCGGATTCGATAATTGACCAGTATTCGGATCTACATCGTATGTTGTTGTCGTCGTTGTTACGCCGTCTTGACCTTGTTGTGCAATCACATTGGTACTGCCGACTGGTAAATTCGGATTATAACGTGTGATAGTGTCAAAGCTTTGTGTACTTGTTGCTGTGTCTACATTATCGACACTGATCACTTCATTTACCGGCGGTGTTGTCACTTCTGTGACTGGGTCTTGACCTGGTTCTTTTGTCGTTGTAGCTTCACCTGGCGTACCCGGTGTGACTACTGTTTGATCCCCTGCACCAGCATCTGGATTCGGGTCAGCTACATAGCTTGTTGTCGGCGCAATCGGTGCTGTTGTAACTACTGTTGTACCTGTACCTACTTCCACAATACGATCTTGTTTTGCGATAGTAGTCGTCTCTGCAGATGTCGGATTTTCTAACGCACCTGTCTCAGGATTAACTGTATACGTAGTCGTTGTTGTCGTTTCCCCCGTAATCCCTGCTTGCAATTCATTTTGAACGCCTACTGGCAAGTCAGGATTTTCTTGATAAATCGTGTCATAAGCAACAGGTGCTGTCGTGACTTGAACTGTACCTTTTTCAATGACTTCTGTTACCGGCGGTGTTGTTTGTGTCGCAACTTGCGGATTGATTAACGTTCCTGTATTCGGATCCACTTCATATGTGGTTGTCGTTGTTGTTGTGCCGTTTTGACCCGTTGTTTGAACATTTGTATAATCAACAGGCTGATTTACACCCACATATTGTGTGTCATACGGCAGTGTTTGATCAGAAGTACTGACATTGCCGACATAAATGATGGTATCCGTCGGTAAATTATTCGGGTCATTCGGATCTCCCGGTGTACCTGGTACTGTCGTTGTTTGATTATAAGGCAGATTCGGATCTGCTTGATACACGGTATCACCAGCAACTGGTCCGTATTCCACAATACGCGGTGTGGCTGGAGACACTTCTTCTGTCGTCACAGGATTAGATAAAGCACCTGTATTCGGATCTACTTCATACGTTTTGATTGTTGTCGCTGTGCCGTTTTGCCCTTCTTGAACTACTACATTTTCAGAGCCTACAGGCAATGTCGGATTATATCTGTTAATCGTTTCGTAAGGAATCGGTGCAGTTGCGGAATCCACATTATCTACGCCGATGACTTCATTCACTGGCGGTGTTGTCGTTACAGTAACCGCATCTTGTCCTGGTTCTTTCGTTGTTGTCGCAACACCATCTTGTCCTTGGACAATGACAATTTGGTCACCCGTGCCGGAATCTTTATCCGGGTTCGGCTGATACGTTGTTGTCGGCGGAATCGGTGTGGTTGTGACAGAAGTTGTACCTGTACCGACTTCAATAATACGGTCTTGTTCTTGTACTAATGTAATCGTATTTGAAGTCGGATTTTCCAATTCACCTGTACTGCTGTTAATTGTGTATGTTGTTGTCGTTTGTGTTTCTCCCGCAATACCTTGTTGAATGACATTTTCTGTGCCTTGCGGTAAATCAGGATTTTCTTGGTAAACCGTGTTATAAGGCACATCATTCGTTGTGACCTGAACTGTACCTTTTTCAATGACACGTGTCTCAGCCGGCACAGTTGTTTTGCTTGTTTGCGGATTAATCAATTCTCCTGTTGCTGGGTCTACATCATATGTTGTCGTTGTTGTGATTAAGCCGTCGCTGCCTTCAGACACAACATTACGATACGTTGTCGATTCGTTCACACCGATATATTCTGTGTTATGAATAATCGGCGTTTCTGTTGTACTGACATTACCTACATAAATGATGGTATCTGTCGGCTGATTATTCGGATCATTCGGATCTCCTGGTGTACCTGGTACAGTTGTTGTTTGACCTGCAGGCAGATTTGGATCTGCTTGATACACTGTATCGCCTGCGACCGGACCATATTCATATACTTGATCAACTGGGTTGATGGTACTTGTCACACTTTGCGGATTCGATAATCCTCCTGTTGTACTATCAACATCATAAGTCGTTGTCACCGTTGTTGAACCATTTTGGCCTTCTTGTACTAATGTACTTGGCGTACCGACTGCCAAATCAGGATTATAACGATAAACCGTATTGTATGGCACTGATGTCACGTGAGTATCCACGTTATCGACCGCAATTACTTCGTTGACCGGCGGAGTTGTCACAGTCGTGACCGCATCTTGTCCTGGTTCTTTCACAGTCGTTGATTCACCTGGTACACCTGGTGTTGCGATAGTTTGATCGCCCACACCTGCATCAGGGTTAGGGTCAGCCACATAACTTGTTGTCGGCGGGATCGGTGATGTTGTAGATGTTGTTACACCTGAACCTACTTCAATAATCTGATCTTGTTTTTGCGTTAATGTTGTCGTTGTTGAAGTCGGGTTCTCTAAAGCACCTGTTGTTGCGTTCACTGTATAAGTCGTTGTTGTTTGTGTTTCGCCTAAGACACCTTGCTGAACAATATTTTGTGTACCCGTAGGCAAATCAGGATTTTCCACATAAATCGTGTTATACGGTACATCATCCGTTGTGACTTGAACTGTACCTTTTTCAATGACTTGCGTTACAGGTTGCGTCGTTTGCGTTGTTGTCACAGGATTAGATAATTGTCCTGTTGTCGGATCAACTGTATACGTTGTTGTCGTTGTTGTGGAACCGGCTTGACCTTGTGTACGCACATTAGTATAGTCTGTAGGCTCATTGACACCTACATATTGTGTAGTATATGGAATCGTCGTTGTCGTTGCTTGAACGTTATTGACACCGACAACCTCATTCGTCGCAGGTTGTGTCACATTGATAATTGTATCTTTACCTGGTTCTGTCGTAACTGTTTGAGAACCTGGCACACCTTGTACGACAATCGTTTCTGTACCTAAAGGTTGTGTCGCATCAGGATTAGCTTGATAACTCGTTGTCGGTTGAATTGTTTCTACCGTTGTTTGTGCCGGAACCGCTTCAGGGTTGACTGAGTTATTACTGATTAAAACAATACGTTGAATCGTATTAAGGTTTAATGTACTTAAATCTTTACTGCTGGTACCTGAAGGTGTAGAACTTGCACTTGTCGATTCTGCTGTATTATAGGTAGGCGCCCCTGTTGAGAATCCTTTTTGTGCTGCCTGCAAGTCTACAACATCTGACCAAACCGTATCTGCGTCTGCACTTTGGTTCGGATCACTAAAGTGTGTCGCATTCCATGTCTTCACAATATAAGAACCATTCCACTGCATATAACCTGGTGAGTTCGGGTCCATGTAAATCAAGTTCGGTTTACTTCCGTTGACACTTTGACCGCTAGTCACAATGCTGTTCTTTTGGAAGTTGATATAGTTGGCATTATCAAAGATAAATTGACGATTCTGACTTGTACCGCCTAATGGAATAGACAGAACTTCCGCATAATAGTCTCTGTTGTCTGTTCTTAAGTCTAAAGTGGCGTTGTCTTTGACCCATAACAATGCACTTTGTGTACCTGTCGCATTGATATTTACCAAGTCATTATAAGCACCGACTTGCGTTTTAGTATCTGGATTCCATTGGTGGTTCTTCGCATCTAAGAATAACGTCGCATATTCATCGATTAAGATTTGCGAGTTGCCGTCTAATCCGATTAAGTTGTTCGTTGAATAGTCGCCGGCACGATGGCCATCTGAATAAGCAATAAACTTAGAGTATTGTCCTACTTCAAATGTACTGCCGGTACCCATATTGACAATATTTCCGTTGCCTTTTTGCGATACATTAATTGTAGAATTCGCACCGGTATAGAAAGTACCATCATTGCCGAAATTGAAAATATTTTGACCTGTAATATTAAATGTCGAGCCATCCCCAACAATTAATGAACCGCCATTGCCGACTTGGAAGGCTGTTGTGCCGTTCGTTGTTCCCCAAGGGTTAGACGGAGAGACATTCATCGTCACTTTAGAATTCATACCTGTTTGAATCTTGCCGCCATCAGAAACTTGCAGTGCACTGCCTAGACCTGTACGTGTCATCGTCACAGTCGCATTCGGCGCGATATTAATATTTTTTGCACCGATATTGGCACGTGTAGTTGCACTATCGCTGCTGATAGAACTGAAATTACCGTTAATATTCACCGTAACATTTTGGTTTGCGGCTGTATTATTAATCAAGTTGCTGCCGGTATGCGTCACATTTTCAAACGTGATTGTATTGGCAGTTGTCGTACTTGCTCCGAATGTAATCAAACCATTGGTATTGTTCGTATTAATCGTCGCGTTTTTGACCGTTAAATCCCAGCTGCCTGAAGTTGCCGGAGCATTAATAATATAGTTGCCTGAATTTAAAGTATAACCGCCGCCATCAATAGTCACACTGCGCCCTGTAGACGTTTGAAGTGTCGGCGAACTTGTACCGGTAATATTACTTGTAAGCTGAATATTCGATACTGTTTTGTCATTTAATGCCGCAACTAATTGATCCCAAGTGCTGACTTGCGTTGCGGGTGCTGGTGCTGCGAAAGCCGCAAATGACATCATTCGGAATGTCGGCGATACAGTTGTTGAACTTACCGTCGTCGGTGCAGTAGATGTAGTAGTCATTGGTGTTTCGCCGATAGGATCGCTGCCTGGCGCATTCGATGTATTAATCAAGTAAGATGTTAATAATGCCCCAGCAATTTCTTCATTCGTCGCATCATTAACATCTACAGCCATGCCGTCAACGACTTGTTGGGCTGTATCAGGTGATAAATTATCTTGTGTTGCTAAATAATCTGTTAAAGCAGCTTCTTTATCCGTACTGCTCTCTAATGTTTGCGATAAATCTTGAGAAAGTGTCGGTGCTGGTGTTGCTGTTGGTGTAATCGCTGCCTCGCTGGTTTGGCTTTGCGATGTTGTACCCTCACTGCTTGTTGGTGCTTCTGCAACATTTGAAAGTGATGATGTATCTAAAGATGAAGTCGTGTTGGTTGGACTGGATGTACCTGGCTCTGCAGGTTCAGATGAAGATTGTGAAGTATCGTTGGATGTGGATGGTGCTGTCGTATTTGAATTTGTTTCTGTTGCTGGTGTTTTTGTCGTTGTTGAATTTGATTCTTGCGTTGGTGCCGCCGTATCAGGTGCAGGTTCAGATGTGCCTGCCGAACTTCCACCAGCTGGTACTTCTGTTGCCGGTGTCTGCTCAGCCGGTGTTGTCTCTGTACCAGTCGATGGCGCAGTTTCAGTCGTCGGTGTTTCAGTTGCTGGTGCCTCTGGTGCAGGTGCTTCTGTTGTTGGCTGGCTCTCTGCAGCTGGTTGGCTTTCTACCGATACTGTTGTATCTGATGGCGCAGTTTGCGTCTTTGGTGCAGGTGTTGATGTACTGTCTGTTGTTGGCGTTGCGGTCGGATCAGTTGAACCTTCACTGCCGCTGCCAGTACTTGAATCACTGCCTGATGAACTAGAACTGCTTGTTTCCGCAGCTTTTGCTTCATCATTCGTGCCTAAAATCAACATTGTTCCTAATAGTATCGAAGCCGTACCCACCGTAAATTTACGAATGGAGTATTTATTACGTCTATTAGGAAGAAAATCTAATTTTTTCATAGAAAAAATTCCTCCTCATGATTAAAAAACCTTAACTATATCCCTTTGTTTTAAAAAACTATGTTGCCCTTGAATTTTTGTTAATTGTAATAATTATACCTGTTACTCAATAAATGTCTATAACTATATGTTGCATTTAGCAATGTTGAACAAAATCTTAATAATTGGCAAACAGGTTGTACTTATCCTTATATCTTCTTTTATCACACACTAATAAAACTAAACATACAAATTAATGACAAATAATTGAAGAAACTTCCTTATTAAACATCAAAAAAACGTCCCTCATTTAAGAGGGACGCCAGTAACAATTTCATATTTCTATAGGAGTTTTGAAATTTCTTTTACATTTTTTTGACAGTAAGCTGTTTGGGACTTATTTATTGTCTTTGCGGCGACGGTTCTTGCCAAGTAAGAACAATGCGCCTAATCCAGCGAATAGTGAGCCGAATAATGCACCTTTGTTTTCATTTTGACCTGTATCAGGTAAAGCTTCTTTATCTGATTTAGCAGCTTGACGTTCTTGAGATTGAGTTGGGACAGACTCATCTTGAGCTACGTCATTGCTAGGTGCTTGTGTTGCTGGTGCTTGCGGCTGTGCTGGAGTCTCAGCTGGTGCTTTTGGTTGTGCCGGTGTCTCAGCTGGTGCTTCTGGTTGTGCCGGTGTTTCAGCTGGTGCTTCTGGTTGTTCTGGTGTTTCAACTGGTGCTTCTGGTTGTTCTGGTGTTTCAACTGGTGCTTCTGGTTGTTCTGGTGTCTCACCAGGAACTTCTGGTTGGTTAGGTGTTTCACCAGGTTGTTCAGGTGCTGGTTGACCTGTACCTCTTTCAATAATGCGATCTTGTTTATCTGTCACAGTTACTGTTTCAGTACGCGGGTTAATCAATTCACCTGTCTTAGGATCCACATCGTAAGTTGTTACTGTTTGAGTTTTGCCAGTAATACCTGGTTGAATTTCTCTTTCAGTTCCAACTGGTAAGTTTGGATTATCTTGATAGATTGTTTCATATGGTACATCATTTTCTTCTACTACTTTATTACCAACGTGAATCACTGTGTCTGTCGGCGGGTTGTTCGGATCATTTGGATTACCTGGCTTACCTGGTGTTGTGCTTGTTTCGCCAACTGGTAAGTTTGGATCCGGTTTGTAAACTGTGCCGCCTTCGACTGGACCGTATTCTGTGATGCGGTCAACTGCTGGTGTTGTTGAAGTTTCTGTACGTGGGTTGATTAATTCGCCAGTCTTAGGATCTACATCGTAAGTTGTTGTTGTCGTTGTAGAACCGTTTTGACCTTCTTGAACCACTACATCTTTCGCACCTACAGGTAATTCTGGGTTATAACGGTCGATTGTGTTGTAAGGAATCGGTGTTGTTTCTGTTGTTTTATTGCCGACATGTACGATTGTATCTGTTGGCGGGTTGTTAGGATCGTTCGGATCTCCTGGCTTACCTGGTGTTGTGCTTGTTTCGCCAACTGGTAAGTTTGGATCTGGTTGATATACTGTGCCGCCTTCAACCGGACCGTATTCTGTAATGCGGTCTACCGGTGGTGTTGTAGTCGTTGAAGTTTGAGGGTTCGTCAACTCTCCTGTCTTAGGATCTACATCGTAAGTCGTTGTAGTAGTTGTTGAACCATCTTTACCTTCTTGAACTAACACATCCTTAGAACCAACTGGTAAATCAGGGTTGTAACGGTTGATTTCTTTGTGCGGAATCGGTGTTGTAACTGTGCTTTCGTTATCTACACCAACGACTTCTGTTACTGGTGGTGTTGTCACTTCAGTTACAGGGTCTTTACCTGGTTCAGCTGTTACTGTTTCTTCACCTGGTTGACCTGGTGTGATAACAGTTGTTGTGCCTGTTTCAGGGTTCGGATCTGGATTTGGCTGGTACGTTGTTTCTGGCGGAATCGGATTCGTCACTACAGAAGTAGTACCTGCACCTACTTCAATAATGCGGTCTTGTTTTTCAACTTTAGTTACCGTATTTGAAGTTGGGTTTTCCAGTGCACCTGTTTCAGGGTTCACTGTATAAGTTGTTGTTGTTTCATTTTCGCCTGTGATACCAGGTTGTACTTCAACTTGAGTACCTGCTGGCAAGTCAGGGTTTTCTCTTGTGATTGTTGTATATGGTACTTGTTCAGTTGTAACTTGCTTAGTACCTACTTCATTCACTTGTGTTACTGGATCTACAGTTGTTGTATCTGTAACTGGGTTAGTTAATTCGCCAGTCTTAGGATCCACTTCATAAGTTGTTGTAGTAGTTGTTGAACCATCTTTACCAGGTGTTTGTACATTTGTATAGCCCACTTTTTCTTCTACACCTACATACGTTGTGTCATGCGGAATCGGTGTTTTCGCAACTTCTTGGTTATTTACACCTACTACTTCATCTTTTGGCGGAGTTGTTACGACTACAACTGGTTCTTTACCTGGTTCAGTTGTAACAGTTTGTTCGCCTGGCGTACCTGGTGTAATAACTGTTTCAGTTCCGATTGGTTGTGTCGGATCTGGATTTGGCTGATAAGTTGTTCCCGGAGGAATCACTTCTGTTGTTGTTTCTGGCGGAACAGCTTCAGGGTTTGTTGAGTTGTTACTGATTAATACTAAACGTTGTGCATAGTTTAAGTTTAATTCAGATAATGGTGTACCTGTAGTACTTGTTAATGTAGACTCTTGCTCATTATAAGTCGGAACACCTGTAGAGAAACCTTGTTGTTCTGCTCTTAAGTCAACAACATCTTCCCATACGTTATCTGCATCAGCGTGTTGGTTAGGATCGCTGAAGTGTAATGGGTCCCAAGTCTTCGCAATGTATGAACCGTTCCATTGGAAGTAACCTGGTGAACCTGGATCCATAAAGATTAAGTTTGGTTTTTCACCATTCGCACTTTGACCGCTTGTGACTTTGCTTGTTTTTTGCAAGTTCACATAGTATGCATCATCAAAGATATATCTGCGGTCTGGGTTTGTACCGCCTAGAGGAATTGAAATAACCTCTGCATAGTAGTTGCGGTTATCCGTACGCAAATCTAATGTTGCGTTATCTTTAACGTGTAGTAATGCTGTTTCATCACCTACTGCGTTAATGTTCACTAAGTCGTTGTAAGCGCCGACTTGTGTTTGCGTATCAGGGTTCCATTGATGGTTTTTCGCATCTAAGAACAATGTCGCATTTTCATCAACTAAGATTTGTGAGTTGCCGTCTAAACCGATTAAGTTGTCTTGCTCCCAGTTACCGATACGGTGTCCGTCAGAGTATGCGATGAATTTAGAGTCTTGTGCAACTTCAAATGTACTGTTTTTGCCCATGTTCACAATGTTGCCGTTACCTTTTTGGTCAACGTTCACTGTTGAACCGATACCTGTATTTAAAGTACCGCCGTTGCCGAAGTCAAAGATATTTTGACCAGTAACGTTTGTAGTTGAGCCGTCACCTAATTGAACAGTGACATTGTTGCCTGATTTGAATGCAGTGTTGCCGTTTGAAACGCCCCATGGATTTGAAGCTGAAACATCAACGTTTACTGTTGAACCTGTACCTGTAGTGATTGAACCGTTATCTGATGCTTGGAAAGCACTTCCTAAGCCAGTACGTGTCATATCTACAGTCGCGTTTGGTGCAATGTTGATATTTTTCGCACCGATTGTCGCATTCGCAACCACATTATCTGTACTTGTAGATGTTACATTGCCTTCAAGGTTGACTGTCACATTATTATTAATATTCGTGTCATTAATAATGTTCTTACCAGTGTGTGTCACATCTCTTAAAGTTAATGTATGTTGTGTTGTTGTGCTTGGCGCAAAGTTTACAAATCCTTCTGCATTATTCGTTTTAAGATTTGTATTTTGCAATGTGATATCCCAGTTTCCGCTGCTAATGAACGGAACATTGTTGTACCTGTTGGTGAAGTTTGTGAACTTTGAGCTGGTGCTTGCAATGTTGAAGCATCTGCTAAAGGTTCGCTTCCAGGCGCATTTTGTGAATTAAGCAAGTATGATGAAATCAATGCATTTGAGATTTCTTCGTTAGATGCATTCGCTAAATCAACATTCATACCATCCACAACTTGTTGTGCTGTTTCTGGTGATAAGTTGTTTTCAGTCGCTAAGTAATCAGTTAACGCTTTTGTTTGATCTGTGCTGCCTTCTAATGCAGACGTCACATCTTGCGCTAATGGCGCTGAAGTTACAGTGCTTGTATCAGGTGCTGTTGTTTGACCAGATTCTGGTGCTGATAACGTAGTTTGTGTGCCTGATGTCGGCGTATTGTCAGCTGTACCTGATTGTTGTTGTGTTGTATTGCTTTCAGATGTTGGTGCTTCTGGTGCTTGTGTTTCTGACGTTGTATTGTCAGTAGTACCAGTCGGTGCATCTGCTTTTGGTGCATCTGTTTTTGGCGCTTCAGTTGTTTGAGATGCTGTAGTTGAGTCGCCTGATGGTGCTTGTGCATCTGCTTTTGGTGCTTCAGTTGTGCCTGAAGTTGTACCTGAAGCTGAATCAGGTGCTGTTGTATTAGATGTATCATTTTGACCTGACGGTTGGTCGGCTGATGGTTGAGCTGTATCCGCTGATGATCCTGAATCAGTTTGTGTTTTTGATGTATCAGCTGCAGTGTCGCCTGCCGACTGGTTGTTAGTTGCGTCCGCTTTAGTTTCTGGTGCCGGCGCAGCATCAGGTGCTTGTGCAGCTGATGTTGAATTGTCAGTTGTTTGTGTACTATCAGCTGTCGGTGCATCTGATGTTTTCGGTGCAGTTGTAGAATCTGCTGTACCTGAAGTACTTGATGATGGTGCTTGTGTTTCTGTAGAAGACGATGCTTCTTTCGAACTATCGGTAGGTTGAGTGTTTGACTCAGTTTGTGTATTTGTCGTTTGTGCCCCAGTATCTGCAGCTTGTGTGCTTGAAGTGTCAGTTGATCCGGTAGTGTCAGAAGTTGATGTTTGGCTGCCTGTATCTGTTGTTTCAGCAGCTTTTGCTTCTTCAGTTGCCCCGGAAATCAAGATTGTTCCTAATAAGATAGACGCAGTACCTACCGTGAATTTACGGATAGAATACTTGTTTTGTCTATTAGGTAAAAAATCCAATTTCTTCATGAAATTTCCCCCTATTTACTTTTAAATAAAACGGTTACTGTCAATTCTGCTAAATCAAAATCATTACACAAAGCCAAGTTGCTTTCTATCGAATTAAGTATAATTGATTTTATTTAGTTTTATTTTCTTTTCGCAATTAGTAACCATGAACCAATTATACAACATTCTAAATCAATGTCTACTAGATTTATTTGACACGTCTAAAATTTCTGAATAATTATTGCATAAATAGAACAAACTTTTCATAATTATTAGGTTTTACTAAAGCAAATTTACAATAACTTAATATTTGTACAAACGTGTAATTATAAACACTATTTCTGTAAATTTAGAAATGACAAGGCATTCAACGATTTTTTACCAAACATTTGTTAGATTACTTTAAAATCTGAAAAAAAGTTTTTATAAATTTAAAAAAAGAGGTTCTCTAAAAAGCAGAAAACCTCTAAATGAGTAATATTATACTGTGCCCGCATTTTTGTCATGCTTGCCATGTTGATAGTAATCCATATATTCAGGTTCCATTGGTGTGTTGCCTAAAATGATATCTGCAGCTTTCTCAGCAATCATTAATACTGGCGCATGAATGTTGCCGTTTGTTGTTGTAGGCATTACTGATGCATCCACAACACGCAAGTTTTCCATGCCGTGTACTTTCATTGTTAACGGATCGACAACTGCCATAGGATCTGATGAAGGTCCCATTTTCGCACTGCATGACGGATGCAATGCTGTTTCTGCGTCGCGGCGTACCCAATCTAAAATCTCTTCATCTGTTTGTACCTCTGGTCCAGGTGAGATTTCTCCTGCATTATAAGGTGCTAATGCTGGTTGAGATAAGATATTTCTCGCAACGCGGATGGCTTCTACCCACTCGCGTTCGTCTTCTTTAGTTGATAAGTAATTGAAGACAAAGTCTGGATGTTCAAACGGATCTTTTGATTTAATCTTCAAGCTGCCGCGTGAGTTAGAATACATTGGTCCGACGTGTACTTGGAAACCGTGTTGTGTTTCTGCTTTTTGTCCATCATAACGTACAGCTAACGGCAAGAAGTGGAACATCAAGTTTGGATATTTCACGTCATCATTAGAACGTACGAAACCTCCGCCTTCAAAGTGGTTAGTTGCGGCTGGGCCTGTACGGCTGAAGATCCATTGCAGACCAATCCAAGGCATCTTCAACGGATTCAAGCTCGGTTGTTCTGAAACTGGTTGAGACGCTGCGTGCTGAATGTACACTTCTAAGTGGTCTTCAAAGTTTTCGCCGACACCTGGCAAGTGGATACGCGGTTCAATACCTAATGATTTCAAGTGTTCTGAATCACCGATACCTGACAATTGAAGGATTTGCGGTGTATTAAATGCGCCGCCTGATAAAATCACTTCTTTTGCTGTAACGGTATGAAGTTTGCCGTTGCGTTTGAAAGTAACGCCTGTTACTTTGTTGCCGTCAAAGTTCAGTTTTGTAACGAATGCACGTGTTTTTACATGCAGGTTTTTACGTTTCATTACCGGATGCAAGTAAGCACGTGAAGCTGAAACACGGCGGCCGTTATGCACTTGGCTGTCGAAAGGTCCGAAACCTTCTTGGCGGAAACCATTTACATCAGGTGTTTTATTGTAGCCTGCTTGTACCCCAGCATCGAAGAATGCTTGGAATAATGGATTCTTAGCCGGCCCGCGTTTTAATTTGATGGGACCATGATGGCCGCGGTATTTGTCATCTTTCTTAGAACCGAATGTTGTTTCTAAACGTTTGAAATATGGTAAGCAATGCGCAAAGTCCCATGTTTCCATACCTTTTGGCGCACCCCATTTTTCATAGTCCATAGGATTGCCGCGCTGATAAATCATGCCGTTGATTGAACTTGATCCGCCCAATACTTTACCGCGGGCGTGTGCAACTTGGCGTCCGCCCATATGCGGTTCGTTGTTTGTCGCATAAATCCAGTCATAGAAACGATTCCCTGACGGATACATCAACGCTGCCGGCATTTGAATAAACAAATCCCAGAAATAGTCGCTGCGTCCTGCTTCTAATACCAATACTTCATTGTTCTTGTTCACACTTAAACGATTGCCTAATACTGAACCGGCACTGCCTCCGCCGATAATAATATAATCATAATCATACGATTTCGTCATAGCTCTTTCTCCTTTTTATCCATGATTTGTCATAAAAATGGCGAGAATAGAGGGGCAAATATGAGGGCTTGTACCTCTGCTTTGCCTGTATTCTCGCTTTATTTAAAATTATTATCCTTTAAACCAATTCACTGGTTCTGGTTGATAGTTCGTTAATACATGTTTTGAAACCAAGTACTCTTCTAAACCTTCTTTGCCAAGTTCACGGCCGATACCTGATTGTTTATAGCCGCCCCATGGTGCTTGTGCAAAGTAAGGATGGAAATCGTTAATCCAAACTGTTCCCATACGTAAACGGTTCGCAACACGTTGTGCTTTACCGATGTCTTGAGAGAACACTGCACCTGCTAAACCGTAGATAGAATCATTCGCAAGACGCACAGCCTCTGCTTCATCTTCGAATCCTTCTACTGTCACAACCGGTCCGAATACTTCTTCTTGTACAATACGCATTGACGTATCGCAATTTGTAATCACTGTCGGTTCAAAGAAGAAACCGTCTTTCAAGTCTTCTCTTGTTGGACGTTTGCCCCCTGTCGCAATTGTTGCGCCGTCTTCTTTTGCAACATCCATATAGCCTTCTACTTTAGCCAGATGTTCAGCTGAAATTAACGGGCCGACTTCTGTTGTGTCGTCAAAGCCGTTGCCTAAACGGATTTTTTCAACACGTTCTACTAATGCTTTTTCGAATTTCTCTTTAATTGAATTTTGAACAATGATGCGTGAACCTGCAGAACAAACTTGTCCGGCATGGAAGTAGCCGCCATTTAGTGCTTGGTCCACTGCCAAATCAAAGTCTGCATCTTCGAATATCACATTAGGGTTCTTGCCGCCAAGTTCTAATGCAACATTCGTAACATGGTTTGCTGCTTGTTTCATAATGTGTTTACCAGTTTGAATTCCGCCGGTAAATGATACTAGGTCGACTTCAGGAGAACCTGATAATACGTCGCCAACAACTGATCCGGCACCTAATACTAAATTGATAACACCTTTAGGGAAACCGACTTCTTCCATTAATTCAAAGACACGAATTGTTGTTAGTGGTGTGATTTCGCTTGGCTTCATCACTAATGAACAACCTGTCGCAAGTGCCGGTGCGATTTTCCATGAAGCTTGCAATAACGGATAGTTCCAAGGTGTAATTTGTGCAACCACCCCAACTGCTTCTTTCACAATTTTACTTTCAGTTCCTGGAATCGGTGAATTGATGATTTCACCGCCGTCTTTATCTGCTAAACCTGCAAAGTACATGAAAACATTATGAATGTCATCCATATCTGCTAAGGATTCTTCGTAAGTTTTGCCTGTATCCAATGTTTCAAGTTTTGCTAATTCTTCTCTATTTTCTTTAATTTTATCAGCGACTGCTCTGACTTTTTGTCCTTTGACTTCACTTGTTTCATTCGCATAGTCACCTTGATCGAAAGCACGTCTCGCAGCTTTCACTGCACGTTCTGCATCTTCTGGTGCGGCTTCTGAGACTTCAAAGATTACTTCTTGATTATAAGGATTGATTATTTCTCTTGTGGCTTTATTTGCACTGTCTACCCATTCACCATCAATAAATTGCTGGCGAGATAAACGTTCTACAAGTTCCATCATTTCGACCTCCGTTAACTTTGTTAAATTTTTATTTAACGAATTTTACAAAGTTTATGTTAGCATGGAATAAGAGAACATGTCAAACTATGAAATTATGTATAATTGCGAATGCAAACTAAGCATTGTGCGCAAATAGCAGTAACATGATAATTCAGCTGTCTACGTATCAATTATCAATATTGGACGAATCAGCGAATTAACTCTAAAATGAATATAAATGTAGTGGACGGAGGTTTAAGTTATGACAGGTTCAAATCAATATGAACACGCCATCGAAGAAGCTAAAGTTTTAGTGATCAGCGCGATTGGCGAAACGATGGATTTATACGGCATTAATCGCAGTGTCGGCAACCTTTACGGGACTATGGTCTTTGAAGATAATATGACATTAGATCAAATGCGTGAGAAATTGCAGATGAGCAAGCCTAGTATGAGTACAGGGGTCAAAAGGCTTCAAGAATATGATTTAGTGAAGCAGCAGTTTACACGCGGCAGCCGCAAACAGCACTTTGTGGCAGAGAAAGATTTCTTTGTGTTCTTCAGACATTTCTTTGATGTAAAGTTCTCGCGAGAAATCAATGTCAATATGGCTTCGCTTGATGAAGCTGAGAAAATTATTCACGACGTATTAAATGCTGATGATATTGATGAAGAGACAAGAGCTTATGCACAACAGGTATGCGACCAGCTTGAGCACTCTCGTATTTATTACGAATGGTTATCTCAAATCAACGAAGCAATTCGTACAGGTGAAATCTTTAAATATTTCCCAATTCCCGATTCTAAAAATTTATCATAATTGTTCTGAGACAACTTGCAGAATATAAAACGGCATGTACGCAAAAATCCAATGCGTACATGCCGTTTTAATTTTATGCTGAATATCTCATCAGTCTATTCTTTACTGTTTGTCGATTGTGCCTCTTCTCGCTCTTCTGCGATTTGATTGATTTTCAGTAAACGATGTTCTGCTTTTCTTAATCGTTCTGCCCTTAATTGCAGCTTAATCCGATCTCGCGACAAGGTGATGATAAAGGAAATCATCATAAAGACGAAGATTACTATCAGCGGCACACTGGCAAGTATAGATGCTGTTTTTAAGACATCCAGTGCACGCTGTCCGCCGACTAACATTAATGAGAATGGTAATAAACATAAAGCAAATGCCCAGAATAAGCGGTTTGCACGTAATGGTTCGCCGATCACTTTCTTTTGAGAAGCAGATGCTAAGATGTATGAACCAGAATCAAATGTTGTAGCCAAGAATAAGAAGGCTGAAATTAAGAACAGCACTACAATAATATTATGGAATGGCAGTTGATGCATGACTTCAATGATTGTCGCTTCAGTACCGTTAGTGTTTAAGAATTGAATGACATCGAATTGATGTGTAATTTGCAAGTACACTGCATAGTTTCCGAAAATACCGAAGAATAATACGCAGCCTAAAGTACCATAAATGATTGTTCCTAAAACCACTTCTTTTAATGTGCGGCCTTTAGAAATACGAGCAATGAATAATCCGATAAACGGTGCGTAAACTACCCACCATGACCAATAGAAAATTGTCCATTGCTGCGGGAAGTTGGTTTCCTTGCGACCGTCAATACCGCCGAATGGTTCTAACCATGTTGCCATTTGGAAGAAGTTTTTCAACATATTCCCAAAGCCTGTTACTGTCGTTTCCATAATGAATACTGTCGGTCCGACAATAAAGACAAAGGCTAAGAGTAAGAATGACAACCATACATTGACGTCACTTAAGTATTGAATCCCTTTTTTCAATCCTGTATAAGAACTGACCGCAAAAATTAATGTAATTGTTACTAAGATTGCTGAACGCAGCACCATATTTTGTCCATCAATACCAGTTAAGCGTTCAATTCCTGCAGAAATCATCGGAACACCTAACCCTAATGATGTTGCGGCACCGCCAAGCAGACCGAAGATAAAGAGAATATCTACAATTTTACCCGGCAGCTTTTCTGTCTGTCCTTTTAAGATAGGACGGCATGCCTGACTGATTTTATAAACAGGCTTTTTCTTAACGAATACCAAGTAACCGATCGGCAATGCTGGTAACACATAAATTGCCCACGCGATCGGGCCCCAGTGGAACATGCCGTACATCGTCGCATATTCTAACGCAGAATCTGTCATACCTTTTCCGCCGTGCGGCGGTACTTGATAATAGAATGCCCATTCAATGACACCCCAATATAAAATATCTGAACCAATGCCGGCACAAAACAGCATCGCAGCCCAAGTAAAGTTTCCGAACTCCGGTTTATCGCTGGCTCTCCCCAAAGTTACATTGCCGTATTTTCCGAAGGCAATATACAGCACGAACCCTAATACAACTAAACCTAGAGATAAGTAAACCGCACCTAATGAATCTGAAACTGCGGCGTTAATGTCTGTAATTACTTTTTGACTGGCTTTTGGAAAAGCCATCATTGGAACAACTGCTAAAAGCAAAATAAAGACTGTACCATAAAACGTCGTCCAGTCCATAATCTGGGACTTTTTAGCTTTGCTTTGTTTTTTAGCTTTTTGCACTAGTCTTGCACTCCCTATTTAATTTATTGAAGTTGATGCACTTGATCATTAACCACCATTTTACAATCAATTCACTCGAACTTCTTTTCGAACGTTACATAAAAACAGTAACGAATAATTTATAAAAATGCAAATTCATGCAGGTAAATATTTGGATTATAATGAATAAATATATATTTCACACAAGTGAGACATGCATCAGTAGCGTCAATCATGCACTGTTAAGTTAGAATTTAACGAATTGAATGAACTTAATATACCAAAACAATGCATAAATATTCTTTTTAAAAAGTTCGATATTATTGAAGAACAGACCGAAATCCTCTCAAAAAGTACAACGTTTCTGTCTGATTCATTGAAAACAGACAAAAAAATCCCCGACTCTCTAATGAGCCGAGGAAAAATGCTGTGTATTGATGCTTTAATCAATATTAAATTTGTGAGTTGATCAGCTGTTTTGTTTTGCGAAAGCTTTACCGATTGCTTCTAATTTGTGCGGTGCATCATGCATACCCATTTTCACTTCCACAAAGTGCATCATATCTGGATAAGCATTAATCGCTTCAAATGCTTTTTTCAATTCTTCGCTTGTTGAAACATCATGGATTTTCACTTCATCTTTAGCACCGAAGACTGCTGGCAGTGCTTTGTAATCCCACATAAAGATGTCGTTATAAGGTTCGTTTTCACCATGAATTTTACGTTCAACTGTATAACCATCGTTATTGATGACGAACAATACAGGTTTGATTTGTTCGCGAATCATTGTTGAAATACTTTGTACTGTTAATTGTAATGAACCATCACCGATGAGTAATAAGTTGCGGCGGTTTTGATCCGCAATTTGCGTACCTAATGTTGCCGGCAGTGTATAGCCGATTGAGCCCCATAATGGTTGGCCTACGAACATATTGTTTTTATACAATGCTAAGTCATAAGCACCGAAGAATGAAGTGCCTTGTTCAGCTAAAATCACATCATCCGGCGCAATAAAGTCTTGCATCATCTTGAAGTAAGTTTCTTGTGTTAATGGTTCATTTGATAATGTGTAGTTGCCTTCTTCTGGACGTACATATTTCGGATAATCTGCTTTATTCACATATTCCATTTCTAATAAGCCGTCTAATAAATCAGGCAATGTTACATCACTAGCTTCTGTATCATTCATTTTGAAGTTGTGTTGATTTAACATCACTACATCATCGATATCGAATTTGTATGAGAAGCCTGCAGTTGCTGAATCGGTAATTTTCGCACCGATATTTAAGATTGCGTCACTGTTATCTACATAGTCTCTGATGTTTTCTTCTGCGATAGAACCATCGTAAATACCCATGTAATACGGATTTTCTTCGTTGAAAGCACCTTTGCCGAGCGACAATTGTGCAACTGGAATTTGTGTTTGGTTCACGAATTTTTCTAGTTTTTCATGCAGTTTGAAACTATTGATTTCATGTCCTGCAATAATCACAGGTTGTGATGCACTGTTTAATTTATCTTTGACCATATCAATATATTTTGAGACATCTTCTGATTGGCGTTTTGGTAATTCATATGCTGCTTCAACCTCGATTTCACTCATTGCCACATCAATCGGCAAGTGCAAGTGTACAGGTCGTTTTTCAGCTAATGCCGCATCGATTAAGCGCGGAATTTCTGTTTGTGCATTTTCAGGTGTAATGTAGCCTTGTGTTGTCGTAATTTCTTTGAACATTTTGCGATAGTTGTCGAACTCGCCTTCGCCAAGTGAATGGTGGACATATTTGCCCGCTTCTTCAACTGCACGTGTCGGTGCACCTGTAATTGCGATCACTGGCACACGTTCTGCATAAGAACCTGCAACACCATTCACTGCAGATAATTCACCTACACCAAATGTTGTGACCATTGCACTTAAACCGTTCATACGTGCATAACCGTCAGCCGCATAACTTGCGTTTAATTCGTTTGTATTACCAATCCATTCAATATCTTTTCTGCTGATAATATCATCTAAGAATGCTAAGTTGAAATCGCCAGGAACGCCGAATACTTTATCTACTCCAGCGGCGCTCAAGCAGTCCATTAAATACTCCCCTACACGTTTTTTCATCATTCATTCCACCTTTGTCTCTATTTCTAATACACTACTAGAATAACTTATTTACATTAATTTGGTCAATAAAGTTGACTTATATAAGTCGCAATTTTCAATCTAATACGTTGAAATATAACCAAACGGCCAAATAAAAAGCCTTGCGAAATCGCAAGACATTTAAAGTATTCTATAAACTTGTATCGATGTTAAAAAACTTCTTTGCCGACTACGCCGCCAAAGTCTATTGCTTTTTCATAATATAATCCGCCTTCTTGATAAAAAAGTGCGGATTTTGTTTTTAATGATGTATCCTTTTTAACGAAAGTAACCGCATATCATACAGATACTTCCCTTTATATCGACGTTATTCTTCTAAATCCCCTTTTAAATACTTTACTTCTTGGAAGCCGGGACGTTTGCTTGCGAGTTCTTCCATCATCGCATTCCAGTTATTACCGACTTTACCTTTAATACTTTGAAGCAAATCATTTTGAGCTTGGTTGATTTCAGTAACTAAGTGATGACCTTTATCAGTCACAAAAAGTTCTTTGACTCTGCCGTCTGTTTGAGATTTCTTTTCGATGACTAAGCCTTCATCTTTTAGTTTTTTTAGTGTTTGGTGGCTGCCTTGTTTAGAAATTTCCATGCTTTTAAG
Organism: Staphylococcus sp. EZ-P03; assembly: GCF_003344575.1. NCBI lineage: Bacteria > Bacillati > Bacillota > Bacilli > Caryophanales > Staphylococcaceae > Staphylococcus > Staphylococcus sp. EZ-P03. Next base: position 16,122 of record NZ_QPMO01000030.1, on the reverse strand, counting down.
CAAATCTTTGATGGTAATCCCTGGTACTTTGTCGATGAAGAATAAGAAGCGATGATGCTGGCGGCTCATACCTTTCTTCTCTATGATTTCATCCGCAGTATGGATAAATGTTTTGTAGGCAAAATAAAACAGCAGGTGTTCGTAATCGTTATTATACGTGGACATTCTATACATTCCTTTACTTCATATTCTTCTCATTATGTATTTTCTGACAATTAACTTCATTATAGCAAGAGTTCAATCAGAGCTAAAGCACACCCGAATAACCCAATGATAATAATCGCCAATGCAAATTTGTTTTTGCGCCTGCTGTAAAAGAGTGTGCCGATCAACACTATCACGAGATCACTCAACAGATTAGATAATGCATTTTTAATAGTAATAAATTTGAACAAGTCTAATAGCTGAATTGATATGAGTACTACGGTGAGGACTGCCAAGCTGTTTAAAATTAATATTTTATGTTTTTTCATATGCATCACTTCCCATAGTATAATATTGCTCATTATACCACAGAGTTTTAGGCATGTTGTTGTGAATTTTCATCTATTCTTTGTACAATGACATCAACACGAACTTAAAGGGAGATGCTAGGATGGTACGATTTAAGACGGTTCAAATCACCGATTTGACAGATGAAGATTTACAAGCAATGGGTGCTCAAGGACAACTCATAGATGTAAGGGAAACAGATGAATACGAAACAGGTCATATTGAAGATGCGTTAAACTATCCGCTATCGACATTGAATACAAAATTTCCGTTAGACCAAGGCAAAACTTATTATATTTACTGCCAAGCCGGCAAACGCAGCCAGCAAGCCAGCCAAATGTTAAGCGACAGCGGTTTTGAAGTCGTGAATCTAAACGGCGGTTACCAAGCATACAGCGAACAACAAGAAGCCAAACACACACCTGACAACACTAATACAGATGAGACAGATACGCCTCAACAAGAAGTATCTGAAGAAACAAAGACTGTACAGCCTGATCGCAAGCAAGTGAATTACAGCGGCTTGCAATGTCCTGGTCCGATTATGAATTTAAGCAGAGAAATCAAACAGCTGAACCCAGGTCAGCAAATCGAAGCGACAGTAACAGACCCTGGTTTTGCCAGTGATATTCAAAGCTGGGTCAAACAAACAGGCCATCATCTGATTGACTTAAACACTGACAATGAAAAAGTAACAGCTGTAATTGAAAAAGGCGAAGAGAAATCTAAAGACATGACTGTCCATGAATCAGACAACGGCACAACAATTGTATTATTCAGCGGAGAACTAGATAAAGCATTAGCTGCACTAATTATTGCTAACGGTGCACGTGCTGCAGGCAGAGATGTCTCTATCTTCTTCACTTTCTGGGGATTAAATGCTTTAAAACGCACAGACGCACCTAAAGTGAAGAAACAAGGCTTAGAAAAGCTCTTTGATATGATGCTGCCGAAAGGTCCAGAAAGCATGCCTTTATCTAAAATGAATATGTTCGGTCTCGGCCGCTTCATGATGAAATTACTCATGAAACAAAAGAATGTAGATTCTCTGCCGTCACTCATCGATAAAGCCATCGAAAATGATATTAAACTGATCGCATGTACAATGAGTATGGATGTGATGGGCATCAAACGTGAAGAATTGCGTCCTGAAGTTCAAATCGGCGGTGTCGGTACGTACATCGGAGATACAGAACAATCCAAACATAATCTGTTTATTTAAGCCAAATCATTAAAATATACTGCTCTGCACTGCATCAGTCTCTGTTCAAAAAAAGGACAGAGACTTTTCTTATCACTTGGCAGACACTGAACTAATGTGCTAAGATTTATATCGAACATTTGTTCGTATTTTCTTTGAAAACGTGTTCGTAAAATGCTAAAATAAGTTTATGAGTAAAGGTCGCCTTACTTTATTGTGAGTACCTCACGTGCCTTGAATTGGTAATGAAAGTGAGGTGATGTGGATGGAGATTATTATCCATGAGCTCACAATTAATTTCTCCTCAATTGTTCAAATTGCAGTGTTAACAACGGCTATCAAATTCCTTATCAGCAAAAAGAACAACAAAAAAGACTAGCTATGCGGCAACATAACTAGTCTCCTATAAGGTTCGTTTGGTAATCACAATCGTGCGTTGTGAGCCTTTACTCTAGCCTTCAGTCCTACATGACTGGGGGCTATTTTATTACAAGTAAATCTTACCAAATTTTATGATCGATTTCAATTAAATTGCGGTTTATCTGAAACACGGTTGCGAACAATGGTGTTTAGTGTTCATCTAAAAATGCATTTACTTTTGATAATTCCGGCAAGCTTCCTATCGCACCATAATGCATTGTCGTCAATGCACCGACTGCATTAGCAAACTTGATGAAATCATATGCTGATTCCACTAAATCTTCACGGTTGTTTCCAAGCAATTGGTATAATATCGCACCGATAAAAGCATCGCCTGCACCAGTTGTGTCTTTGACCTCAGCTTTAAAACCTGGATGTTCAGCAGCTTTTCCTGCATTGGTATATAAGGATGCGCCGTCTTTGCCTTGTGTCACAATCACAATTTCCACATTACCTTCAAATAAAGATTGTACGGCTGCTTCTTGATCAGTTATACCGGTAATAAATTCAAGTTCATCATCCGCAATTTTTAAAACATGCGCTTTCGGTATAAAGGCACGAACAGTATGTTTCAATTCTTCTTTTGAATCCCAAAGCGGGAAACGTAAATTCGGATCAAATACTATTGTACCTTGTGCTTCTATCATTTTCTCGATAATCGCTTCATGCGTTGTCTTCATTGCACTCGGTACAAGGTCAACAGAACAGAAATGCAAGATGTCTGTTTTATCGAAATGGATATCTTGTACTTGTTCTGCTCTTAGAAGCATATCCGCTGAAGGCTTACGGTAAAAGGCAAAATCACGTTCTCCTGTTTGAGTTAAACTCACAAAAGCTAAAGCGGTATTTGCTTGGCTGGTTTGAAGGATATAACGTGTATCGACGCCTACTTCAGTTAAAGTATCGATAATCTTTTCGCCGAAAGCATCCTCTCCTACTTGTGTAATGAGCGAAGCATGTCGTCCTAATTTAGCAACACAGCTTGCGACATTCGCAGGTGCTCCGCCGACTTGCGGTCCAAATTGCGTCACTTCTTTTAATTTGGCATCTCTTTCTTTAGGAATGAAATCAATCAAGGCTTCTCCTATGGCATAAAGTTGATGCATGATATCCCTCCTTCATACTTATTCTATATATTATCAGATGCAATCAAGCGCAGCGGTCCATTAAAGGAAAGCTTCGCGATATATGCGATCAATGTATCTACATCTACTCTCTGTTCATCTTGAACCCAATGTTTGAATAGCGCAAGCAATCCGAAAAAGACAAAATCACTGTCTAACCATTCAATGCATTAAAAATATCCGCTTTCAAGCATGTACTTGAAGGCGGATATTCTTATTGTATGGCTTACTTTTTCTTCTTACTGCCTTTTTTCTTGTTATCTTTTTTCTTTTTGTCCTTTTTCTTATCTTCTTTCTTGTTGTCTTTTTTATCTTTCTTTTTGTTTTTATCTTTGCTGTCTTTGTCTTTTTTCTTCTTGTTCTTGCTGTCTGATTTCTTATCTTCTTTTTTGTCTTTCTTTTTCTTATCTGATTTCTCTTTTGTTTCTTCTTTTGGTGCTTCTTGTGCCTCTTCTTTTTGTTCAGCTGTGTCTGCTTGTGTGTTTTCTTCTTTCGCTTCATCTGTCGTCACAATATTACCTGCTTCATCTGCAGTAATTGTTTCAATCTCTTTGACTGGTTCAGGCTCTTCTTCATCAAGATACTGACCTATTTCAAACACTTGCAAGTAAACTGCGACTTTAAAGTCGCTGTAATGACCTACATAGAGTGTACGGATGTCGCCTTTTCTGATTTGAAGTTCTGTGTGTTCAGTTAAGATAGGTTCAAAGACTTCGTTTTGAAGCGGTGCGTCTACGATTTCTTCAATCGAATGATCGCGTTCGTGCACATGATTTTGAATACTCTTATAAACTAAATCTGCGGCTTTTAATTCTGGGTATTGTTTTAAGAATGCGGCTTTAGTTTCCGGTAATTCAAAGTTTTTATCAGCTTGTACATCGACATAAACTGCCGCGTAATGCAGCTTCGCTTTTTCAGCTACAGTATATGTCCATGATTTCGGCGGATTGACTAATTTATTAAGGTTATCTTTTAAATCCCGTTGAATCTGTTGAACAGCCGGCGATACTTGTGCATTAGTATTCGGTTCGAAATCATGCGCAAAGACTGATTTTAATTTAATAATGTCTGTCAGTTCATTTTGATCTAAGACAGCTAAATCTAATCTTGCGATTTCTCTTGCGACTGTTTCTGTTTTCGCATTACGCAAAGTTTGAATCGCCAATAAATCTTTCAAAGCATTATCACTGCGTGTTGTTAAAGTTAAATACGCCATATCGTCACCGTAATTTTTAAAGTTGCTTTCTAGTTTAGATAAGCGCTTTGTTAAAAAATCTGCTACATTTACTTTCATAACTATTCCCCCATTTGGTTAGTTCTCGCATTTCATTAGTAACTTATACCCTATCACTCACCAAATAAAATTAAGATTTTATTTAATTTAACTCTAATTGCGATAGAACTATAAGACCCCTTATCCATAAGCATAGCACGTGTACCTTGCTTGTTTACTAATTATTTTAAATAAAAGGCAAAAATAAAAAGCGGTACATTATGTACACACTTTTTAATAAGCACTGCTAATCTATAAATTTCATAATTTCTCGATAGACCTTGTTTGTAAGTTCTTGATCTTTAAGTCGTTTTTCACGTGCTTTGATATAAAATTCTTCAGGTGCCAGTTTAAACTGATTGATAAAGTGGCCAAGATAAGCTCTTTGACTGGCAAAAGCATATTTTTCCCACATCGTTTCCAGCATCGATATGGCATCAGTATTCAATGCTAAATACTCTGCCGCATTATAGAGTTTCACTTTGTTCACATACTCTTGATAAGTCATATGCAATTCTTGTTTGAATTTACGCGAAAGATAACTATGGTTGACATGAAACCTTGCGGACATACTAGACAGCTTTAATGGTTCATGGAAATTATTATTGACGTAGCGAATCACTTTATTAATGGTTGAGTGTTTCGTAATGCCGTAGAGACAGTTATCAAAATTTTCCACATAGACGCGCAAGTATTTAATCAATCTTAATATGACAGTATTGGCCTTCACCATTTTCTTATCATATACCAATCGTAATGCATCAATGTAGTCGCGTTTAATGAAGTTATAAACTTCAAAATTGCTTTCGACTTTCGGTACATCTTTTAAGTAGACTTGTCCAAAGTAGACTTTATGAATAGATAAGCATGCGACTTTTCCTTTCTTGACCTCAATTTCGGGAGATGTGAAGTTAGGTGCCTGAATAAAGATATCCCCAGCTCTGTAATGAAATACATGATTGAGTTTGTTTACGATAACTTTACCAGATAAAACAAAGTAGATATTAAAGTATTCGTCATAACGTGCGCAGTCTTTTATACATATCGGCGCCGTAAAAACATAATAGTTGTAATCCAATGATGTTCCTCCTATCAATATGTGTTTTGGATAGTTTTAAATCAAAAGGAAAAGCTGAAAGTGAATCGAGTGAGAGAAATGAAGTTTCAACCACTATTTTTAGAGGGATAAAATAGCTTTTAAACATAATTGTTTCAGTTTGTGCTTCACTCTATAATAATAAACTAAATCTTCAGATAATTGAATGGTTTTTATGTTAATTTGACTGTTTTTTTACAACTTTTTCCAAAACGTTCATGCATTTTCTTCTATTTTCCTTTACATGAAAACTAGATTAACAGGGTTTCAATTTTTTGTAAGGATTATTAAAAAAATTATTGACGCTCTCCCTATTCTGCTATATAATAAATCTTGTGTTAAAAATGTATGGAGAAATACCCAAGTCCGGCTGAAGGGATCGGTCTTGAAAACCGACAGGGGCTTAACGGCTCGCGGGGGTTCGAATCCCTCTTTCTCCGCTACTTATAGAAGTCGAGATACTTAATTGTATCTCGGCTTTTTTGTTTTATCCTTTTCTTTCACTATACGAACACCTTCATAAACTTAAAATAACCATTACCTTTAATACATTACCTACATAAAAAGCCGCACTCATAAAGAGTACGACTTCCACTTGCTTATTAAATCCACTTATTCATTTGTACTGCGGCGATTTCTTAATACGAATGCAGCACCGATTAATGCGACAATACCGCCTAATAATAAACCATTAGAAGCTGTGCTTCCTGTTTTCGGCAATGTTTGTTTTGATTGAGATGATGCTGGTTTTACAACTTTTGTTGCTTTCTCTGTTGTGTGAGTGCTGTTGTTTTGTACTTCTTGATGTGTGCTTTCAGCAGCAGTATTCACAACACGATCATTGTTTCCTGCTTGAATACTATCTTTTTCTATATTTTTATCTAAGTTCAACTGAGTTGATTGTTCAGCTTTCACTTGTTCCTGTACCGCTGCAGCTTCATTGTTGTCAGTTTCAACTTGAACAAGTTCTTTTGCGAGTGTTTCCTCATTTGTATCAGTGTCTTTGCTTAATTGATTCACATGAGTATTTTCGCTTTGATTATGAACCTCAGATGTTTCACTTGGTGTATGATGATTGTCTGTATTCAAAACTTCATCTGTATTTACTGATGCTGCATCATGGTTCTCTTCTGATGAAACTTCAGATGATGGTTCTGATACATGATGTTCACTTACGTCTGGGATAACAATACCTGTAAGTTGTGCTAACTCGCCTTCTAAGCTGCCTTTTAACTCTGTAGGCAATGCGTCGACTTTGTTTTGGGCTAATGCTTTTGTGTTTTTGGCATTAGCTTGTTGCGCTTTCAATGTTGCTTGTTCTTCTGGTGTAACTAAGTTGTCTGAGATCGCTTCGTTGTAGTATTCTTTCGCTGTTTGATCTGCAACTTTAGCAGCGTTGACTGCTTCTATTGCATCATTCAACCATTGATCTTGGATGTCGTTTGTGCCATTTGCGTTCGCATCATTGATTTCCGGTACATCTATACCTGTAAGTTGCGCTAACTCTTCTTCTAAGCTGCCTTTTAACTCTGTAGGCAATGCGTCGACTTTGTTTTGGGCTAATGCTTTTGTAGTTTGAGCGTTGGCTTGTTGTACTTTCAATGTTGCTTGTTCTTCTGGTGTAACTAAGTTGTCTGTAACTACTTCGTTATAGTGTGCTTTCGCTGTTTGATCTGCAACTTTAGCAGCGTTAATTGCTTTTATTGCATCATTCAACCATTGGTCTTGGATGTCGTTTGTGCCATTTGCGTTCGCATCATTGATTTCTGGTACATCTATACCTGTAAGTTGCGCTAACTCTTCTTCTAAGCTGCCTTTTAACTCTGTTGGCAATGCGTCAACTTTGTTTTGGGCTAATGCTTTTGTGTTTTTGGCATTAGCTTGTTGCTCTTTCAATGTTGCTTGCTCTTCTGGTGTAACTAAGTTGTCTGATACTGCTTCGTTGAAAGCTGCTTTTGCGGCCTTATCCGCTGCTTTAGCTGCCTCTAACGCAACATTTGCTTCATTGATGTTTTGATCTGTTGCATCATCAATATCATTATGATTTTTGTCATTCACTTGAGGTAAAGCAATACCTTTTAATGATGCTAAAATTGCTGGTAAATCACCTTTTAGTGTTGCTGGTAATTGACTGACTTTAGCTGCTGCTTGTTCTTTAACATCTTCATAAATTGCATTGAGTTGTGCTAATTGACCGTATTCTTCTGGGGTGATTAATGCATCTGATGTTAAAGCCTTTAATTTTTCTTGTAATTTCGTATCCATTAATTGAGCAACTTTAACAAATTCTTCAGCCTCTGCTCGTGCGGCATCATCTGAATCTTTGATGTTGTTGCTGTTTTGATCGTTGATATCTGGGATGTTGATGCCGTGAAGCGGATTTAAGCGCGCTTCGAATTGTGATTGATATGCTTTTGGTAATTGAGCAACCCATTGTTCTGCTGCAGCTTTTGCACCTTCAAATAATACTTGTTGTTGTGTTAATGCTTGATGTTCGGATGGTGTTATTAATTGGTCAACTTCTGCTTTTGCCAATTCATTTTGTGCTGCTTCATTCAATGCTTCTGCCTTTTTCACTAATTCCTCAGCTTCGGCTAATTGTGCATCTACATCATCAGCAATCTTGTTGTTGTTTGCGTCATTGACTTTCGGTACATCAATGTTGTCTAATTGTGCCAATACCTCTAGCAATTCTGCTTTAACTGTTTCTGGAATATGGCTTTCTTTAACTGCCGCAACTGCTTCTTCTTTAGTAGTATCAGCTTTTGTTTGATCTGAAACTAATGCTTCATGTTCTTTTGGTGTTATTAAGCTGTCTGTATTCGCTTCTGCTAAATGTATATGCGCATCTTGATTTGCATCTTCTGCTTTTTGAATCAATGCCTGCAGTGCTGCATCTAAAGCATCATCAACGCCGTTATGATTTTTGTCATTGACTTCAGGTACAGTGATACCGTGTAATTGCTCTAATGTGCTTGGCATATCGCCTTTTAATGCATCCTCGACTAAATCTACTTTTTCTTGTGCAATTGCTTTCTTAGCTGCGAAATCTTTTTGAAGTGCATCTAAAATGTTTTGTTCGCTATCAGTAATTACTTCATTGTCTAATGCAGCGTTTAATCCGATTTGAGCTGCTGCTTCTGCATCTTGTGCTGCTTTAATTGCTTTTTGCGCATCTTCAATCAATCGGTCTTGTACATCATCAATGCCATTTGAATTTTGGTCATTAATGTTTGCCACTTCAACTGGAACTAATGCATCTAATTGCGTTTGGAATTCAGGTCTCAATGTTTCTGAAATCATATCTACAGCTCTTTGTGCTAATTGTTTTGCTTCTGCTGCATAACGCGCTTTATCTTTTAATTGTGCTTGTTCCAAAGGTGTTACCAAGTTATCTTTTTCGATTTCTGATTTTTCTTGATGTGCAGCTTGATTTGCGGCTTTTGCTTCATCTACTAAGGCTTGAACTGCAGCTTTAAGTTCATCAGTATGGTCATCGATTTGATTCGCATCTTTATCGTTGACTTCAGGTAATGCAATTGTGTTGATTTGATCCAATTGTGCTTGCAACGGTGCTTGATATTGTTGAGGCAAGCTGTTGACTTTAGCTTGTGCTGCTTGTTTATTCGCTTCCGCTAAATTCTTAATACCTGTAAGTGCTTCTAGTTCTTTAGGATTAATTAATTGATCTGCTTTAGCTTCGTTGAGTTTGTCTTGTGCTTGGTTTGCCATCTCTTTCGCTGCATCAATTGATTTTTGTGCATCTGCTAACAAGCTGTCTATGCTGTCTTCAATACCGTTTGAATTCTCATCATTGACTGAAGGCACATTAATACCGTTTAAAGCTGCAAGTTGTTCTGGTAAATCTTTGCGATATTTTTCATCAATCGCATTCACTTTTTCTTCTGCTGCTTGTTTCTTAGTTGTGAAGTCATTTTGCAATCCGTCTAAGTTGTCATGTTCTGTTGGATTAATGACCTGGTCTGCTTGTGCTTTTGTTAATTCTGAGTTGGCTGAAGCATCCGCTTCTTGTACCTCTTTAATTGATACTTCTGCTGCTTTGATTAATTCGTCTTGATCATCTGGAATATTATTGTTGTTCTCATCGTTGATACTTGGTACTTGGATGTTATGAAGCTGATTCAATCTTTCAAGCAATGGTCCTTGTACTGCTTCTGGTAATGCTTTAACTGCTTCATCAGCTGCTGATTTTGTTGTTGCCGCATTATCTTTGGCTGCTGTTAAACTTGTATGCTCTTCTGGTGTAATTAAGTCGTTCGCACTTGCTGATTGAAGTTGATCTTGTGCTGTTTTGTCTGCTTGTTCTGCTTTCTCTACTAATTCTGTTGCTGCTTGTAATGCATCTTGAAGTTCTTGTGCTTCTGCTGCATCAAGTTTGCCATTGCTGTCAGCATCGTTCACTTCTGGAACATCAATACCTGTTAATGCTGCTAATTTCCCAGGTAATACTCCGCGTAATACTTCGTTAATTGCATTGACTGCTTGCTCTGCTGCTGCTTTCTTTTGAACAAAGTCTGCTTGCAAATCTGAAAGTTGTTGATGTTCTTCTGGTGTGATAGCTTGGTTTTCATCAGCTTTATTCAATGCTGTTTTTGCAAAAGCATCTGCTGCTTCGGCTGCTTGGATAGCTGCTTTTGCTGCTTCAATCAATGCATCTTGATCATCTGGGATTTGATTTGTATTTTTATCATTGATACTAGGGATAGTGATACCGTTAAGTTGATCTAATTCTGCTTGAAGCGGTGCTCGTAATGTTTCTGGTAATGCATTGATTTTGTCTGCTGCTTCTGACTTCGCAGTTGCTGCTGTCGTTTTCGCTGTTTCTAAACCTTCGTGTTCAACAGGATTAATCACTTGATCTTGTTCCGCTTCGCTTAATTGTGCTTTCGCCGCTTGATCTGCTGCTTTAGCTTTCTCTAGTGCTGCCTTTGCATCTGCAAGTAATGTATCGAGTGCTGCTTGTTCCGCATCATCAGGTTGGCCATTATTATTTGCATCATTCACTTTTGGCACTGTTATGCCTGTTAATGCTGCAAGTTGTTCTGGTAAATCTCTGCGATACTTTTCATCAATCGCACTCACTTTATCTGTTGCTGCTTGTTTCTTAGTAGTAAAATCATTTTGTAATTCATCTAAGTTGTTATGCTCTGTTGGATTAATTACTTGATCTGCCTGTGCTGTCGCAAGTTCTGATTTGGCTAAGGCATCTGCATTTTGTGCCTCTTTAATTGAAACTTCTGCTGCTTTGATTAACTCATCTTGATTATCTGGAATATTGTTACTGTTCTTATCATTGACACTAGGCACTTCAATACCATGTAATTTGTTCAGACGCTCTAATAATGATTCTTGTACATCTTGAGGTAATGCTTTAACTGCTTCATTTGCTGCTGATTTTGTTGTTGCTGCGCTATCTTTAGCTGCTGTTAAATTTGTATGCTCTTCTGGTGTAATTAAGTTATTGTCATTTGCTGTTTTAAGTTGATCTTGTGCTGCTCTATCTGCTGCTTCTGCTTTCTCTACTAAATCTGTTGCTGCTTGTAATGCTTTGTCTTGTTGTGCTCTTTGCTCTTGTTGTTCTTGGCTATCAAGCTTGCCGTTGCTATTAGCATCATTCACTTCCGGTACTGTTACGCCTATTAATGCTGCAACTTTTTCCGGCAATTCACCACGATACTTTTCATCTATTGCATTAACCTTTGATTCTGCCTCTGCTTTCTTTTGACCGAATGCATCTTGTAATGCACCCACCATTGTGTGTTCCTCAGGATTAATCACACTGTCTGCTTGTGCTTTGGCAAGTTCTGTTTTTACGATGTCTTCTCCTGCTTTTGCGTATTCATAAGCTTTCGTCGCCTCTTTAATTAACGCATCTTGATCGTCTGGAATACTGTTACTATTCTTATCATTGATACTAGGCACTTCAATACCATGTAATTTATTTAGACGATTTAATAATGGTTCTTGTACATCTTGAGGTAATGCTTTAACTGCTTCATCTGCTGCTGATTTTGTTGTTGATGCGCTATCTTTAGCTGTTGTTAAACTTGCAGACTCTTCTGGTGTAATTAAATCATTTGTATTCGCTGATTTAAGTTGTTCTTGGGCTGCTCTATCTGCTTGTTCTGCTTTCTCTACTAAATCTGTTGCTGCTTGCAATGCTGCATTTTCTTGCTCTTGTTGTTCTTCGCTGTCAGGTTTGCCGTTGTTATTTTTATCATTCACTTCTGGTACTCTTATACCTGTTAATGCTTGAAGTTGTTCTGGTAAATCTTTGCGATATTTTGGATCAATTGCATTCACTTTATCTGTGGCTGCTTGTTTCTTAGTAGTAAAATCATTTTGCAATCTTTCTAAGTTGCTATGTTCTGTTGGATTAATCAATTGATCTGATTGTGCTGTCGCAAGTTCTGCTTTAGCTAAATCATTCGCATCTTTTGCTTCTTTAATTGAAACTTCTGCTGCTTTGATTAATTCATCTTGAGTGTCTGGAATATTGTTATTGTCAAAATCATTGATACCAGGAATTTCTATACCGTTTAATGCATTCACTTCTTCTAAAAACGGTGCTTGCAAGTTCTCTGGAAGTTGTTCTATTAAGCGTCTTGCTTCAGCTGCTGTATTGTCTGCATTATCTTCTACAGTATAGAGTCCATCTAATTCTGCTTGTGATACTACATCATCTTGTTTAACTTCCTTCAATTTTTCTTGTGCTGCTTGATCAGCATTTTTCGCTGCTTCTATTGCTGCTCTTATTTCATCCAGCAATCTGCTGTTATCTTCTTCTTCAGCACTGTCAGGTTTTCCGTTATTATTTTCATCATTAACTGTTGGAACATCGATGCCGTTCAATGCAGCTAATTGATTCAATAAATCACTGTTGTATTTGCTGTCGATTGCATTCACTTTATCAGTCGCCGCTTGTTTCTTAGCTGTAAAATCATTTTGCAATCTGTCTAAGTTATCATGTTCAGTTGGATTAATCGCTTGATCTGATTGTGCTGTCGCAAGTTCTGATTTCGCTGTTGCATCTGCATCTTGCACTTCTTTAATTGAAAGTTTTGCTGCTTCTATCAATTCATCTTGAGTGTCTGGAATATCATTTTTATTTTTATCGTTAATGCTAGGTACTTCAATACCATGTAATTTACTCAAACGGTCTAATAATGACTTTTGCATATCTTGAGGTAACGCATTTACCGCTTCTTCTGCTTTTGTCTTTGTCGCTGCTGCATTATCTTTTTCTGAAATTAAGTCTGTACTTTCTTCAGGTGTGATTAAATTATTATCAATCGCTGATTGAAGTTTTGTTTGAGCTGTTTTGTCTGCTTCTTCCGCTTTAGCTACCAAATCAGCTGCTGCGTTAAGCAAATCTGTATTTTTCTGCTCTTGAGCATCTAAGTCATCCGGTTTTCCGTTACCATCTCTGTCATTAACCTCTGGTACATTAATACCTAAGAGTTTGTTTAGCTTTTCAGTTAATGGACCTTGATGCGGCTGTTGAATAGATGCGATTTTATCTTTTGCTGCTTGTTTTTTCTCTGTAAAGTCATTTTGCAATTGAGTAAGCTGAGTATTGTCTTCTGGTGAAATCGCGTTATCTGCATTTAATTGATTTAATGCTGATTTTGCTGCTTCTTCCGCTTTAGATGCATCCGCAATCAACGCTTCCGCTTGTGCAATCAGCTCATCTTGTTCATCGCTGATATTGTTATTGTTTTTATCATTGATATCCGGTACTGCAATTGGAGTAAGTTGATCTAATTCTGCTTGTAACTGTGTTTTTAAACGTTCTGGCAGCTGATTCACTTTTTCTTGTGCAATTGATTTTTTATCTGTTGCTGATTGAATACTTGTTTGAAGTTCTGTTGCTTCATTGCTGTTCACTAATTGATCTGAAACAATCGCTTGTGCCTTTTCTTTAGCTTGTGCATGTGCAGTCTTCGCTTCTTCAACTGAAGCTGTTGCTTCTGCCATAATTTGTTTGTCGATTTCTCTTTTTAATTCATCTGAAAGTTTTAACGGTACTGTTGAATGGTCTGTTGTAAGGTTATCCCACTGTTTATCACCATTATCAAATGACCATTTCACAGGAACATTTAAAACATCGCCATCGTAATATTCTTTTAATTTCAACCACTTTTCTGAATTTGAACTGATATCATTAACTGTTAATTCATGTTTTAAAGTGATTGGAAGCACATAAGTGTGGTCATAAAAACTTGGTTTAGATAAGGCTTGTGTAGTGCTGGTTAAGACCACTTTATTCGTACCATTCTGCGAAGCTGCGAAATCACTTGTGTTCGGCTGTGCCGTTGCACTAATACCTTGTGGAAACTCTGCTGAAATTTCTACTTTTGATGGTAAAGTAGCAGGTTGAGACACTTCTCTTGTCGGGATATACTGAGTAACTGTAACTTTTCCATCTGTTCCGTTAACCGGATTAACGACTTGAGTTGTATAAGGTTGAATCGGAACTAACAAAATTCCTTTAACATGAAAAGCAGTCCCTGATGCATTTCTTCCTGTCATACTGTATGTCAGTTCACTCTTGTCTTGGAATGTGGCTGTTACTCGGTTAGGATATTCTTCTACTCCGCCTCTTGGCTGCTCTCCTGTAGAGATAATTACTTTCCCATCTTTCAACTCTAAATTAGCTGTAGCAGGAAATGGTTGTTGATTACTTACATAAAGTTCATTAATTTCATTGCGATTGAATGTTACAGATTTTCTAACATCAACTGCTTTGTTTCTATCATAATCATCTAAATCATAAATATTAAGTAACCCGCTGACTGGATGTGCTTCGCTATTCAATGCATTTAAACCATCAACCACTGAAGAAATCGATGTTCCATTTTGAATTGTATTGTAAAATTCATCAAGTCTTGCTTTGTCAATGTTTTGCAAGAACTTAATATTTGCTGTTGTGCCTCCTCCGTCTTGAGAAGTCATAGACAACATATCACGTCCTGAAGTGAAGAAATATCTAATATCAGTCGGAAAATTTGTTGAAGCCTGATCTCTTGTAACATGAACTAATGCATCTACTTTATGGCCATCTGCTATACCCACATTATTGATATATACATAAGCTTCTGGGCTTGTGTTATTTAAAGTAATGTAATCACCTAAATAAGCATGAATAGCTCCATCATTTGTATTCGTAAGCTTCTTACTTGTTACGTTTGTTCCATTTGTTAAGAACGAGTATGATTTACTATCATAGTTTGTAAATTTAGGAGAAAAGTTGATGTAATCCGGAGCAACGGTTTTTCCTGGATTTTCTACTTTTTGAACTAAATCGCCAGTGTAATCAATAATTTTCCCGTTATATGTTTCATTGTTTACAGGTGCAGGGATACTTTCAAATGTATCTGCAGTTTCTAAAGCACGTCTTGTACGCGGTTTAGCGATTGTTTCTGAAGTTGGTTGCTGTTCGACAACTGGTGTTGATTCTGATGATGTTGTTTGTGAAGCGGTTGTTGTTTGAGTTGAAACTTTATTCGTTTCTGATGTTGGAGCTTTTTGTTGTGAAGTTGATTCTTGTGATGTAGTTGGTGTTGCATTTGGATTTGTTGGTGCAGCTGTTTCAGAAGCAGGGGCCTCTGTTGTTACGGGCGGTGTAACGGCTGCTGTATCAGATGTCTCTTGGGATGGTTGAGACGCTGATTCATTGTTTGAATGTGTATTTACAGATTGAGATTGTACTGTAACGTCATTTGGTGTTTGTTCTTCTGCTGCTTGCGCCTCATGGCTAAGTCCAAACAAGAATGTTGCTCCTACGAGGATAGAAGCGGTTCCTACCGTAAATTTACGGATTGAATACTTGTTTTGCTTATTCGGCAGAAAATCAAGTCTTCTCTTTGATTGTTGTTTCATTGATGGTTCCTCCGTTGTATCTTTGTCTATATGCTGAAAATGATGACTTTATTTTCATCCCTTAACTGTTGCTCGTTAAGAGAACAAAATTTATATTAACGTATTTTTGACAAAAAAAGATGAACATCAAATGAATAGTAAAAATAGTGTATGTCTAAAGTAAAAAAAGTGTAATCAACTAGAATGTGTTTATCATTTAGTTTTATTTATTCTTTTAAATATTCTAAAGCTTGTTTGTAAATGTTTTCAGTTACTGTTTTTTCTTTGATTTTGCATTGTTTTGATTGCAATATAAACTCTGTCGGTGTCATGTTGAATTGCGACTTAAAGTTCTTCAAAAAGGTACGGTAACTAGCAAAATGATAAGTTTTCCACAGTTCTTTTTCATTACCGCTGACCAGCAAGTCTTCTGCGAAACGATAGAGTTTGATGCGTCTGACATATTCACTAAATCCCATGCGCATTTCAGCTTTAAACTTTCTCGAAAGAAAGCTGCTGTTCACAAATAAACATTGTGCAACATTGTACTGCACCCCAAAAGTTGAACCTACAAAATTCAACTTTTGGGGTGTTTAATTATGAATAAAAGTTATAGTTTAGATTTCAAACTTAA
>NZ_QPMO01000042.1:0-708 GCF_003344575.1 Staphylococcus sp. EZ-P03 | reverse complement strand
GTCGAGATCAGGGAATGAGTTTATAAAATAAAAAAAGCACCTGAAAAGGTGTCTTTTTTTGATGGTTTTGAACTTGTTCTTTCTTATCTTGATACATATAGAAACAACAAGTTTTTATTTTTATAGTTTACATCGCGTTTAAAGTGTTGGTGTGATTGGCTTTATAAGGTTAATGAACCTTTAAAAATCCTTGCACAGAAAAATACCCTATGTTATTGTTTAAGTTACCACACAAAAACAAATTTACATAGGGGGTTTCTGTATTAATTATGTGCAATAATAATAGCATTAATTCAGATGAAAAATCAAGTGTACTAATCGACAAAACAAAAAGTGGAAAAATAAGACCTTGGCGAGAAAAGAAAATGGCAAATGTAGATTATTTTGAACTCTTGCATATTCTTGAATTTAAAAAGGCTGAACGTGTAAAAGATTGTGCAGAGGTACTTGAATATAAAGTGAGTTATGAAACGGGAGAAAAAACGTTATATCGTGTGTGGTTTTGTAAATCTCGATTATGTCCAATGTGCAACTGGAGGAGAGCAATGAAGCATGGTATTCAGTCACAAAAGGTTGTTGCAGAAGTTATCAAACAAAAACCAACAGTTCGTTGGCTTTTCCTTACGTTGACCGTTAGAAATGTTTATGATGGTACTGAATTAAATAAAAGTTTATCGGATATGTCAAAAGGTTTTAATCGTATGATGA
>NZ_QPMO01000041.1:0-1980 GCF_003344575.1 Staphylococcus sp. EZ-P03 | reverse complement strand
GCGTGTAGAAATCGAACTTAAAAGAGATATGGTGGATTACTGGAATGATTGCTTTAGTGATTTACATATCTTGCAACCAGATTGGAAAACTATCCAACGCACTGCGGATAGAGCAATAGTTTTTATGTTATTGAGTGATGAAGAAGAATGGGGAAAGCTTCACAGAAATTCTAGAACAAAATATAAGAATTTGATAAAAGAAATTTCGCCAGTCGATTTAACGGACTTAATGAAATCGACTTTAAAAGCGAACGAAAAACAATTGCAAAAACAAATCGATTTTTGGCAACATGAATTTAAATTTTGGAAATAGTGTACATATTAATATTACTGAACAAAAATGATATATTTAAACTATTCTAATTTAGGAGGATTTTTTTATGAAGTGTCTATTTAAAAATTTGGGGAATTTATATGAGGTGAAAGAATAATTTACCCCTATAAACTTTAGTCACCTCAAGTAAAGAGGTAAAATTGTTTAGTTTATATAAAAAATTTAAAGGTTTGTTTTATAGCGTTTTATTTTGGCTTTGTATTCTTTCATTTTTTAGTGTATTAAATGAAATGGTTTTAAATGTTTCTTTACCTGATATTGCAAATCATTTTAATACTACTCCTGGAATTACAAACTAGGTAAACACTGCATATATGTTAACTTTTTCGATAGGAACAGCAGTATATGGAAAATTATCTGATTATATAAATATAAAAAAATTGTTAATTATTGGTATTAGTTTGAGCTGTCTTGGTTCATTGATTGCTTTTATTGGTCACAATCACTTTTTTATTTTGATTTTTGGTAGGTTAGTACAAGGAGTAGGATCTGCTGCATTCCCTTCACTGATTATGGTGGTTGTAGCTAGAAATATTACAAGAAAAAAACAAGGCAAAGCCTTTGGTTTTATAGGATCAATTGTAGCTTTAGGTGAAGGGTTAGGTCCTTCAATAGGGGGAATAATAGCACATTATATTCATTGGTCTTACCTACTTATACTTCCTATGATTACAATAGTAACTATACCTTTTCTTATTAAAGTAATGGTACCTGGTAAATCAACAAAAAATACATTAGATATCGTAGGTATTGTTTTAATGTCTATAAGTATTATATGTTTTATGTTATTTACGACAAATTATAATTGGACTTTTTTAATACTCTTCACAATCTTTTTTGTGATTTTTATTAAACATATTTCAAGAGTTTCTAACCCTTTTATTAATCCTAAACTAGGGAAAAACATTCCGTTTATGCTTGGTTTGTTTTCTGGTGGGCTAATATTTTCTATAGTAGCTGGTTTTATATCAATGGTGCCTTATATGATGAAAACTATTTATCATGTAAATGTAGCGACAATAGGTAATAGTGTTATTTTTCCTGGAACCATGAGTGTTATTGTTTTTGGTTATTTTGGTGGTTTTTTAGTGGATAGAAAAGGATCATTATTTGTTTTTATTTTAGGATCATTGTCTATCTCTATAAGTTTTTTAACTATTGCATTTTTTGTTGAGTTTAGTATGTGGTTGACTACTTTTATGTTTATATTTGTTATGGGCGGATTATCTTTTACTAAAACAGTTATATCAAAAATAGTATCAAGTAGTCTTTCTGAAGAAGAAGTTGCTTCTGGAATGAGTTTGCTAAATTTCACAAGTTTTTTATCAGAGGGAACAGGTATAGCAATTGTAGGAGGTTTATTGTCACTACAATTGATTAATCGTAAACTAGTTCTGGAATTTATAAATTATTCTTCTGGAGTGTATAGTAATATTCTTGTAGCCATGGCTATCCTTATTATTTTATGTTGTCTTTTGACGATTATTGTATTTAAACGTTCTGAAAAGCAGTTTGAATAGTTATATTATATTTTGGTTTAGAACTATGAGTGGCTAGCATTTTGCCACTCATTTTTTGCGTTAGCAAAAACAGGTTTAAGCCTCGCAGAGCACACGTATTAACGACTTATTAAAAATAAGTCTAGT
>NZ_QPMO01000025.1:0-27918 GCF_003344575.1 Staphylococcus sp. EZ-P03 | reverse complement strand
ACAGACGTTTGGGTATCTATGGGTGAACCTGATGAAGTTTGGGAAGAACGTATTAAATTATTAAAACCTTACCAAGTGGACCAAGCAATGATCGAAAAAACTGGTAACCCGCACGTTATCTTTGAACACTGCTTACCATCATTCCACAACACTGACACTAAAGTCGGTAAAGAAATCTACGAAAAATTCGGCTTAAAAGAAATGGAAGTAACTGACGAAGTCTTCGAAGGCAAACACTCAGTAGTATTCCAAGAAGCTGAAAACCGTATGCACACTATCAAAGCTGTAATGGTAGCAACTCTAGGAGATATTGGATAAGGAGGACATAAAGCATGGCTAAAATCGTAGTAGCATTAGGCGGAAATGCCTTAGGCAATTCCCCACAAGAACAATTAGAGCTAGTGAAAAACACATCAAAATCACTTGTCGCATTGATTCAAAAAGGGCACGAAGTAGTCATCAGTCACGGCAACGGACCGCAAGTCGGCAGTATCAACCTAGGATTAAACTTTGCGGCAGAACATGATCAAGGTCCAGCTTTCCCATTCCCAGAATGCGGCGCAATGAGTCAAGCTTACATTGGTTATCAACTACAACAAAGTTTACAAAACGAACTACACAATTTAGATATCAAAAAACCTGTTGTGACTTTAGTCACACAAACAGTTGTATCTAAAGAAGACCCAGCTTTCGAGAACCCAACAAAACCAATCGGTAAATTCTACGACAAAGATTTAGCAGATACAATCTCTAAAGAACGTGATTACACATTCGTAGAAGACTCAGGTCGCGGTTACCGCAGAGTGGTACCATCACCTCAACCGATTGAAATTGTGGAATTACCAAGTATCGAAGACTTAATCAATAACGGATCTCTTGTTATCGCCGGCGGCGGTGGCGGTATCCCAGTTGTTAAAAACGACCGCGGTGATTTACAAGGTGTAGACGCAGTTATCGATAAAGACAAATCAAGTGCTATTCTTGCAGCACATATCAAATCTGATAAATTGATTATCTTAACTGCAGTTGATTATATCTTCATCAACTTCGGTAAAGAAAACGAAGAAAAATTAACTGAAGTCACAACTTCTGATATGGAAAAATATATTGAAGAAGGTCAATTCGCAAAAGGTAGTATGTTACCTAAAGTTGAAGCTTCTCTGCAATTTATTGAAAAGAACCCAGAAGGCGAAGTACTCATCACTTCTCTAGAAAATCTAGATGCTGCATTAGAAGGCAAAGTGGGTACAGTGATCAAGAAGTAGACCATTTTCACTTACAACTAAGTGATTAGTATATTAAATTGATTATAAAAATTGCCTGAACACGATTGAACAATTCAACTTTTGTTACAACTTGTTCAGGCTTTTTTATAAATTTTCATTACATAATTTATATTCATATTCTATCGCGAATAGGTATTAGGTTGTCAGTTCTCATCACTGACAAAAAAATTTTACGTTTTAAAAAAGAGTATTCTTACACTCAGTTAATATGATAACTGCACCTCACACTATCCCTGCTTGAATAGCGTTTGAATATAAATTTAACACTGCTTTTTAAGCATAGCTTGAAAAGCGATTAATAGTAAGGGACAAAAAATGCATCTTGTCTTTCTATTCTATCTTTAAATATACTCGCTGCATTTTTCGCTCCTTTGCTTATAAGGAGATGATTAGTATGGATCATGCAAATGAAATGAATGCTGCAAAAGAATCAACTGAACCACCTAAAAAGAAAAAATTTAAACTGCGAATGCCTGGCGCCTTTGCCATTTTATTCATTTTAACAGTAGTAGCAGTCATCGCAACTTGGCTCATTCCAGCCGGTGCCTATTCTAAACTTTCCTATGAGCCTGGTTCTGATCAGTTGAAAATCGAGAATCCTCAGAAAGAAATTAAGAAAGTACCTGGTACACAAGAACAATTGGATAAACTCGGAGTTAAAATCAATATCGAGCAGTTCGAATCCGGCGCAATTAACAAGCCGATTTCCATTCCTGATACTTATGAACGATTAGAACAAAATCCAGCAGGACCAGCACAAATCACAAATGCAATGGTACACGGTACAATCGAAGCCGTAGATATCATGGTATTTATCTTTGTACTTGGTGGATTAATTGGGGTCGTTAGCGCAAGCGGTTCATTCGAATCTGGACTGTTAGCCCTAACGAAGAAAACAAAAGGACATGAGTTTGTGCTCATATTTATGGTATCTATCCTCATGGTTCTAGGCGGTACCTTATGTGGTATCGAGGAAGAGGCCGTCGCCTTCTATCCAATACTGGTGCCTATCTTTATAGCCATGGGCTATGACTCTATCGTCTGTGTGGGTGCCATATTCTTGGCAAGTTCCGTCGGAACTACGTTCTCAACAATCAACCCATTCTCTGTAGTAATTGCCTCTAACGCTGCAGGTACTACATTTACAGAAGGATTGTATTGGCGTTTAGCAGGTTGTATTATCGGTGCAATATTCGTTATCGGATACTTATATTGGTATACTCAAAAAATCAAAAAAGATCCAAAAGCATCTTACTCATATGAAGACCGAGATAAATTTAATGAACAATGGTCAGTTATGGGTAAAGACGAACACGCGGATCAATTTACATGGCGTAAAAAAATCATTTTAATCTTGTTCGTTATCCCATTCCCATTAATGGTTTGGGGCGTTATGACACAAGGTTGGTGGTTCCCTGTTATGGCCGCAATGTTCTTATCTGTCACAATCATCATCATGTTCATTGCCGGTATGGGTAAACATGGATTAGGAGAAAAAGGAACCGTCGATGCCTTTGTCAATGGTGCATCAAGTTTAGTAGGTGTATCATTAATCATCGGTTTAGCCCGCGGTATCAACCTTGTTATGAATGAAGGTTTAATTTCAGATACTATCTTGAAATTCTCTTCTGATATCGTATCTCATGTGAGCGGTCCGATCTTTATCATTATCTTATTAATAATCTTCTTCTTCTTAGGATTTATCGTACCGTCATCTTCTGGTTTAGCAGTACTATCTATGCCTATCTTTGCGCCGCTAGCGGACACAGTAGGTATTCCAAGATTCGTTATTGTTACTGCATACCAATTCGGACAATATGCAATGTTATTCTTAGCACCAACTGGACTTGTAATGGCTACATTGCAAATGCTTGATATGAAATACTCTCACTGGTTCCGATTTGTATGGCCGGTTGTAGTATTCGTACTGGTATTCGGTGGTGCCATGTTAGTAACACAAGTATTGATTTACTCATAACCAAAGATAAAAAATATTATACCTTAAATCTAAGCGGAGGTTCGAAAGAATCTCCGCTTTTTACATTTATATAGGAAGAAACTCGTAATTTTATCCCCTATCCGCCTTTTTTATCTGCATTTTACATATAACGGAGCATAATAAAAGCCCGCTGCTTAATTTAAGCAACAGGCTTCAATTTATTATAAAGAAAAAAGTAGTGAAAGTGATGCACTAATTCAAAATGCTTATCTCTATAAGCACAATAAAACTATATAAGGGGAACAGCTGAACACTGCTCCCCTCTTAAAGAAAAGAATCAACTATTATGTGTATGCATGCTATGCAAGCAAGCAACAACAATCCCTTCCTAAGGGCTGATGTAGCGTGTACATCTTTAGAGCAATTATAGCGGCCAACGCAGTATCTTAATTGGAAAAAATACTGCGTTAACCTAGTTGGAAAAATCTGTAGAACTAAATATAGAATTTACATCCTGTCTAAATACTTAGTAGTTCTGTGTGAAGTGGGACCTGTATCAGTTGATTTCTTTCAGGCAGCACCAACCATTAAAATGCTGCTTTGAAATCAAATGTTAAATTGGGATAGGCTTTACAGCAATTCTCTATCTTTCATACTATAAAGCCTAGCAGTTGGATGACTGATACACAGGAGAAAGCGCTGTGATCAATCATATACTTTTTGAAATGCAGTTTTCCTCTTTATCTTTTCTGCATCCATGTTTCTAGTTGCATATAATTATGATCAGCCTTTATTTATCTATCAGGCGTTTCATCGTAGTTATGTTCTCTCTTTCTACAACTGCGTTCTGTAATGTTTCTATGTCTGTTTTACAAAAAATCATATACTTTTCGAGTTCTAAGTGACTAATAGATGTGTGCGTGTTTATGTCCAACTGGATTTTTAACTGGAAATAACATAACCGTTATGAAATAGATTGCCTTTCATAAGTTATTTTTTTACCAGCTGTCCGATAAACAAATAGTTGATTGATCATCTTACTGTCAAACCTCATGAAGTTAGTTACTATTTTCTTGTTTGATGATTCAATCTTGCACAAGCCTTAACCTTCTGTGTATGCAAACATAAGTTGGGATATGTTGGCCTTACAAACACCAACTTTAATCTTTGTTTGAGATTCTATTTTGCAAGCACTGGGCTTGTGCATGGATAAATATTAACACCTCTTTTTTTGATAGTCAACAAAAATCTTAAAATTTTTATAGGTTTTATTAAAAACATTACATTTCACCGCAATTTCTAGGCACTCAAGTTTAAGAAATACCCACAATCGATACATTTACAAAATCGCTTTACATCGGCTTTCAAAAGACTTTTTTCAGTATTTTGTTACTAAATTAGTAATGCAGTTACTTTTGTTAGAAAGATAACTTATTTGTTGTTTACCACATTTTTATAAAAATATAATTAGAAAAATTTTAGTACATCCTTTTGATAAAATTTCTTTACATGCCTCAAAAGTTAATATATAATTTTGCTTATCTTAAGAGCGAGGTACTAACATATGCGTTAGTTAATCCTGTAATCCTATTTCAATAAACTAGAAAATTCACCTGCTGCTGTCAATTTGTCTCGCTCTTAAGTCCTTATACAGTAGGCCTATTTTTCTGGCTGCCGCCCTGCTTGGGCGGCTTTTTTATATTCATAGACAAAATAAAAAGGCCCAATCACAAAGCAGATGCCTTGTGATCAGACCCTCAGAATAGAATGTCTAGCATTAAGAAAAACTTAATACTAGTAGTGGATATGTAGTTTCTTTCGAAACTGCATGCTAAAATCTTAGCATTACCACAATTCTTTTGTCAATCTAATATTTTAATTTTTGTATCGAGTTTAATAACGCTTTTGTCTCATTAACAAAATATTTACACTTATTGCTTACAATATGTACTAAAAATCAAAATTATGGAACATATCTCGTTGTATAATTTTAAAGTTTCAGAAGCTTTCACTCGTAATTTTTCTTCAAAAGTTCAAACAATGTACTTCCCTTATGTTTAAAGGGTTCATTCAATGTTTACCACTTAGAATTGTCAAACTATTTTAATTTTTTCTTAAAAAAAGTATTTACAAGCTTTAAAAATCATTCTATAATTCGAATATCTCATGAGGGAAGCTAAAAACTCCTCTTTAACAATCTTCTTTTCTCTTGTGAGTCATACATCTTTGTGTTCATAGCTAAGATGACTAATAACAGTGCTCAAATATATACTAAAATTCGTGTCAGTAATGACACAATATACAACATCAAAGAAAGGAGTACTGATTTATGATTAAAGATTTTAAAAATTTTATAAAGCGTATCCGCAAACATAACTTCTGTTATTTGCAGCCGCTTAAATACTTACTTTTACTAGAGCTTTCTAGTATTACTCTGCTTATATCACTGCTTTTTGAGCAGCACCTTCTTAATAAATTATTATGCAATTCATTAAAAGTAACAGAAAAAAACTTGCCTCGGGGTGTTTATTATGAATTTTAATTATCATTTTTTAGATTATGACTTCGTAGAAGACAAAGACAAACTAGATGAATTTCTAAATGCGAATTGCTTATATGATCATCCCTACCATCAATTCACTGCATTAACAAATGCAATAGACAATAGTAATTTAGAATTGCAGGATAAGAAATGTCTTAAAATAATGCTCACATATCTGCAAAAAGAATACCCTTTTGATATTATCCAAAAGCTTGATTCAGAAGTTATTAACGTCACAAAGCTAAAGAAAGCATCGTTTAAGTCCGCATATTTTACTAAAATCGGTCAATTAGATATCAAGGTGCCAGAACACCTTTATACTGTATTCGATCCAAAAATCATGCACAATTATGAATTGCCGCATGCGGTAATGCTGACGTACTTGCTTGATAATCACGTCAATGGTCTCACTTTAAACAAAGCACATGATGCGATATTCAACTTCTGGGGTGCTTCGGTTACTAAAGATGCTGTCCAAGTAATGAAAGACCATTTGAACACTGTGGTTGCCCCTTGGCGCTGCCGTTCATATTCTGAATCGCACTACTACTTCTTGCATGCTGATATGCTTAAAGTCCCTGTGTTTAAAGGTGATGAAATCGACTTTGCTAATTTATTTACAATCACAGGTATCGATAAGAACGGCCGACAAAGCATCTTAACTACATGTCTCTCATTCGAGACAGAAGAAAAGGTATGGAAGTCTCTGTTTGAAGAACTCTTTGATAGAGGGCTGAATGAACCCCTGTTGCTTTCAGGCGGTGTATCTGATGATTTAAAAGCAGCTGCACAAACTTACTATCCGAAGATGAAATATCAAATCTGTTCGATAGCAATGCGTACTGCAATCAAAACTGAATTCGATAAGCAATTGAATACAGATCAGCCTATAGACCCGAATCTGCCTGATGTATCTAAACGTGCACATAAACTGGTCACTGCCCTGTACCATCACAGAACGGATTACGCTATCAATGTCCAATTGAAAGAAGAACTGATTCAGTTGACCGACGGTCAACCGCAATATCAATCAGGCATCGCACTATTAAATCGCCACTTTGAGGATTGTTTCACTTACCTGTCATTACCTGTAAGACCTAATCAAAACTACACCCTTACAAGCAACAATGCGCAAAAAATAAACAATGAAATCAAGCGCAAGAACGAATGCCCGATGGTCTATGCAAGTATTGAATCTGCTGAAACAGCTATTAACTGCCACATGATGTATTTAGAACAAGAAATGTTCTTTAAAACACTGAAACTTGCGGTTAGGGACTAACCAATCAAATTAAAAATGAAAGGACTGCTCGTTGAAATTTCGAGCAGCCCACACTTCTATAGTTCAGTATATTTTTTATTTGAGTCTTTACTTTTCTCAACAGGATACTTGATTGCATTCTTCTTCAACTTTTGTCTGATGATGTCATCGATATCCATATCCAGATTATCCGCAATCATATAACTGTAAATGAGAACATCTGCGAGTTCTTCTGCTATACGCTCACGTTTTGTATCATTGACCTCTTCAGGTTGTTTCCACTGATACAATTCTAAAAGCTCAGAAGCTTCAAGTGACAATGAAATTGCTAAATCCTTTTCATTATGAAAAGGACGCCAATTACGCGCATTGCGAAAATCATTAATTTCTTGAATCAGTTGTTCTGTATTATTCATGGTCTATACCTCCGTTTGCGGCACGTTTAAGTTCGTTTTGCAAGGCTTCGTCTACTGCGTAAATATATAAGCCATTAACGCCGCGTGTTAATAAGACGTTTAATTCATTCTTAAGCAATTCTTCTGTGAATTTAGCTTTAGTGTTATCTGAGAGTGTTCTATTTCTAGTTGCTTTTTTATTATAACTCTCTGAACCATCAAAAATAATTTTACCATCTCTGAATTTCACAGACGGACCAATAATCACACCTGCATAATTTAAATCGAAACCTTGTATGGTAAATGTTGAACCTACTTCATCGATAGTTTGACTTTGCTCGGGCCAAGATAAAGATTTTTCTCGTCTTTGGACTTTAAGTTGACTATTCCAAGGCATGCTCCATTCACCAATACGTACACGCCAATAATCCGAGTCTTCAGGCTTGTTGCTGCTATACTTCCAATCATAAGTTGCAAGCAAGCGTGAAATACCAGATTCTTGAGATCGAGCTTTATTTCGTATCGCTTGTTCTAATTGTATAGGTTGATCAAATACTTTAAGGTCATACTTTTCATCTTCAGGAATATTATTTATGCTTTGTTTATCTATAAGACTGCGAATCCAGTTGACAGTGTCTTCGTTACTATTGATACGCATTTGATTATTAAGATGAATGTGATTACTATTATCTTTTGTTTCCTTAATCATTTTTTCTAACTGATCTGCTTCTATCACTTGTTCAGTACTTAAGATTTGGTTTCTATCAAATACCGCAACAACAACCTTAGCACGTTCAATCAAATCATTGAGTTGGTTCTTACCGCGATAAGATTGCTTGCCTTGTGTCCATAATAAATGCGCCTCATCCACGATTACAACATCAACCTTATCTTCTGGGCTGCGTTGATTAATAAAACTCGTAGGCTTGTTTACAATAGCTTGTTTCTTATCTTTCTCATCATAAAGTCCTAACTTCTTAGCGATTTCTTGATAGACCTTTAATTGTTCATCATGATTTACGAGTAAGTAAACATTCAAAGGTTGATTGTCATTTTCTTCTAAAGCATCACGCTTTAAATCAAAAAACAAACTGCTCATTAATACTGTTTTGCCAGACCCCGCTTCACCTTCTACCAGCACTAACTGTTCTTCTAAATGATTATGTAACGCTACTTTGATCTTCCCTATAATCATTTCTTTCGCTATATTTTGTTCTCGCGTCAATTTATGGAATGGAGAAGCTTTGAATATCGCTGAATCTCTAATAATACTTTCAACCGGAAACAAGATATCATTCTCTTTGTTAAGCTCTTTCCAAATATCCGTAAAAATCGTATCTAATTGATCAGAAGTATAATACTCATTCTGCTGATTCGTTCTACTATTAAAGATTTTTTCAATACTTTGGACACTTGATAAATATTGCATTAGTCGATTCTCTATATCCAATGTTAGAGACTTATTGAAATAATAATGACCGATCACATACATATTTGAAGTTAACGATAATGAAAAGTCTTGCCAATATTCTTTCATTCTCGCATCCGTATTAATATGAGTCGAAGTACGTCCTCTTATATCAGACGTCTCCCCTACATACACCTTAAAACCATCTTTTTTCTCCTGACTATTGATAATATAGACAGTTGGGTAACTCAACAGATACTTCTCATCATCAGAATGTCTCCACGTATTCACAGAATCATTCAAATCACGCATCGAATACCCTATGTTCCTTACTATAGGTTTCCGCTTCCTATTCATGTTAATCACCTATCGCACCGTGTAATTATTGTAGTAATTATTTACTACAATGGTATTTAAGATAATTATAGTTTTAAACTTATAAAGGTTCAACATTTGAAGCACCACCCTCAAATCTTTTTACAATAACCAACCCAAAATAGAAAATGCCATATAATGTAATATGATATTTTAAAATAAATAGCCAAACTTCATAATTATTAGTATCATTGATATTAGGAATAAATAGAGCACGATATACAGAAAACAAACTAGTTCTATTGATGGTGATATTATGAGTAATGGAATAGTCCCTTTTCAGGAATTAAGGGATGCAAATTTAATTATTGATGCTATTTATGAAGGTGGAAATAAAGGCAACCTATCCGATGATGTTATAGGCAAGCTGATGAAAACAGGGAATAGCGGTGGGTTCCGATTAAAATTAAACAAAAACAGAGATCCTGCTTATCTAGTCCTATATACTTCTGGTGAAGATATAAACTGGCCAGATGAAATCAATAAAGAAACTGGTACAGTTACATACTTCGGGGATAATAGAACAGCAGGGACAGAACTCAAAAATACAAAGAAAAAAGGAAACCAACAACTGGAGTATATCTGGGGTCTAGATAAAGCTAACGATTGGAGTCAGCTTCCTATCTTTATGTTCAAGAAATCTCCAACAATTAATAGTAGTCGCAGTGTACAATTTATCGGCCTTTTAGTACCACATATTATTGGCGAAAGTAGTGAATCCTTACTTACAGCAATTTGGAGAACTGATGAAAAGGGTAATAGGTTCCAAAATTATGAAGCCCGCTTTTCTATTTTAAATACAGGTGAAGATATTATTTATCGTGAATGGTTAGATGCATTAATAAATTCTCCTGACGACAGTGATAAATTCGCGCCAAAAGTCTGGCTTAAATATAAAAGAAAAAATGCTATTACAAAGAAAATGGTTTTAGAAGCTCCCAATGAGATTTATGTTCGAAGCAAAGAAGCACAAATTTTCTTTGATTCCAAAACAGAAGAAAAAATGATGGAAATAATAATTAATCACTTCTCTGATGATCCTTATCGATTTGAATCTTTAGCTGTGGAATTAGTATCTACTATGGATAATAATTTTCACTTTGAAAAAACGAGAAAAGTAAAAGATGGAGGTAGGGATGCAATTGGTTATTATTCAATAGGTATTAATAGTAATAAAGTTAATTTACCTTGTATCTTAGAAGCTAAATGTTATCAAACTACAAATGCAGTAGGTGTAAAAGAAACTTCAAGATTTATATCGCGTTTACAATACGATGAATTCGGTGTGTTTATAACAACCAGCTTCTTAGGAAGACAAGCATATAAAGAGATTATAGAAGATAAAAAACGTATTCTTATTTTAACAGGAACAGATATAATAAAAATCCTCAAAAAAAGTTATATTACTTCCGAGAAAAAACTTATATCCTACCTTGCAAACTTTTAGTCAAAAAAACCAGCTGATTTCAGCTGGTTTAAATTATTTTTACCTTTAAATTTGATGATAGCAATAATCTTCTGCGTCCAGTACCTTTAGTCAAACTATAAATCATCTCTTTTTCTTCAGCATCACTTAAAACAGAAATTAATTCTAATTGACTTTTAGCTCTTGAAGCACCCACATAGAACACTCTTCTATTTTCATCATTTTTGAATGTTTCTGCATCAATATCAACTATAAAAATAACATCTGCTTCCAACCCTTTAAATTTCCTAGCAGTGGTAAATGTTATATTTTTATCATCTATTTCATTTACTAAGGAATAACCACCAATTTTTTTCACATCCGATAATACTGAGTTAGAAAGTGTTTTTAAAGTTAAAATAGTTATTTGCCTTTTTTCGACACCATTGTCTGTATAATGCCTTATTCTTTTTTCTAGCCACTCCACTAGTTCTTCTTTTGTTTTGGAGTTGTGATACAAAGTAATATCACCTGGCAAATTAATTCTCATTTTCACTTTCTCTAACCCAATAGGTTTAGAAGAAGTTTCAGCGATACTTTTGGTATTTCGACAATTTCTGCTTAGTACTAAGCGACATTCCATATCATCTAACCATTTTAAATTATCTCTTCTTTGTACTAACTGATTTTTGTCATAAAAGACATAAAATACTCCCTCTTGTAATATAGATATTTCTTTAAGAAGTGTAACTGTCTCGTCTATAAAATCTTGTGCTTCATCAATAATTATATGTTTGAATTTCCATACATTCTTATATTCATCAAAGTTTTCTAAAAAATAAATTATGTCCTGATCAGTAGGTTGTTTATTTAATGCTCTTGCAGCTAGAGAGTTCAGATTGGCAAATGTGACATTAGGTAAATAGTCGTTATACTGTTTTTTTAAATACTCCATCAACAGGTTGTTAAAACACAAGAAAACTACTTCTTCCGTACTTGGTAATCTTCTAGCTTTTTCTATAGCAAGCATCGTTTTCCCAGTACCTGCTCCACCTTGAATAACTGCAAGCTGTTGTTCTTCTAGGTAATCTAATAAGTAATTCTGTTCATTAGTCATTCTATTGAAATAATAATCATTTTCCTCAATCAAGTTTGACATACTAGGAAACACTGAAAAATCAGGAGAAATTTTATATACAATTTCTTTCGCTAATTTATCACTAATATTTTGCTTTGGAACACTATGGAAGTTAAAAAAACTTTTGAAAGTTTGATCAACATTTGCCATATGGTTTCTAAAAAACGTGTTACCATCAACTAGATAATTATGTGGTAAATCCCCACTAATATTATTTTTATCAACACCAGTAAACCAAACCATTGAGTATATTTTAATCTTATTTCCATACTCATCATTGATTTCTCTTAATATATCTCTAAATTTATAAGTAGATTTATTTGCTTGAGACATAGGGTCTATCGGAATTCTTTTTTCAGTTTTGCGGTTTATTTGATATATCTCTCCATTCTCACCAGCTATACCACCATGTTTAATCTCTAAAGAAATAATTCCATATTGTTTATGAAATACTATGAAATCCGCTTCTCCAACACGCACTTTATATTTATGTTTTGACATCCAATCTAAGGAATGAAAAATAATATAGTCATCATCTAATTCCAGAAATTCTTTATATAATTGTTCTTCACCTGAACTACCATTAAAATCGATTTCTTCCAATTTCTTTTCTGGTATTAAGTAAGCCATTAATACTCCCTCCTTATCTTTCTTTTAATAATTCCCATTCTCCATGTTTACCGAAATATTCGTCTTTAAGTTCATTATCTTGTTCTTCCTGTCCGTACAATACTATAATCTTTAAATCTTTCCATATATACTTTGCATCAAATTCCTTATCATCGATAGAAATGACCGCTTCCATATAATCTGGTAATTTCTTAGCTTTAGATTGGTAATATTCAATATCGATGTCCTCAACTATTTTTAATTCATCCCAGCTTGAATAAACATCATCGACTGTAGTTCCTATTTTTTTAATCTCAATGTTTAACCCTGTATGAAACCAGTTATAAAATTTGGAAATACACACCTCCGAATCATTTCGAAATACATAATCACGATCCAAATAACAATTACTATAAGAACAACTAGTATTCGGTACGTAAGTACAGTTGTGACAAGCAGCACCATTAGAGTTAAACAATCCTTGCCCTTGATTCAATCCAGTTTCATAACAAACAGGGTCTGAACTACACCAGTCCATACTTCTTAATGCATTATTGAAATTATGCTTGAATTTTTCTTCATTCGCTAAACTTACTAATCCACCAAAAGTTCCTTCTTTATCACTATCTGTTACATAAATTAACAAACCATACTTTCCATCTTTCACATATAACTTTTCTTTTAAAGCCGTATTTGAATACCCTGAATTTTTACTGAATTCTTTCATTAACCCATGAGCTAAAGTATGAATTAAAACTGATAAAGGCGTTTCAAATTTATTACTTAAATGATTAGTGATTGTTCTTTTTTGAGCATGACTGAAGTGATGAATCACCTCTTCATTTTCCTGCCACTTCTCTAGTACTTCTTTATTAAATTCAACAAATATTCCCTCTCCGAAAAGTTGTTTAGCTGGAAGCCAATTATATTCCTTAGAACTATCACTAAACATTATATTACTTGAAGAATCTACTGCTTTAGACATTGCAATGTTTTCATCTGAACTTGATAGTCTGTGAAAACCTGTTTGTATAACGATTTCTTCTAATTTTCTAACAAAATTCACTTGTTTTATTATTGATTGTTCCGAACATTTAAACGAAGGCGCCACAGATAATTTTTTATTACGCTCAGTTTCGTACAATGCCAGCCTGTCAAACTCTTCAATTAAGACATCTTCATAACTAGAAGCACTGGAATCTCTATGCTCACTTATAGAGAGTACTGAAAAGACATCAGGACGATAGACGTTCAAGGCATTCCTTAATATAGCTGTTGGCTTTGCATTACATTTACCATCTGTATTATCTTCTCCTGCCCAGGGTTTATTTCCAAAACATTCTGCGCCTTTCATTTCTTTTTGGAATGGAGTTAATTGACCTTCACCTGCTTTACCTGTTACCCCTACTAAAGAATGTTCACTTCCACAACTACAAACTAACTTACTATGAAGTATAGAACTTCCTAGTTGCTGAATTCTCACTTCATGTTTAACTCCAGTGTCTATATCCTGATGTCCATGAACGTATCTAAAATAAGGAAAATCTCTAATATGTCCTTCTTCACAAACAATTACAATTGGAAACTGTACAAAGTTAGTAGGTACTCCACATTTTTTGCACATCTTCTTTTTGTTATACGATCCTGGTTGAAATTCATCAATTGTTTTACATTTTGAGCAGTAATGCACTAGAGGAAATCTTTGAATGGGTATTTCCATTTCTGTATTAACGCTTTCTTCCGAAAAATTATGTTTGATATATGCTGGTACCTTTCTTAAATGGTCTATATTCAACATTCTTTCAATTCTTGCATCTCTAATTTTTAATTCTTCAATATTTATATTTGATTTTGCTTCTTCATACCATTTATCTACAGCACTAATCAAATAAGATATTCCTTCTGTATCAACATAAAGACTCCCAGGACCTTTTTCTCCAACTAACTTACCTTTAGCAATATTTATTTCCTTGTTGTTACTCACCTTACTCACCCATCTTTTCTTAATTTCTCTTTCTCTTTAATAAACCTTTATATTTGTTTTCCAATCCTTTAGCTTTTAGCCTGCTTTGTGAATCTACATTTCTCATAGAATTAATCATAGGTACAGCATCATCATTTTGAATTTCCTCTTGTTGTTGCATAGGAATCATAACCCCATTTTTATATTGTGTTAGTTCCCAAGCCTCGTAGTCTCTAGCAGTTAATTTATTCATTATATCCGCAAATGTTTCTTGAAGTATTTCAAATTCTGAGTCGTCTACTAAACTCATTTTTTCTCCCACATAATCAGAAACAAATTGGATAATACTGTCCTCATTATCTTTAATAGCTTGAGCATCTGGGTACCGTCCTAGAGATTTCAGTCCCAATCTTTGTCTTATATAACCAACTATAACGGCAGGCAGCCCTCTTTTTATAGAGAAGTTTGAAAACGGAGTAACACTGGCTTCTTCAACATTTGCATATAATTTTTGGTGATATTCCTTGAAATGTTCATAATGCGATTTATCATTGCTGTCTCCTCGGTTATATACAGTAACAATAAGTCCAGGACTTTCATGAGGTTTTCTTCCAACACGCCCACTCACTTGAATATATTGTGCTGTGGACTTAGGTTGACCAATGATAGTCATTAGCGCTAATCTATTAACATCGACGCCTACTTCTATAATGTTTGAGGCAAGCACAATATCAAGAGCCCTATTTTTTATAGTTGTATAACTTGTTTTCATTTCCGTTAAAGATTGAGATATTTCCCCGTTACTTAGTCGAGAAGTTAATTCTTTAACTGCTTTATCTTTTAATATTCGCCCATCTTGTATATCTCTATTTTTATAATAACTGTTCATTGTGTCTTTTATATCTGCCTCTGTCAGTGTTTGAGCTTTGCCGATGTCATTAATAGTATTGTAAAAAGATAATATTGTCCAAAATGGGTCTCTGTAATTTGGCTCCAGGTCTTTTCCGCTTATAAGTAACGATGCAAGAGTCTGTACTTGAGATTGCAACTTTCCTTGTGTAGTAGAGTAAAGACCAATATATTTCCTACCATGCACTGGTTTACCATCGTCTCCCACTTCTACGCTTGAAAAATAATTGTCATTGATATCAAAACCAGCTGGTGGAAATAAGTTAGTATTTTGTCTTCCATATAATGCCTTGATTTGGTTTTGATAAGATTTTATAGTTGCTGTTGCAGCAATTATTTTCGGTTTTATTCCGTATCTTTCATCTGTACAAAGATTTTCTATTAGTGTTTCATACATACCTGATAAAGAGCCTAATGGACCCGAAATTAAATGTAATTCATCTTGAATTACAATATTTGGTGGTGATAATTTTCGATTACCATCATTGTCTATTCCAAATAAACTCCTTGCTTCTGGAACCCATGTTAAACGAACAAATTTATCAATAGTTCCAATTAAAAATGTAGGAGGGTTCTTGTACAGTTGTTCATCCACAAAAGAAATAGGAAGATGATTATGAAAGTGACACTTTTCATCTGGACAATATACTTCTAATTCCCCCGTAATCTTATAACCTAAATAATGATTGCTACCATTATTATTTATCACTTTCATTTCAGCACCGCACCACGGACACCTTTCTACTATAAAGTTGTTTTTACTATCCTTTTGACATTCTAACAATGCTTTACTTGCTTCTTTAATCGTATTAGGTGTGCTAGATTTTCCAACCCATAGACCTATGCTAAAGTGTTCTTCTCCTAACAGTTCCTTAAATTTATCTCGGATATAATCAATACTACATATTAATCTTGCTGCCCTTTGGAATTGATCAGCAGTTAACAAACGTAGTGTATATCTCATTAATATATCCACGCCAACATCCGACTTATCAATCATTCTTCGATATAACATTGAAAATGCTGCTACACCTAGATATGCCTCTGTTTTTCCCCCACCAGTTGGGAACCATATTAAATCAACAATATTTCTATCTTCACTTTTTTTATTTACTATCGCATCTAATGATTGTAAGATAAAACCTATTTGGAATCCTCTCCACTTTTTGTCAAAAGCTGGATTTCCTAACTCTATTTGTTGATTTATACTGTGATTAAGCTTTTCAAAATCTAAATAATTCAAATCATCAAACCCATTTACATCCAATTCTTTATCAAAATGTAAAAATCCATTTTCATAAGTAGCACTTCTTAAGTCTGTGCCATTATTCATTTGCATTAACATTGCCAGGTTTGCCAACTTAAAACATTTAAATACTGATTCTTCTTTGAGCAGAGCTAGTCCTTTTTTCATTCTAATAATGCTATATTCTATCTCTTTAAGATTTTCATACTTCACTTCTTCATAATATTTTAAAACCTTTTGATTTTTTAAATTTTCACACCAGTTTTCATAACCATTTATTAAGGGGGTTAAAATTTCTAATAGTTCTTCGTAACTTTCACATGATGAAATTCTAGCGTGATGAATTTCTAGCAGATTACCATCCACTTTGATATCCGGTGTCATGGTTTTTATTTCATATTCTGGTAAAAATGTTGATTTTATTTTGGTTACTTCACCGCTCTCATTAGTATCCCACTCAGTAGCACAGTCATGACCAAAAGCGTAGTTTTTTTCATTCAAATATAAAAATTCAAACTTTTTTTCTTCTTTGCTTATTTCAATATTCATATCTGATGCTTTAGGGTAAGGTACAAAGCTTCCTTCATCTGATAAACTAGCTTCTAATAAACATTGAAATAGTATATCCTTCTCTTCTGTAGAATTCTCAGCATTTTCTATAGTTAAAGTAACAATTTTTAAATTTTTCAGCTCTCTAATGTGTGAATGTAATATTATGTTCGTATCATCATTTTCTTTTCCCACTCCATCTTTGATTTCAAGTTGTTCTTTTGAGAGTCTTACATTTCTTTGTAAATTAATTTCTGTATTAGAGTAATATGATTTTCTGAACCACCAGTTTTGTGCATTCTCAGTTATTTGTAAATTACTATTATAATTTGCAATTTGATTATATTTACCGCACTCAAACTTAACATTAAGCTTTTCTGCTTCTAATGGAACAGCAAAAGTTATTCCCATTGTTGACTGAATATATGGGTTTTGATTAACATCCTGATGAACAATTTGTGTTTCACCTTCTATGACTTCTTCACTTTCCCCTATTTCATCTTCTACAATTGGCACTGTCTGTTTAGGATACAATAAGCCAGATGCATATTTTTTACTAGGTCTTCCTGTGTTAAAAATTTCTTCTGTTTTACCACCATATTTATATGCAAAGACATTTCCTGTTATGTTCTCTTGTGTCGTTTGTTCATCTATAACATTAACATGCTTTAAATTTTTTAATGGACCAA
This sequence comes from Staphylococcus sp. EZ-P03, assembly GCF_003344575.1. Taxonomy (NCBI): domain Bacteria; kingdom Bacillati; phylum Bacillota; class Bacilli; order Caryophanales; family Staphylococcaceae; genus Staphylococcus; species Staphylococcus sp. EZ-P03. The sequence continues at coordinate 10,204 of NZ_QPMO01000025.1, read as the reverse complement.
TCACTTCTTCATGCAAATTTGCAATTAACTTTTCTCTATTCTTTACGTTGGTTTCTAATAAGTTTTTCATAATAATTTTCCCTCTACCCTTCTAACAATCTGTACATATGGTAAACATCTATATCCTCTAGTTTTTGAGGAGAATATTGAATTTGTTGAACTAAAAATTCGCCGACTCCTTCTAATTCAAATTCATACTCCTCATGTTGAATCATTTCTTCCATAATCTCTTCATTATCAATCATTTGAATTTTTTCATTTAAATTTTTATTACTCTCTCTTCCTGCCTTCTTATGAGACCTTACTATTTCCTCTGCAGCTATCAACGTCTGTTGGATTTTTTCATCAGAATAATTTAAATACTTCAATATTTTTGTCAGCACTCGCGGCTTTATAGTTTCACCATAAACCCAATTTTTTAGCAACATAATATCTGAAATATTTACCCCTTCTCTTCTCATATCACTAAACAGATTTTTCAAGTTACCTTTTTCTTCTAATTTTTCCAACAAATCATCTTTATATTTTTTTATATAGCTATAATGATTTTCATAATTTCTTCTTCCTATTAATTTCATTGCGATTTCGGACAAGTACTTGGATGCAGTGGATTTTTTTATGATTATCCAATCTCCTTTTTCTAAATTTTTTAAAGTTTCTCTTTGCACCTGAAGATCTTCACCAAGAACTGCATCATTTGAAATTTTTAAAGTATGAACTCTAGCACCTTCTGGGACAAAATAAACCCTGCCTTTTGTAAAAGGAATCATATACCCCGGTATATTACTATTAAGTTCACTCTCGCTTTTTCCTGTATACTTTTCAACCAAATAATTAATCCTTATTTCTTTTTCAACATTTACTGCTTCATCGTCCATAAATGGCTTATCTCTCAGTTTAAAATCATCCGCTTCCAAATTTACTTTTTCATATAAATTTGAAAGAGCATTTTTAGACTTATTTAATATTGATTCAGTTTTGAAGTTGATATTATATATATCATGAGAAATATAGTATATTTCTTTTCCAAAAAATGTTGTTTGATATTCAGGGAAAAGTGATGGTGTACCTATAAAAATAACTACATCGTATAATTCATTTCTTTTCAAAAGCTTATTAGGATGATAAACGTCAACTTTTTCGATATTGTATTTTTTTTCCAGGCTTTCAAAGCTTACAATTGCTATTCTTTCACCTTCGTTCTCCCTAAGTAAATGATTGAGTTCTTTGTCTATTTTATTATCAACTTCATTCTCCAAGAACTGATTCAATATTTTCTGATATAACTCGACTAAATGTATTAGCGTAGGGTCATCCAAATTATATATTTCATTAAAAAACTCCACTATCTTCTTTTCCATTACTTCATCCAATTTTTCATCAATCAGTTCAGAATAATTCAAACAAGATATTTGCAAATAAAAATTAAGTGGTTTTAACACTTTTAATTGGTCTTGCAATTCTTTACTGTAATGTCCTAATTTCCTATAAAAATTCTCGTAAATTTTATGGAATTGTTTAACTTCTTTAGAGTCTACTCTGACTTGTTGAATTTTATTACTGCTATGAGTGTAATCATTTAAAAAGGCTAATACATTAGTACGCATAAATTTCCACTCCTTTAGGTACTTTTAAATTATGCTTTTTTATAAAGTTTGTCAGTTCTTCATTATTATTCCTTTGTGGAGCGTTATTTATATTACTTAATAGAATTTCTCTCATGGTATTTCTATTGCGTCTATTTGAAATGTAAATATTTCTGTTAGTGGTACTATTTGACATCGTAACGCTAGCATTATCCCCAACAAATATTGAAACAGGTTTGTTATCCTGTATATTTTTCTGTTGCTTCGATTTAATCATTTTAATGTTATGGTAACTATATTCTTCATCATCAAAATAAAAAATCTCATTTAAATTATACGCGTAATTGTGGGTTTCGAATTCAATTAGCGCTATATCATTTTTAAATTTTTCAGAAATATTATGACCCACTATGTTCACTAATGTTTTGTTTGTCGCTGTAATATAATCTACTACACTTTGTCCATATTTCTCTGAAAAGTAGTTGCTTATATTATTGTTAATTTTAACAGCCCGGCCTGAGGTACTTTTATAATTTGCATTTAACTTGATATTACCTTCCCATTTACTCTTAGGAGTTTGATTCGTAATATTATCAGACTTGATTCGACTATCAAACTCTAAACTTATATAAGGGTTTCTATATGCCTCATTAAAAATTGAATGATTAAAAACGTTTACAACCTTAGCTTTAAGCCATTTATTACCTTCTTTATATAAGATAATATCTCCTATTACTAACTCTTTTTCAATAGGTGGTATATCATAACTTAATTTTTCTAAATAACAATCAATTATCCCTTTCGCTAAAAAGATGCTCGGGAAAATATCATCTATATAAGATATGTATAAATTTATGGTTTTTTGGTTTTCTACAAATTCTCCTATGTTATAAAAAAAGTTCATCCATACTTTGAATTTATCCCATGTTATATTATCAGTCATTCTATATTTTTCATTAAAACTATTCATAATCATCCCTCCTAAAACTCTACTAACAAAGATTATTCATATAATATTCGGTAATCAAAGTTCTTCTCCTTATTGTTTAATTTTATCAGATAGAACCATTTATTTCTCGTAACTTTTTGACTTTTTAAAATATTTCTCATCTTAAAATACTTATGTCATCAACATGGAAGTTCCAATTATAAAATTGATTAAAACTATTATTTTGTTATGTATTTCAACCTGCTTCTTATTGAATTATCTTTGTACTTTCGAGATAATTAACGTTAAGAGTAATTTGTAACGGAGGGGATAAATATGGTCGAGAGTCGAATTAAACAAGATTTAGTTGATGAAAAAGAAATCAGTAAGTTTTTAGATTGTTACTTTTATAGTGAATTGCCAAATCATTTTGATGCGATACAAGACATTTTTAGAAATCATTTCTCCGAGAATAACGATGATCAATATGAAGGGGTAGACTTAACAATTACATATAAGAATAACACCCGTATCAATATTGATGAAAAGGCAGCTAATAATTATTTTGATAAAAACATTCCCACTTTTGCTTTAGAAATTTCATTTTTTAATGCTAATGATGTCCATAAAGCAGGATGGCTTTTTGGTAAGCAATACTCACAAACTGATACTTATTTACTTTGCTGGGGTAAATCACACAATCCTAATAAGCCGATTACCATGAACAATATAAAAGAAATAGAAGCATTTTCAATCAGAAAAAAGGATTTGTTAGCCCTATTAAACAAATATTACGACATTAATCCATCAAACTATAAAGATAAAGCAAAGTCAGCAAGGGCTGCCATAAATCATCCTAATCGAAAAGGAAAGATATACCTTAAAGGAAATAGTGGACCATATTGGGTAGCGTCCCCTAAATTAAAAGAAAATCCTTTGAACATAGTATGTCCTAAAAGTATTTTAGAGAAAGTTACAAGGTATAAATTTTATGTTACAGAAGAAGAAGTAAAATATTATTAGAAATATGAAACCGGGTGAATTCTAATGAGTGAGCAATATGATACAAAAGAAAAAGTTCGAAAAAGAGCACGGGAGATTGTTGGTAAAACTTTACTAGAACTAAGTAAGGATGGCGTAGTTACAAATACTAAAAGTACTTTTGGAGATGCCTTTGAAAATTGGTTTGGAAAGGAAAAAGACAACCTAAGTCTTCCAGATATGGCTGAAGCCGGGGTGGAATTAAAAGCAACTCCAATTAAAAAAGTGAAAAGCGGAAAATATAGTGCTGCTGAACGCCTCGTTTTAAATATCATTAATTATAATGATCTGGCAGATGAGGAATTTGAAAGCAGTAAATTCATGTCTAAAAACCAAAGTATTCAATTAGGGTTTTATGAAAAAGAAAAAGATGTACCTAAAGGAAACTGGAAGTTTGTTGAAACGGCATTATTTGAAATTCAAAACAATAAAAAGGATTTAGAAATCATAAAACAAGATTGGGAATTGGTACATAAATATATTTTAGAAGGTCGTGCCCACGAATTAAGTGAACGCTATTTCCAATATCTATCCCCTTGTACTAAGGGTGTTAATAAAAGTTCTATGAGAACACAGCCCTATTCTGATACTTTGGCTAAACAACGAGCATTCTCTTTCAAATCAGGTTATATTACATCTCTTATAAGAAAGTATATTTTTGGCGATGAAAAATCTGAATCTATTATTACTGATAATGATATTGCACAAGAAAAATCAATTGAAGATATTGTTAAGGAAAGATTCGAACCTTATATTGGTAAGACTAAAAAAGAATTACAAAGAATTTTTGATATTAAATCTAATTCTAAAGGTGTTAATTATCAAATTGCATCTCATATTCTAAATTTGAATGGTAACGCGAATAGCAGCGATGCTTTTGAAAAAGTAGATGAATTTGAGAAAGCAATGATTAATGTTAAAACTATTCAATTTGATAAAAATAACAAGAATAAAGAAAGTATGTCATTTCCTGCATTCAATTTTAAAGAATTAGCTGAAGAAAAGTGGGAAGATGTTGATGGAACACCAACCGCTTCTTGGAACAACTTCTTACGCCAAGCTCGATTTTTATTTATTGTATTTAAAGACGATGGCGAAAAGAATATATTTAAGGGTGTTAAATTTTTCAGCATGCCAGAAGAGGATATAGATGGTCCAGTCAGAACTATGTGGCAAGATACTGTAGATAAATTGAATAATGGTGTAGAATTAACAGCTGTTGAAAGTAAAAGTACGAAGGATGGAATAATAGTTAAAAACAACTTTATCTCAAAAGGCGATAAACTTATATGCCATGTCAGACCTCATGCTACTAAGCGTGATTATAAAGTAAATGGTACTTATGCTGATCAATTGCCTAAACCTGCTAAATGGATTAATCGTCCAAAAGATCACGAGGCCTATTCAAACGATTGGATGACGGCACAATGTTTTTGGATTAATAATGATTACATCGCCGAACAGTTAAAAGATGTATTATAAAGTTACTTTTAGTGTAATAACATTTATAGAACGATCGTTCGCTTTTATGTTATAATTATTCCATTATTTATAATTAGTTACGAAGGAGCGCTAAAAATGGCACAAATCAAAGTTGCTGAATTATTTGCTGGTGTCGGCGGATTTCGCATTGGATTAGAGAATACAAAAGAAAATAAATTTGACGTCATTTGGGCAAACCAATGGGAGCCCTCTAAAAAGGTACAGCATGCCTTTGATTGTTATACCAGCCATTTTGATAAAGGTGTCCATAGCAACGAAGATATTGCTGAAGTTCCTGATAAAGAAATGGAAGACACGCATGCTGATATGATTGTTGGAGGATTCCCCTGCCAAGATTACTCAGTCGCAAGAAGTTTAAATGGCGAATTAGGAATACAAGGTAAAAAAGGTGTATTATTCTGGCAAATTGTACGTTTTATTCAAAACACAATGCCAAAGTATTTATTACTTGAAAATGTTGATAGATTGCTTAAATCCCCTTCTAAACAAAGAGGTAGAGACTTTGGAGTTATGCTTTCAACATTAAATGAACTTGGCTATAACATCGAATGGCGTGTGATTAACGCAGCTGATTATGGCAATGCTCAAAGACGTCGCAGAGTATTTATTTTCGGATACAAAAGAGATTTATCATATGCACAATCACTTTCTAAATACTCAATGGAAAACATTATTTATAAAGAAGGATTATTTGCCAAAGCCTTTCCTGTTGAAGCAGTTCCAAATAAAAAAAGAATCAGCGAAACAGATGTTTCAAAAGATATTGTTGAAATCTCAGATCAATTCAGCTTCCAATTCCATAACTCTGGAATAATGGAAAATGGAAAAGTCTTAACAATAGATACAATACCTATTTACGAAAAGCCAATCACATTAGGTGATATTTTAGAAAATGATGTTACAAATTATGATATTTCAGATGAAAAAATAGAGAAGTTCCAGTACTTGCGCGGTCCTAAAAAAATACTACGAACTTCAAAAACCGGTCATGAATATTATTTTAGTGAGGGTGGCATGTCAGAAACTGATGCACTAGACTTACCTGCTAGAACGATGTTAACTAGTGAAGGCTCAGTAAACAGAAGTACCCACTTCCTAAAGGTGAATGATAAGTATCGTACACTTACTCCAATAGAAGCCGAAAGGTTAAACGGATTTCCTGATAATTGGACTAATACTATGCCTGATAGAATGCGCTTTTTCTGTATGGGTAATGCATTAGTCGTTCCTTTAATTACACGTATAGGAAACCAAATCGAACAAATTGAACAAGAACATAAAGATGAGGATACCTTCTCACAATTGAAGTTATTCTAAAAACTATCAAATTAACGTGTTATTTTTTTATGATAGTAATCAAAAGAGCCATGTACTTCTGTAATTCCTTACATAAAGTACATGGCTCTTGTTTCTTATATTATTCTGTTAGTTTCTAAAATATCCTTTTTGTCTTAATGCCTTCTTTAATTTTCTCATGGCGTTGTTCTTTCTGTAGCTGCCACAGGATTTGGAGCAACCTTCTTCACGGGAGATTTGTGCTGTGGGTGTGGCTTCATACCCGTTTAATCCAAAGTATCTTTCTAATAATTTCCATTCTGATTCAGTTAGATTCTCTTTAGCGATGCGTTCTACATCTTCATACATAATCTTACTTACGACTGTAGTTTCAGTTGAATGGCTTAAGTCTATATCTAGAAAGCCTAAGGCATGTTCAATACACTCTTCTTCTTGAATTTTTTCGTATTCTGCATCTAAAGAAATTAATCCTTTAAAATGAGTATGATAATACCCGCGCAGCTCCATTAATTCATTTTCACTTATTCTCATTTGTTCGATAAGCAATTGATCTAACTCATTTGAGAGTAGATATGGATTTCGAACCATAATAGTACTCATCTTGTTGAGTTTCGTCATCTTTTCGGCTGGAAGTTTTATAGTTGTTCTATTGGCTGAAATTGCCTTAAGCATCAAGAAGTTGATATTGCTGAATAAGTAACTAGAAAACTGATATTTTTTATCCATATCAAATCGCTCGATCGTATAGACGATTCCCATATTTCCTATTGAAATCAAATCGTCTATATCCGTTATCGTTCCATTAGCAAGTTTTAATAACCTTCTTGCAAAATAACAGACACTTTTGCGATTGACGTATATAAGTTTTTCAGTCAAACATGCCTTTCTCTTTTCATCAGTACAATCTTTTAATTCTGCTAAATATTCCATATTTTTATGATAGGTATCAGCTTTGGAATATTGATTTTTCTTAGTAGTTGTTGTGATATCTTTATGATTTTTCATTGTTGTCTCTCTCTATCAATTTTTTTATATTACCTATTTTTATTTTGCTATTTTATTATTATTCGCCCATTTGAAAATCACACTCCATCCTTGAATTTGAATCAGCTATTGGAAATTCATCAACTCTCTTTCTCTTATTAATTATCCAATTTTATTTTACGGCATAATGTACTGATTTTCCTTTACCAAATAAGTAAAATTAATGCTTTTACCTCTTCACTTTCTTACTCAATAACGTTACAATGAGTTCATTCACACAATATTCTGATTATTGTGAATATATTTTAATAGGAGGAGATAACTATGAATCAAAGACAACATTATTGGAAAGATTGGCGATTACATACTTTAGTATTAGCCATTGTTGTTGTTTGTGAACTCATCGGACCGTTCGATATTCCACTTGGAGTAACATCAATTTTATTATTACCTGTAGTTTATGGAGTTGTCTTAGGATTATTAGCTTATTTCACTCCTTTAGTCAAAAAGAAACAGGCAAAGAATTCTGAACCTATGGTATTTATTTCGGTGGCCATTCTAATTGCGAAATTTGGTACAGAAGCTGGTCCTGCATTACCGAAAATCATTGCGGCAGGTCCTGCTTTGATTTTGCAGGAGTTAGGTAACCTTGGAACAATTTTCTTATCTTTGCCTTTAGCAATTATGTTAGGACTTCGTCGTGAATCAATTGGTATGACGCATTCAATCGGACGTGAAGCCAACATGGCTTTGATCACAGAGAAGTTCGGCATCGAATCGCCTGAATGGCGCGGTGTCATGTCTATGTATATCTTTGGTACAATTTTCGGTGCTATTTTCTTCAGTATCTTTTCAGGGCTTATCGCTTCTGTTCTTCCGCTACATCCATTGGCTTATGCTATGGCAACAGGTGTCGGCAGCGGGGTTATGTCTGCGGCAGCAGTAGGTCCTATTATTGAAATGTTTCCAACTTATGCTAGTGATATCAAAGCCTTTTCTGGTGTAAGTAATCTTTTAACATCAGTAACCGGATTATACATGGGTATCTTAATCGCATTACCGTTAACGATCCGTTATTACAATGGCGTTATGAAACTCAAAGCAAAGATTAAACGAAACGTACCAGAAAAGAGGGATACTCATGAAACTCACATCTAATATTATTAATTGGTCTTTAACGCTTGTAGTTGTTGGAATTATCGCAGTGATCAGTAATTGGATTGGTCAAAACATTATGCCTGCAAAGGCAGTACCAGGAGTACTTGCATTGATGGGCATTGCTCTGATAGGTATGATTCTTCAGCAATTAATCCCGCTTAATATCCCTAGCATTGCTTATATAGGGATTTTGGCACTGATTTTAACAATTCCTGGAGTGCCGACGGCACCTTACATTGTTAGTTGGACACATAACGTAGAACTGATGGCACTTGCTACACCTGTCGTTGCTTATGCTGGGATTTCTATCGGAAACTCTTGGGCAGATTTTGCTAAACTGGGCTGGAAGACCATTGTAGTAGGAATGGTTGTTTTAATGGGAACTTATGTTGGCTCAGCAGTAGTTGCGCATATTGTTTTGAAGCTGCAAGGTATTATTTAATACAAACCAATGATTTTACCTTATATGTAAACGAAAGTCGATTGTCTCGTCGGCTTTCGTTTTTTATAATGACTACATCACTAATTCAAACTGCTTACTCTCTATAAACATAAACCATCTAATATTCTAATGATAGAGAGGTACTTATTTATGAAAGTCACATATGTCGCTATTTATTATAAAAATGATCCAAAGCTTGAAGGAAAATACTTCTTTGTAGATTTTGATGTAGAATCCTTACACGAATTAATGCCGCCGATTGAAATGCTGCCAGCTGAAGATTGTTTAGGTTTTGCTTTAGCAAAGTACAAAGAATTGGGACTGCCTTTACCAAAAGCAGCACCCATTGAATTAATATTTTTGAAAGACACATTTTATTATGAGAAAAAAGCCATAACGATTGAACTCAATGAGTATGCAGGAACGAAAAAGAGAAAGCCGAAGAAATTTATTCCTGAATGGCTCTACCAATTTGAAATGAGTGAACACGAAAGATTTTGTATTAAAAGAGAAAGAGAATGGCAAAGACAGGCTATAGATGAACTTATGAACACAGAATTTGAAGGTAAACATGCAGGATTCATGTCTGGCAGACCATGGTTGCCAAGGGCATCAGAAACACTTTATACAGATGAATTGAATTTACATTAAAAAGAAGCCTCCTTATGCAGACACTTACGTGTGCTAAGGAGGCTTTGCTTATGCATTAGTAAAAATTGAGAGAAATTTACTATACATAGGTCATAACAAATTATTTATTTTCTTTTGAGTCTTTTTTACGACGATTAAATAAGAACACACTACCTAATGCCGCGAAAAGTCCGCCGAATATTGTTGCGTTACCAGTTGAGTTACCTGTATCAGGTAATTCTTTAGATTCTTGAGCTTTAGATGGTTGCGCTTTAGAATCTGCAGTTGCTGCTTCTGGTGCTTTCGTTTCAGTTGCTGCTGGAGCTTCAACACCGTTTGATGTTTGAGCGTTTGTACCATTATCAGCTGTTGGTGCATCTGTTGATGGTACTTCAGCACTGTTGTCTGTGCCTTCAGTCGGTTCAGAAGTACCTGGTTCGCTTGGAACTTTAGTATCATCTGTTTGATCTGGTGCATCTGTGTTGTCAACAGAACCGTTATCACCAGTGTTGTCTGTACCTGGAGTAGTGCCAGGAACTTCACCGTTGTCTCCGCCGACTGTTACTGTACTTTCATCAGAAACATTGCCTGCTTCGTCTGTTTGTACTGCTTTGATTACATCTCCTGCTTTCACAG
>NZ_QPMO01000040.1:0-2089 GCF_003344575.1 Staphylococcus sp. EZ-P03 | reverse complement strand
CGTTAGCAAAAACAGGTTTAAGCCTCGCAGAGCACACGTATTAACGACTTATTAAAAATAAGTCTAGTGTGTTAGACTTTAATAAATAAAGCTACGCAAAAACATGTGCAGTGGAGGGATTTTAATATGCCGTATTCTATTATCAGAGTTGCTAAAGTAAAATCAAAAACGAATACAAAAGGTATTCAAAAACATGTACAAAGACAAAATAAAAATTATGAAAATATGGATATTGATTTAGAAAAATCATACTTAAATTATGATTTAGTCAATGATAGTCCGATTGATTATAATCAAAAAATCGATGAGAAAATTGAACAAAATTATAATGGGAAACGCAAAATTAGAAAAGACGCAGTAAAACATATTGATGGTTTAATTACATCTGGTAATGAATTTTTTAAAAATCAAACACTTGAAGAAACAAAGCAGTTTTTTGAACATGCTAAAACGTTTTTAGAACAAGAGTATGGAAAAGATAATTTATTATATGCAACAGTGCATATGGACGAAAAAACACCTCATATGCATTATGGGGTAGTTCCGATTACAGAAGATGGTCGATTGAGTGCGAAAGAGGTTTTAGGTTAATAAAAAGGCACTAACTGAATTTCAAGATAGATTTAACGAACATATCAATAGTTGTGGTTATGACTTGAGTAGAGGTATAACAAGGGGCGTTACACCGAGACGACATGAGCAGATAAGTCGTTATAAAAATTTAACAGATTATCACAAAGAAGAATATGAGCATGAGAGCCGAAAATTAGACCGTATAAAGCAAGAAAGCGAAGAAGTAATGGAACAGTATCAAAATGCTTTAGATGTTCTAAAAAAGGCCTATAAATGTCCCATATGAGCTTGAAACTGAAAAAGTTGGTGGACTGTTCAACAAAGAAACACAGGAAACAGGTAACGTCGTTATTGATAAAAATGAATTTGATTTATTGCAGGAACAAGTAAAAGCTTCTCAACTCATTACTGATGATTATGAATATATTAAAAGCGGAAAGGCTTTAAAAGATTTTGAGGAAAAAAACAAAAGATTAGAAGATAGATTATTAGACGAACAGATTAAAAATGGAAAAGTAATAGATGAATACAATGATTTAGCGGATAGTTATAATAATTTATTGGAACAAAATCAAGAAAAAGAAAAAGAGTTAAACCGTTCGTATAAACTATTTAACAATGTGTTTAAGTTGATTAAAGGTGTGATGAAAGAAGAAACATATCATTCGTTGATTAACCATATTGATAATCACTTAGAAAGCTCAAAAATGCGAGAAACAATGATTGTAGATGATAACGATGAACAATTCTTTAAGAAAAAATATCAAAGGCATGAACCAGAAATTATTTTTGAAGATGAACGAGATGATGGCTACACTTTATAAAGACGACGCATTTATGCCGAGAAAATTTATTGTGCGTTGAGAAGAACCCTTAACTAAACTTGCAGACGAAAGTCGGCATAGCGTGAGCTATTAAGCCGACCATTCGACAAGTTTTGGGTTTGTTAAGGGTTCGGAGGCTCAACGTCAATAAAGCAATTGGAATAAAGCAATTAATGCGATGTTCCGAAAATGTTTAACGAAACTACGCCGACTATGATTAAAACTATAGATACTATAGTTATTAGATTTATTTGTTCTTTGAAAATAATTATTGAGACTACGGTTGTTAAGACTAAACCTAGTCCCGCCCAAGTTGCATAAGTTATATTTAGTGGTAGGTGTTGCATTGTTTTACTTAAAAAATAGAAACAAATTCCAAATGAAATTATTGTTCCTAAGGATGGTATAAATTTTGAAAAGCCTTCTGAAGATTTAAGAAATGCACTTCCAATAACTTCAGTACTTATGGATATTATTAAATAAATATAAGGCATTTTTAACTCCTTTTAATTTTCGTATTTTATTTAATTTTATTCTAAGTATTTTTCATTTGCAACGATCCTTTTATTTTTTATTTGTATCAGTATCAATTTTACAGTAAACATGCATTTATGCCGAGAAAATTTATTGATGTTGAGAAGAACCCTTAACTAAACTTGGAGACGAATGTCGGCATAGCGTGAGCTATTAAG
>NZ_QPMO01000033.1:0-569 GCF_003344575.1 Staphylococcus sp. EZ-P03 | reverse complement strand
AATGCCTCACATTTGTGCCACCTAAAAAGGAGCGATTTACATATGAGTTATGCAGTTTGTAGAATGCAAAAAGTGAAATCAGCTGGACTAAAGGGCATGCAATTTCATAATCAAAGAGAGCGAGAAAGTAGAACGAATGAAGATATTGACAGAGAGCGAACGCATGAAAATTATGATTTGCAAAACGATGAAAACATAAATTATAACGAACGTGTAAAAGACATAATCGATTCACAAAAAACAGGTACACGAAAAACAAGAAAAGATGCTGTTCTTGTAAATGAGTTGTTAGTAACATCTGACCGAGATTTTTTTGAGCGACTGGATCCAGGAGAACAAAAACGATTTTTTGAGGAAAGTTATAAATTATTTTCTGAACGATACGGCAAGCAAAATATTGCTTACGCAACAGTCCATAATGATGAGCAAACCCCTCACATGCATTTAGGTGTTGTGCCTATGCGTGATGGAAAATTACAAGGAAAAAATGTGTTTAATCGTCAAGAACTGTTATGGTTACAAGATAAATTCCCCGAGCATATGAAAAAACAGGGTTTTGAGTTGAAGCG
>NZ_QPMO01000020.1:0-46177 GCF_003344575.1 Staphylococcus sp. EZ-P03 | reverse complement strand
GGACACCCTTGTCTTTCGCTAACAGTTCCTACTGCCAAGCCTGTAATGGACTTTCACCATCAAGTTGCTAATCATGCCGAGCGCACTTAAAAAAAGACCAAAACACAAGTTTGGTCTTTCCTTTAATTACGGTGATGCAAAAGCAATTTACATCATATCTGCATGTGCATAATCTATATCCGTAAACTTATTATATTGTTTCATGAAGTGCAGTTTGACAGTACCGGTCGGGCCGTTACGCTGCTTCGCAATGATGACTTCGATTTCACCGTTATCATCATTGGTTACAGGTTCCATTCCGCCGTCGTCATCTTCTTCTCCATCTTCGCGATTATAGTAATCATCACGATATAAGAAAGCAACGATATCCGCATCTTGCTCAATCGAACCGGATTCACGAATATCACTCATCATCGGACGTTTATCTTGTCGCTGTTCTACACCACGAGATAACTGACTCAGTGCAATAACAGGACATTCTAACTCACGTGCAATAGCTTTAAGTGTTCTTGAAATCTCAGATACTTCTTGCTGACGGTTGTCTGACATACGAGAACCGCTTCCCATAATCAACTGCAAGTAGTCGATTACAATCATATCTAAACCGTGCTCTTGTTTCAGTCTGCGGCATTTTGAACGCAAGTCTGTAATTCTGATACCCGGCGTATCATCAATAAAGATTTTCGTACGTGAAAGCTTACCGACCGCAACTGTGAAACGGTTCCAGTCTTCTTCAGTCATCGTACCTGTACGCAAACGGTTAGAGTCAACGTTGCCTGAGCTGCAGATCATACGTGTTGCAAGCTGGTCTGCACCCATCTCAAGCGAGAAGATACCTACCGTATAATTACTTTCATGTGTTGCGACTTTTTGCGCAATATTTAATGCGAAGGCAGTCTTACCTACAGAGGGACGTGCAGCTAAAATGATTAAATCGTTGCGGTTAAAGCCCGCAGTCATTTGGTCTAAATCACGATAACCTGTAGGGATACCTGGTGTCTGACCACTGTTTTGGTCAAGTTCTTCAGCATTTTCATAAACTTGGCCTAAGACATCTCGGATGTCTTTAAAGCCTTCTGATTCTCTCGTTGAGGCAAGTTCTAAAATCTTGCGCTCAGCATCGCTTAAGATATCATCAAGTTCAAGTTCTGAATCATAGCCGTCTTTTGCGATTTGATCAGCAACACGAATCAAATTACGTTTCGCGGCTAATTTATAGACGATTTCTCTATAGTATTCAATATTGCGTGTAGTCGGTACATTGCTTGCCAGTTCAGCAAGATATTGCGGTCCGCCCGCTTCGCTCAATGTCCCTTCTGATGTCAGCTGGTCCATCAAGGTTACGACATCAATTTCGCTGTTTTCCTCAGAGAGGTGCATCATCGCACGGAATATGTGTTGGTGAGCGCCTCTATAAAAGGACTCAGGAAGCAAGACTCCCTGAGTTTCCCCGATGAGCTGCGGATCAATAATAATGGCACCTAAGACAGATTGTTCAGCCTCATTGTTATGGGGCATCTGGTTTTGTTCATACATTCCATCCATTTTTGATTACACCTCTGATTATTTCCAAATCTTTCTTATTGTTCAACTGTGTGAACACGGATTGTACCTTCGACAGTTTTGTCTAATTTTACTGGTACATTTGTATAACCTAATGCATGGATACCATTAGGCAATTCCATTTTACGTTTATCAATTTTAATATCATGTTGTTTTTGTAGTGCTTGTGCAATTTGTTTAGTACTTACAGAACCGAATAATTTACCGCCTTCGCCTGATTTCGCAGTCACTTCTACTTCGATTTCTTCAAGGCGTTTTGCTAATGCTTTTGCATCTTCGATTTCTTGTTCTCTTTCTTGTTCAGCACGTTTGTTTTGCTGTTCTAATTGTTTTAAGTTGCCTGGTGTTGCTTCCACAGCAACATTTTTCTTGAATAAGAAGTTGTTTGCGTAACCTACTGGTACGTCTTTTACTTCGCCTTTCTTGCCTTTGCCTTTAACGTCTTGTGTAAAAATTACTTTCATTATCCTTCACTCCTACTGATTTGTTCATCTATGGCTTGTTGTAATTGTTCTACTGCTTCGTCTACTGTTACACCTTTAATTTGAGTTGCCGCATTTGTTAAATGTCCGCCGCCGCCCAATGCTTCCATTGTCAGCTGAACGTTGATAGAACCGAGTGAACGTGCAGAAATACCGACTAAGTCGTCTTCTCTGCGGGCAACCACATAAGATGCCTCTACACCGTCTAAACTTAACAACTCATCTGCAGCTTGTGCAACTGTAACAGGATGATAAATTTTATCATTAGAACCATGTGCAATCGCAATACCATTATCTTGCAATTTCACAGTTCGGATTAATTCTGAACGATTGATATACGTATCAATATCGTCCTTTAAGAAATGCTGCGTCAAGATCGTATCTGCACCATGTGCACGTAAATAACTTGCCGCATCAAATGTTCTTGAACCTGTACGCAATGTAAAGTTGCGTGTATCCACAATAATACCTGCATACATAATTGTAGATTCAAGTCTTGTCAGACGCTGTTCTGTCGGTTGGTATTCAAGCAGCTCTGTCACAAGTTCTGCTGTAGAGCTGGCATAAGGTTCCATGTATACCAATAACGGATGAGAGATAAAGCTTTCGCCGCGGCGATGGTGGTCGATGACCACTTTGCGGTTGGCTTTATTTAAGATGTTCTCATCTAAGACCATTTCAGGTTTGTGCGTATCGACGACTACTAATGTTGTTTTCGATGTCATAGTATCCCATGCTTCATCAGATGTGATAAAGCGGTCTTTCAATTCTGGTTTCTTATCGATTTCATCCATGACACGACGCAATGTCGGGTCAATATCTTCATCGTTTAAGACAACATAAGCATCTAAATTGTTCATCATCGCAAAACGCGATACCCCGATTGCTGCACCGATAGCATCTAAATCAGGACGTTTGTGCCCCATGATGATGACTTTGTCGCCTTCCATTAAAATATCTTTCAACGCATGAGAGATAACGCGTGCACGTACACGTGTACGTTTCTCCATCGGGTCAGTCTTACCGCCATAGAAACGAACGTTGCCGTTAATATGTTTGATGGCTACTTGGTCTCCGCCGCGGCCTAATGCAAGGTCTAAACCTGATTGTGATAAATCCCCTAAATCAATCAAGTTCTCTGAGCCTTCGCCGACACCGATACTTAAAGTTAATTGGGCACGATAGCCCACACTTTTCTCACGCAGATTACGCAAGATATCAAAATTCGACTCTTCTAATTGTGCTAGGATACGTCTGTTTAAATACGCAACGAATTGGTCTGAACTGTAACGTTTGAAATAAATGTCATATTCAGATGCCCAACGACTGATAACACGTGTCACCATTGAGTTGATTTCAGAACGTTGTGTATCATTCATATTTTGTGTGATTTCATCGTAGTTATCTAAGAACAGCGTCGCAATAATCGGTTTCGATTCTTCATATAACTCATAAGTCTGTACTTCTTCTGTAATGTCGAAGAAATACAATACATGTTCATCTTCAGAATAACGAACGCGGTAATGATAACTGCCATCTGTAATTTCGATTTCTTGTGTCTTTTCTAATTGCTTCAGAATGTTAGGATACACTTCATTTATCGGATCTGAGATAACATTGCGATCTAACCGATCAGACATGAAATGGTTCATCCATTCTACATCTTCGTTCTCATCAAGGACAATAATTCCGATTGGCAAGCTTTTAATCGCGATACTGTTGCCTGCTGAAATTTGTCCGCTCAAATCATCTACATAATTATCCAACCGTAAGAATGCATTGCGCAACGCAAATGCACTGATAATAATCATGACAATCAATACTGCCGAAGCAATACCTGCAATCAATTGATTAAAGATAAACCATACAACTACTAATGCGATTGCAGTCAATACCATCAGCAAAAAAGGTATCATCAGTGCTTTCTTCGTGGATTGACGATTCATTCTGTCACCTCAAATCATTTTTTGATAAATCTTTTCAGATTGAAACATAAATCTACAACACCTAAAAGGCCTACGATAGGTATGATAGGTGTAATTAAAAATCCGACAATCATTAATAATATACCCACTGCTGCCGGTAATCGTTTTACTTTCGCAAAGAATGCGATAAAACTTAATCCTTGAATGAACATAATAAACGATAAGATGACTTGCATATTTAACACAATACTTTGGAATGTACCAGGTTGTGTTGCGAACATGACACACAACAATACTACAAAGTAGATATATGCAATCACACGTTTAAAATGCCAAGCATACAGCGGTTTAAATACTGGGGTTGCTATTTTGAACTTACGTAATATCGGGAACGTAACAATTAAGTTAATCAAAATCATGATAAAAATGATAATGATAGCATAACTTGGTAATTGGACTGCCAATTGTCTAAAGCCTTCTTCAAATACACCGCGTGAAGAAGCGTCCAACCCGCTCATTGCCATTGCGTGATATAATTGATCTTTTAATGGCTTCACAAGTACTTGTGAAAGCGGCAGCTTTTCAAAGACTTGAAGCAGCATAAACGCTGCTAATGAAATAATACTCATATATGTAGTCGCGATATAGAGTATACGTTCTTTGGAAGTACGTTCTTTCAATAATTGGCCTACAACCAAGCTTAAAACCAAGATAAAGATGATATAGCTTAGTACCAATTGACTTCCGAAAAGAACAGCCAATACAACTGTAATCAACGCGGCAACACCGAATGACATAATAGACTTATGCCATAGAATTATCCCAGGCACCGTTGCAACGAAGAATAATATGATTCCGGCAACCGGTAAAAAATAGGTGACTGCAGCAACTATCAGCAAAGCTAATGTCGCTAGAAGCGTCGCCTTCAGGTCTATTTTTGCAAACAAATTCGCCACTCCTATACTTTAGTAACTATAAGAATTATTTTAACATAGTTGGCAAGAATCACCTACTTGATATCACTGGTATCCTATATGTTTTTAAGCCTGTCGCTCATCTTTGATTCTCACTTTTTATTTTCATAACTGAGACATAGAATCCCCTAATGTTTCTATTGATTTTAAATGAGGTATAAATTAATAAAATACATATTTATTAAATTCTTAAAGGAGGAGTTATATGTCAGCCGGTGCAATCATTACATATGTCATTGTACTACTTTTGTTAGTCGTTTCAGTTATCCTTTCTGTTCGAGAATTGAAGAAAGAAAAAAGATATAGAAGCCAGAAAATAACAGTACTTTCTCTGAGTTTAACCGCAATTGCCTCACTTATTATTTTGATTTTCGGTATCATGCAATTGATGACAGGTGCTTAATATACTCTGTGCAAGGACAAAAATTTGTTAAATTTATATTAATTCACGAAAACGCTATCGAAATATGTTGCAAACCACGATATAATGAGTATGTCAAAGAAGATTTTATATTAAGAAGGAGCAGCGGAATATGCAGAAAGTTTTCTTAGCAGGAAGCAGCCTTGCGCTGTTTTTCACAAGCATATTATGTTTCGTATTGCATGCCTTGATTAGAATGAGTATCACTGGGTTTGTCTTTTTAAACGCTGGAAATTTTCTGATTCCATTAGGTTTTGCATTCGTTACACTGAGCATTATGGCATTGATCGCATTTCTATATGTCGATACTTCACAGCGTTCAGAAGCTCAAAAACAAAAAGGTAAAAGGGTAGACTTCCGTTTGTCTGAAGTTAGACACCTCGATGTCTAACAAACCCTTTCATTACAGTATTTTTAATCTATTCTATTTCAATCGATTATCCTTAGAGGGTAGTCGGTTTTTTGTTTTTCATCAGGAAATAATGGTTTGGGAAATAAAAAATCGGACGCTATGTTGGTAAGGCATAGCGTCCATGTGGTAGGTAAATATATATATTGGAACGAGGTTGGATCATCTTAATTCATTTTCCAACTACTCGATGATCCCATTTATTTTGTTGCTGGGCCGATTTTTTCTTTTCCGCCCATAAATGGTACTAATGCTTTTGGAATCGTGATTGAACCATCCGCATTTTGGTAATTTTCAACAATCGCCGCAAATGTACGACCTACTGCTAATCCGCTTCCGTTCAATGTATGAACTAATTCAGGTTTAGCATCTTTGTCGCGTTTGAAACGAATGTTAGCACGACGTGCTTGGAAATCTGTCATGTTAGAGCATGAGCTGATTTCTTTGTAGTCATCATAACTTGGAAGCCAAACTTCTAAGTCATAAGTTTTACTTGAACTGAATCCTAAGTCGCCTGTACATAAGATGACACGACGATATGGTAATTCAAGTTCTTCTAAGATTGCTTCTGCGTTGCTTGTTAACTGTTCTAATGCATCCCAAGAATCTTCAGGTTTTTCAAAGCGTACCAACTCAACTTTATCGAATTGGTGCAAACGGATTAAACCACGTGTATCACGTCCGGCAGAACCCGCTTCACTTCTGAAGCATGCTGACTGTGCAGTGAATTTACCTGGTAATTTATCTGCAGGTAAAACTTCTTCGCGGTAGAAGTTAGTTAAAGGTACTTCTGCTGTTGGAATCATGTAGAAGCCTTCTTTTTCAATTTTGAATAAGTCTTCTTCGAATTTTGGAAGTTGACCTGTACCATACATTGCATTTGCATTTACAAGTTGAGGTACCATCATTTCAGTATAGCCGTGCTGAGTTGTATGTTTTGTTAACATGTAGTTCATTAACGCACGTTCTAATTGTGCACCTTCATTTGTTAAGAAGACGAAACGTGCACCAGATACGCGTGCAGCACGTTCGAAATCAGCCATACCTAATTCTTCGACTAAATCCCAGTGTGCTTTTGCTTCGAAGTCGAATTCGCGTGGTGTACCCCATTTTTTAACTTCAATATTATCTTCATCAGTTTCGCCTTCAGGTACATCATCATGCATGATATTAGGGATTGTAGATAATCTATAATTCAACGCATCATCCACTTCATGTAATTCAGTATCAATATCTTTGATTTTATCGCCAAGTTCTCTCATTTCTTTAATAGCGTCATCCGCATTTTCTTTGTTGCGTTTTTTCTCAGCGATTTCACCGCTTACTCGGTTGCGTTCAGCTTTCATTTCTTCTGCTTTACCGATTAATTCACGACGTTTGCCATCAAGTTCTAATACTTCATCCACGATTTTCGGATCCATATTACGTAATCTTACTTTCTCTTTTAAGCGATCAGTTTCATTTCTAAACAATTTAATATCTAACATGTTTAAGTCATCCTTTCGAAATATGTGTAGGGGTATAATAATAAAAATTAATAATATTTTAGAGTAGCTTTAAAAAAAGATAAAAAAATACCACGCCCCTACAAGGGACGTGGTATACGTGTTGCCACCCTATTTAACAGTATGTATCAAAAATTGATGCACACTGCACTCTCACTAAAATAACGGTTAAAACCGGTTGTTCACTCATATGCAGGTAGATTCACCGCTAAGCCTTAATTGCTTATTCACACCAACCATAAGCTCTCTGAAATTATTACTTAGGACTACTTATCCTGCGAACAATGTTTTATTAACTTAACTTCACTATAGCAAATACTATTTTAAATTGCAACTCAAATATAAAATTTTTCTGAATTCAAGAAAAATTCATGTTATTTGCATTCTGCATCAGTATACGCAGCTTGCTGTAAATAACGCGAAACTTGCGTGATATCTTGATGGAATTGACGGTCTTCTGTAATAGAAGGTGTAATGTTTCTTAATGTCTCATATTTTTCACGTGAACGCGGCGATAATTGATCGATACCTTTCAGTTCCACTGCTTGCAGCGCAATAATCAATTCGATTGAAAGCACTCTGCGCGTATTATCCACAATCTGATAACCATGTCTTGATCCGATTGTACCCATTGAAACATGATCTTCTTGGTTAGCTGATGAAGGAATGGAATCAACACTTGCCGGATGTGCTAATGTTTTATTTTCTGAAACTAAACTTGCAGCCGCATATTGCATAATCATCGCACCGCTTTGCAATCCAGGTTCAGGACTTAAGAAGGCAGGCAAACCACCGTTTAATTGCGGATTAACTAAGCGTTCTAAGCGGCGTTCTGCGATATTGCCTAATTCACTGACTGCTACTTTTAAGAAATCTAACGCATAAGCAACAGGCTGACCATGGAAGTTGCCGCCTGAAATCACTAAGGTTTCATCATCTTCATGGAAGATTAACGGATTATCATTAGCCGCATTCATTTCACGTTCCAATTGCTGTTTCACAAACTTCAATGTTTCAAAGCTGGCACCATGGACTTGCGGAATACAGCGTAATGTATACGCATCTTGAACTCGGATTTCACCTTGATGTGTAGTTAACTGAGAATCTTCTAACCAATACAACATACGATCCGCTACTGCACTTTGTTCTGGGAAGTTGCGCACATCATGTACTTCTGGACGATAAGCATCTGTAATGCCGTTTAATGCTTGATGTGTCAGTGCCGCAATCCATTCAGATTGATATGCCAGGCTTTCCGCTTCAATACAGCTGATGACACCTTGGGCTGTCATCGCCTGCGTTCCATTAATCAAAGCTAATCCTTCTTTTGCGGAAAGTTCTAATGGTTGTCGTCCTAGCATTTCAAGCACATCTTTACTGTCTCTTTCTTCTTGCTGATAAAAGACTTTGCCTTCTCCGATTAATGCTAATGCAAGGTGAGATAACGGTGCTAGATCACCTGATGCACCTAACGAACCTTGTTGCGGAATAATCGGAATAATACGTTCATTGATGAAATAAATCAATTGATCCACTAAGTCAGTTGTTACACCTGAATGCCCTTTTAACATAGTATTCAGACGTAATACCATCATCACTAATGCTACATCATGCGAAAACGGATCCCCTGTTCCACAGGCATGGGAACGAATCAAGTTCACTTGTAATTGATTGTATTGCTCAGGGTCGATTAAGACATCGCTGAATAAGCCGAACCCTGTTGTAATACCATAAATCGTTTCTTTATTTTTAATGATTTCCTCCACAATAGCACGGCTCTGCTTTACACGTTCCATTGCTTCAGCTGAGATTGCTACCTTATCTTGCTGGTGTAAAAATGTCTTGATATCTTCAATTGTGAGCGATGCTCCGTTTAATTCTAATGTCAATTGAATTACCCCCTCAGTAAAATAAATGTATACAATTATCACAAGTATACGCTTACATTTTGGGTAGGACAATAGCTTTAGCGAAAGACGTAGCGTGTTAATACGTCACTATTTTAACAAGCTAAAATACAACTTCTGACTTCTTCATTACGTTTCATGAGTTGAACATAGTCGTAAAGCCGATACTAGAAGCAGAAATGCAGATGATAGAAGACTGCTCATCCTTGTCATGACGCATGCTTACTAAATGTTAATAAATACTTAAATTATATGTATTGACTTACCCATTCGATAGGTATAGTATATTCTAATGCATTAAGAAATTAGTAAAAAATATGGACTAACAGGCTCATCTCATTGGATTGAGATGTGCTTAAATTTTATAAGCAACCATCAACACATCGAGAAACCTAAAGCTCCATTTATGAAGCTTAAGATTCAAAATTGATAGGGAATATGGAGGGATTATGGTGGAAATTTTAACAGATGTTACTATTCCAAAAAGACAAGATGAAACCCATAAAGGGGACTACGGCAAGATACTTTTAATCGGCGGTAATGCGAATTTAGGCGGCGCAATTATTATGGCTGCACGTGCATGTGTATACAGCGGAAGCGGACTGATTACAGTCGCAACGCATCCGACTAACCATGCGGCACTGCATTCACGCTGTCCAGAAGCAATGGTTATAGATATCAACGATACAAAAATGTTAACGAAAATGATAGAAATCTCAGATAGTA
This sequence comes from Staphylococcus sp. EZ-P03, assembly GCF_003344575.1. NCBI lineage: Bacteria > Bacillati > Bacillota > Bacilli > Caryophanales > Staphylococcaceae > Staphylococcus > Staphylococcus sp. EZ-P03. The sequence continues at coordinate 36,265 of NZ_QPMO01000020.1, read as the reverse complement.
TTTTAATCGGACCTGGACTAGGCAGAGATTTCAAAGGTAATAACGCAATGACATTCTTACTCCAAAATATTCAACCGCACCAAAACTTGATTATTGACGGAGATGCAATTTCTATTATGAGTAAATTGAAAGTAGAAATTCCGGACTGCCGTAATATCGTCTTCACACCTCATCAAATGGAATGGGAAAGATTGAGCGGTATTCCGATTGAAGAACAAACTTATGAACGTAATCGCGAAGCAGTTGATCAAATCGGCACAGCGGTAGTCTTAAAGCAGCATGGCACTGAAATCTATTTAAAAGATAAAACTTACAAATTAGATATCGGCACACCTGCGATGGCGACAGGCGGTATGGGTGATACACTTTCTGGTATCATTACTAGCTTCATCGGCCAATTCGATGATTTCGACTATGCGGTTAAAGCAGGTACTTATGTACACAGTTATGTTGGCGAGTATCTATCTAAAGAAATGTATGTAGTACCGCCATCAAACTTAATTGCGGAAATTCCATATGCGATGAAACGTTTAGAAGAAAAAGAAGATTAAACTTAATTCATTTATAGTAATAAAAAAGCTTTCTGCTTAACCGTTGGGTTTTGCAGAAAGCTTTTACTTTATCTATTCACTTAAATTATTCTTCTTCGTTATCTTCATCTTCTGAATCCGCATTTTCAATATCTTCATTCACGCGATCCATGAAGTCTTGTCTTACTTCTTTTCTTTCGCCGTCTTCATCTTCAGTTTCATCGACAACTTCTGTATGAATTGTACGGTCGTCATCGTCTGATTCAATCACTTGTTCTTCGACTGTCGGTGTCGGTTCGTCTTCTCCAGGAAGTGCACCGCTGTCTGAAGTACCTTCTAATTCATCTTCTGGTTCTTCTTGAACTTTTGCGACAGTAGATACAAATTGATCTTCGCCTAAACGAATCAATCTGACACCTTGTGCTGAACGGCCGTTTTGAGAAATGTCGCTGACATCGATTCTGATAATGACACCATGATCTGTCACAATCATCAAGTCTTCTTCGCCAGTGACGGTAGTGATACAAACGATATCACCGTTTTTCTCTGTGATTGTCGCTGTTTTAATACCTTTACCGCCGCGATTAGAAAGACGGTATTCACCAAGCGGTGTACGTTTACCGTAACCATTTTCAGTGACTACGAGTACTTCATCTTCACTATCGCCATTCGCAACTGCAAGTCCCACAACAAAGTCGCCTTCACGTAATGAAATACCTTTTACGCCTGCTGCTGTACGGCCAAGTGGTCTTAAGAGTGATTCTCTGAAGCGGATGAGCGATGCACGAGAAGTACCTAATAATACATCTTTTGTGCCGTCTGTTAGACGTACCGCAACAAGTTCGTCTTCATCTCTGAAGTTGATTGCGATTTTACCGTTTCTGTTAATGTGCGAGAAGTTGCTTAATGATGAACGTTTCACAATACCGTTTTTCGTTGCGAAAACAAGATAAGCATCTTCTTTTTCTAAGTCTTTCACCGCAATCATCGTACTGATGGACTCATCATTTTCTAACTCAATTGCGTTGATTACAGGGATACCTTTAGACTGACGTGAGAGTTCCGGCACCTCATAACCTTTAAGTTTGTAGACACGGCCTTGGTTTGTAAAGAACAATACATGGTCATGCGTACTCATCGTAACAATCTGACTCACGAAGTCTTCATCCAACATGTTCATACCTTGTATACCGCGTCCGCCGCGATTTTGCGAACGGTACGTTGAAACCGGTAAACGTTTGATGTAGTTGTTATGACTCAATGTAATAACGATTTGTTCTTCTGGAATCAAGTCTTCATCTTCGATTTGATCAAGACCGCCAAGTTGAATTTCAGTACGGCGTTCATCACCGAAGCGTTCTCTGACATCGATTAATTCATCACGTACTAATTGCAGTAATTTTTCTTCGTCTGCAAGGATTTCTCTCAACTCTTCGATATAAGCAATCAAATCGTTATATTCAGATTCGATTTTGTCTCTTTCTAATCCTGTTAAACGTCTTAAACGCATGTCCAAGATCGCTTGTGCTTGGCGTTCAGAAAGTTCGAAGCGTTCTTGCAAACGTTCCATTGCGACTTTATCTGTTTCTGATTCACGGATTGTCGTAATAATCTCATCGATATGGTCTAAGGCAATTCTTAAACCTTCTAAGATATGTGCACGATCTTCGGCTTTTTTCAAATTGTATTCTGTACGTCTGCGTACAACTACTTTTTGGTGTTCTAAGTATTCAACTAGCGCTTCTTTAAGATTGATTAATTTCGGTCTGCCGTTGATTAATGCAATCATATTCACACCAAATGAAGTTTGCAGCGGTGTTTGTTTATATAAGTTATTCAAGATAACACTTGCGTTGGCATCTTTTCGAATATCAATAACTACTCTGACACCTGTACGCAAACTTGTTTCGTCACGCAAGTCTGTAATGCCGTCTATTCGTTTATCACGCGCTAATTCTGCTATCTTTTCAATCATACGTGCTTTATTGACTTGGAACGGGATTTCAGTCACAACGATACGTTGGCGACCGCCGCCGCGTTCTTCGATTTCAGCACGTGCACGCATTTGAATAGAACCGCGTCCTGTTTCATATGCACGGCGAATACCGCTCTTGCCTAGGATTAAACCTGCAGTAGGGAAGTCAGGACCTGTAATATCTTCCATCAATTCCGCAATTGTAATATCAGGATTGTGGCTTAGGCTTAAAATACCATTGATGACCTCTGTCATATTGTGCGGCGGAATGTTTGTTGCCATACCTACTGCAATCCCTGAAGCACCATTTACTAAGAGGTTCGGGAAACGTGCCGGTAAGACTTCCGGCTCTCTTTCTGTCCCATCATAGTTATCAATGAAGTTGATTGTATCTTTATTGATATCTCTTAATAGTTCTGTAGAAAGTTTCGTCATACGTGCTTCGGTATAACGCATTGCAGCTGCACCATCGCCATCCATTGAACCAAAGTTGCCTTGACCGTCAACAAGAGGATAACGATAGCTGAAATCCTGAGCCATACGCACCATAGCCTCATAGATAGATGAGTCCCCGTGAGGGTGGTATTTACCCATTACGTCACCTACGATACGTGCGGATTTCTTATACGGTTTATCAGGCGTCATTCCTTGTTCGTTCAAACCGTATAATATACGACGATGTACCGGTTTCAAACCATCTCTGACGTCTGGCAAAGCACGAGATACGATAACACTCATCGCATAGTCTAAGAACGATTCACGCATCTCGTTACTAATATTTCGTTCAATTATTCTTGATTCAGGATATTCAGCCATCAAGATTGCCTCCTTAAGTTATTAATTCCGTAGCTGTTGCAGTGATACATACTTTTAAGATTAGAAATCCAAGTTTGCATAGACTGCATTGTCTTCGATAAATTGACGGCGGTTTTCAACGACATCGCCCATCAGCATTTCGAATGTCATATCCGCTTCAATCGCATCATCCAATGTTACTTGAAGCATTGAGCGGTGTTCAGGGTTCATTGTAGTTTCCCATAATTGATCGGCATCCATTTCCCCTAAACCTTTGTAACGAGAAATTGACCATTTCGGTGTCGGTTTCAATTCTGATTTTAATTTCTCTAATTCACGTTCGTTAAAGACATAATACTTTTGTTTGCCTTGCGTTAATTTGAATAACGGCGGTTGTGCAATATATACATATCCCGCTTCAATCAACGGACGCATGAAACGGTAGAAGAATGTTAATAACAACGTTCTGATATGCGCACCGTCCACATCGGCATCTGTCATAATAACGATTTTATGATAACGTGCTTTCGTAATATCGAATTCTCCGCCGATACCTGTACCGAATGCTGTAATCATGGCACGGATTTCGTTATTGTTTAAGATTCTGTCTAAGCGTGATTTTTCAACGTTCAAAATCTTGCCTCGTAATGGCAGAATCGCTTGTGTTCTAGAGTCTCGGCCTAATTTTGTAGACCCTCCGGCAGAGTCACCTTCGACTATGAAGATTTCACTTTCGTCCGGGTTCTTGCTTGAACAGTCTGCTAATTTACCAGGTAAGCTGGACACTTCAAGTGCTGATTTTCTGCGTGTCACTTCACGCGCTTTTTTAGCTGCGATACGAGCACGAGAAGCCATAATACCTTTCTCCACGATAATACGAGCTACTTGAGGGTTTTCCATCAAGAAACGCTCCATATCTTCTGTGAAGAGTCTGTCTACAATCTGGCGTACTTCCGTGTTGCCTAATTTTGTTTTCGTTTGTCCTTCGAATTGAGGATTACTGTGTTTGATAGACACAATTGCTGTTAAGCCTTCACGTGTATCTTCACCAGATAAACGCTCTTTGTCCTCTTTGATAATGCCTTGTTTTGTACCATAGCTGTTCAATACACGTGTCAATGCACGTTTGAATCCATCTTCGTGCGTACCGCCTTCATACGTATGAATGTTGTTGGCATAAGATAATAAGTTTGTCGCAAAGCCTTTGTTGTACTGCAATGCGATTTCGACTTCTACGTCATCTTTGCGGTCATGAAGATAAACAGGCTCATCAAATAACGGTTCTTTGTTTTCGTTGATTAATTCAACGTAAGATTTAATACCGCCTTCATAGTGATAAGAATCTTCTCTTACCTCTTCTTCGCGTTCATCGCGTAATGTAATCTGAATGCCTTTGTTTAAGAAAGCTAATTCACGAATACGTTTTTGAAGGATTTCATACTGATACTCAGTTGTTTCAGTGAAAATCTCAGGGTCCGCTTTAAAACGGATCACTGTACCTGTACCTTCCGCTTCTCCTACAACTTTCAAGTCGTATTGCGGAATACCACGTTTATAAGCTTGGTTATACACTTTATCATTACGGTGTACATAAACTTCTAAAGTTTCTGAAAGTGCGTTAACTACAGAAGAGCCTACACCATGCAAACCGCCTGATACTTTATATCCGCCGCCGCCGAATTTACCTCCGGCATGCAAGACAGTTAAAATAACTTCAACTGCAGGACGGCCCATTTTTTCTTGAATATCTACTGGAATACCGCGACCGTTATCTTCTACGCGAATCCAGTTGTCTTTTTCGATAACGACATCGATTCTATCAGCATAGCCAGCTAATGCTTCGTCAATACTATTATCTACAATTTCCCATACGAGATGGTGCAGACCTCTTTCTGAAGTAGATCCGATATACATACCCGGACGTTTACGAACGGCTTCAAGCCCTTCTAATACCTGTATTTGTCCAGCACCATAATCTTCCGTGTTGTTCACATCTGACAATGCTTCCACCTTCACTTTCTATCACTTGATAATTTCACCTTGGTTTATTCGGTAAAGTTTTGCATGTTTCATAATTTCATGATCAATACCTTCTACAGACGTTGTTGTCACAAAGGTCTGTACCTTATCTTGAATTGTACTCAGCAGGTGAGTCTGACGGGAGTCATCTAATTCACTCAGCACATCATCAAGCAATAAGATAGGGTATTCGCCGACTTCTTTGTTGATCAGTTCAATCTCAGCCAGCTTGATTGATAATGCAGATGTACGCTGCTGTCCTTGCGAACCATACGTTTGTGCGTCCATCCCATTTACGTTGAAACCTAAATCATCACGATGCGGGCCGTAGAGTGCCACACCGCGTTCTATCTCTCTGTCCATATTATCTGCCAGCAGTTGAAGTACCTCTTCGAACAACGCTGCTTCATCCTCAGTATCAGACAGCTTCAAGCTTGGACGGTAATTGACTTCTAAAGCTTCTTTGTCGTCAGTAATACTGGCATGAATCGGTTGTGCGAGTGTTTCCAGTTCTGCGATGAAATGGGCACGTTTAAGTGTCACTTTCAAAGCATATTGCGCAAATTGCTGGTTCAAGACTTCAATCATGGTACGATCCGTCTTTTGTTTCGTTTGCAATTGCTTTAAATAATTATTTTTTTGTTTCAAAATACGCTGGTACTGTGATAAGTCGTTGAGGTACACCGCAGACATCTGACCCAGCTCCATATCGATAAAGCGGCGTCTGACTTGCGGAGATCCTTTGACGATATTCAGGTCCTCTGGGGCAAAAAGAACAACATTCAAGTGTCCGATATACTGTGTCAGACGATGTTGTTCCAAGTGGTTGACTTTAACCTTTTTGCCTTTTTTAGTTATAAACATCGTAAGCGGCATCTTGCCATGTCTATAACTCAGCTCACCCTCTATTTTAGCATACTCAGCACCAAAACGAATAAGCTCTTTATCATTAGCTGTTCGATGACTTTTAGCTAATGCAAGTGTGTAAATAGATTCTAATAAATTGGTTTTGCCTTGCGCATTTTCACCAATCAAAATGTTTACATCAGGATGGCAATCTAATGCGACTGCTTCGTAATTGCGGTAATTTTCAAGCTGGAGTGCATTTAATTTCATTGGTCACCTTGATGTGCTATTACAAAAGAACCCACTTCAGGTATTTCAATTTGATCGCCATCTTCAAGTTTCTTTCCGCGACGCGTTTCTCTTTCGCCGTTCAAGAAAACTTCGAAATCTTTTAAAAACCATTTTGCCTGTCCGCCTGATTCGATAATGCCTTCGGTTTTCAGGAATTGTCCTAAAGTAATGTCACCTTCAACCATGATTTTTTCAGTCAACACACTCACTCCATTTCTTTGTAAGGTCATTAATATATTATACCTTTTTTTGTAATAAATTTCATGTGTTACAGGTTGATTTCTAGGCTTATCTCAATAAAATTTCAGCTGTTTTTCAAAAAGTTGATTTTTTTACCTCTCTATCGCTCATTTTTTGCATTTTAAAAGGTGACATTGAAAAATTTTGTTGTCCTGATATTTTTATCCAAATCAATTTTAAAGTTTACTGTGCGACATCTGAGGGCCTTTAAAATTGATTTAAACTCCATATTTCATTTTCAACACGAAAAAACGGAAACCCTGCAAAAAGGATTTCCGTTTTTTTACGTGAATGTCACTGTTTATTTTCGGACTAGTAAGTTCTGATTGGAAGAATTAATTGAACTACTGAATCGTCATCTTTAGGTTTTAAAGTGAAAGGTTTCATAGTACCGAAGAATTCTACTTCAACTTCGTCGTTATCGATTGCTTTTAATGCGTCCATCATGTATTTAGAGTTGAATGAAATCTTCAAGCTGCTGCCTTCAACATTATTTGCGTCTACATCTTCTTTAACCGTACCGATTTCAGGTGATGTAGAAGAAAGTTCAACTTCTTGATTGCCTGTGCTAAGTTTGATGACATTATTGCCGCCTTCGCGTGCAAGCAATGAAGCACGATCAATTGCATGATAGAAGTCGCTGTTGCTCATTTCGATTTTTGTTTCATAGTTTTCAGGGAACAAGCGAGAAGTATCAGGATAATGTCCTTCAAGCAATCTTGAAATGAAATTAATGTGTCCGACTTTAAATAACACTTGGTTTGAAGCAAAGAAGATATTGATGTCATCTTCTGAGTCCGTTACGATTTTGTTTAATTCAGCTAAAGCTTTACCAGGAATGATGACATTTTTATTCTCGATGTCCTCATCTTCTAATTTTAATTTTCTTACAGCCAAACGGTGTGAGTCTGTCGCAGTGCATATTAATTCATTATCTTGAATCAACCAGTTCACACCAGTTAAAACTGGCCGTGTTTCTGAGGTGGACACTGCGAAGTTTGTTTGCGCGATGACATTTTTTAAGACTTTGATTGGTAATTGAATTGCATCATCTTGAGAAACTTGCGGCAGCAATGGATATTGATCTGGATCTAAGCCGCTTAAGTTAAACTCTGAATGACCTGATGTAATTAAAGTTTGGAACTGTTCGTTTGTTGATAACTTAACATCTTTGCCTGGTAATTTTTTAATAATATCTACAAAGAAACGACCAGGAAGTACGACTGATCCTGTTTCTGAAATTGTGACAATCTCTTCTCCGTCGACTTCTTTAGGGATTGAAATTTCAATTGAAATCTCTGAATCTGAACCAGTCAAAATGATACCTTCTTCTTTCGCATCGATTTTGATACCAGTTAAGATAGGCAATGTTGTTCTTGGTGAAATTGCTTTTAGCGTGTCATTTAATTGATTTATGAAATAGTCTCTTTTAATCGTGAATTCCATCATAAATTTTAAACTCCTTCCAGTCGTTTATAAATTAATTATATAGGTTTTAAAACCGTAGTAATAGTAGTAGGGGCTGTGGATAAGTGGATAACCCTGTAAAAACCTTGCTATGAAAAGTTATACACATGTGGATAATCTGTGTATGATGTGTACAACTTCTGCACATTGTCCACAATCATCTTTTTATCTCTGTAGTATAACAGCTCGGTTGTCTCACTTAATTTTACCCTGATCTGCTAGTAAATTTCTAAAATGTTTACTGATTTCGAATTTCTTTTTCCAGATTTTCGACTTCTTGCTTGAATAATGTATCTTTTTCCATATCTTCACGAATAGTTCTGTGCGCATGAATCACTGTTGTATGATCGCGGCCGCCGAATTCTTCTCCGATTTTCGGTAGTGAGAAATCAGTCAGTTCGCGAGAAAGATACATTGCGATTTGACGCGGATAGGCGATGGATTTTGTACGTTTTTTCGCAATAAAATCTTCAAGTCGCACGTTGTAATATTGTCCAACCACTTTTTGAATATCCTGGATTGTTATTTTCTTAGATTTCGGTGTTTGAATAATATCTTTAAGTGCTTCTGCAGTGAGTTCAGTTGTAATCGGTTCGCCTTGTAATCTGGAATAGGCGATAACGCGAGTTAAGGCACCTTCTAATTCACGGATGTTGGATTGGATTTGGTTTGCGATATAAGTTAAAGATTCTAACGGAATATCGACATCTTCTTCTTCTAACTTTTTCTGCAGAATTGCCATACGTGTTTCATAATCAGGCGGCGTGATATCAACGATCAAGCCCCATTCGAAACGAGAGCGCAAACGATCTTCTAATTTTGAAATTTCTTTAGGAGGTCGGTCGCTTGAGATGACAATTTGTTTTTCAGCTTGATGTAATTCATTGAAAGTATGGAAGAATTCTTCTTGTGTCTGCTCTTTGTTTTGGATGAATTGAATATCGTCAATCAGCAGCACATCGATATTTCTGTATTTTTCTCTGAATCTTTCGGTTTCATTATCTCGGATTGATTTAATGAATTCATTTGTAAACTTCTCGCTGGATGTATAGATGACTTTCGCATCTTTATTATTTTGCAAGACGTAATGCCCGATTGCGTGCATTAAATGTGTCTTTCCTAAACCAACGCCTCCATAGATGAATAGCGGGTTATAAGCTTTTGCGGGTGCTTCCGCTACTGCCAAACTTGCTGCGTGCGGGAAGCGGTTCCCAGGTCCGATAACGAAAGTTTCAAATGTATTATGCGCATTGAATTGGTCTTCGCTGCTGTTTTGGAAGCTTGGTATTTCGGCTTCTTTTTCATTATTTTGTTCTTTCACATCAGTTTTAAGTTGTGCATCAGCTGTCAGATCATTTTGAATGACAAATCTTGGTTTAAGCGGCGTCCCAATCGCATTTTCGAATAATTTTTCAACTATACCAGTATATTGTTTTTTCAAAAATTCTTTGATAAATCCATCATTCACTAAAATAATGGCCTCAGAATCTTCGATACCTACCAATTCTGTTTTTGGAGGCTCAAACCAAGTGTTATAACTTACTTCTGTCAATTCGTCTTTAGCTAATTCAAGAACTTTTCCCCAAATTTCTTTTTTTGACATATAAACTCCATCTTTCTTAAATTTTTTAGACTTATTCACAAAATCACATCCCGTGGATAACTTAATACACAGGATGTTGGTAATTATCCACAAGTTAATCACAATCGGTGGATAACTTTATTGAATTTTGAGTTGTGCACAGATAAAATGTTGATAAATGAAAGCTGTAAACCTTAGGTCTATCAAACTTTATAAGACTTATCCACATCATTATACTTATTAACAAATCTACCTGTCAAACCTATGTGGATATGTTACTTTTATGTGCAGGAGTCTGTGTATGGTAACATATTTATCCACAGAATGTCACTGTTCCTCTGTGAATAAGTGGATAACTTTTCAGATAACATACACATAAAATGTACTTGCTTTATAAGGTTGAATTTGTTATATTTTAGTAGTTGCTTGAATTATGACTAAGATATTGATTAATTGAACTAAGTAAGGTGAGCATTTGATAGGAGCTCATCCTTTCGCAGACACCGTAGAAAAGACTACGGAGTAACTTGGTATAAGACTGTAATATCTCGGTTATAGCAGATAAGGCTGTAGATGCAGATCTTTTCCAAGAATCTCATGATGTTAAATATGAGAAAGCGACTATAAATGAATGAAATGATTCGATATGGAGGTGTTTTTACATGGTAAAACGTACTTATCAACCAAATAAACGTAAACACAGTAAAGTTCATGGTTTCAGAAAACGCATGAGCACTAAAAATGGCCGTAAAGTATTAGCGCGTCGTCGTCGTAAAGGCCGTAAAGTTTTATCAGCATAAGATCACTGACCTATCAGTGGTCTTTTTTTTGCTTTAAAGCAGGTAAAAGATCCGCAGGTTGGAAATTGATACCCCGATTCTCTACACTAGATACGTAAGATACAAAGTAGGGTAGGGGAGCAGCAAGAAAAGAAAAATAAGTGAGTGATGGAAGTGGAAAAAGCATACCGCATTAAAAGGAACAGCGATTTTCAAGCGATTTACAGAAAAGGGAAGTCAGTCGCAAATCGCCAATTTGTCATTTATGTCATGCCTGACGAAAACTTGACTCATTTTAAATTAGGGATTAGTGTTTCTAAGAAACTCGGCAATGCAGTGACACGCAATCGTATCAAACGTTCAATCAGAGAAAATTTTAAAGTACATAAGAATGATATTATTGCGAAAAAGATTATTGTAATTGCAAGACAACCTGCAAAAGATATGACTGTACTAGAAATTCAAAAAAGCTTAGAACACGTGCTAAAAATTGCAAAACTATTCAATAAGAGAATAAAGTAGACTATCCGAAGTCTTAGGTCAGACAAACGTAAGACTAACTTCATAGAAATTGAACACATATGTGGCAATTTACAATAAAAGTCATTACAATTATATAGTTAGAAATTTAAGTAGAGGAGGCGAAGCAGCATGTTGGATTTAGATACAATTACCAGTATTTCTACTCCGATGGGAGAAGGTGCAATCGGTATTGTCCGTTTGTCGGGAAGCCAAGCTGTTGAAATTACAGATCGGCTGTATAAAGGAAAGAAACCATTAGCTGAAGTAGATTCGCATACAATTAATTATGGGCATATTATCGATCCTGAAACGAATGAAGTCGTTGAAGAAGTGATGGTATCCGTGCTGCGTGCACCAAAAACATTTACAAGAGAAGATATCGTAGAGATTAACTGTCATGGCGGGATACTTACTATCAATCGTGTTTTAGAACTGACAATGACATATGGGGCAAGAATGGCTGAACCAGGGGAATACACAAAACGTGCATTCTTAAACGGCCGTATTGATTTGTCTCAAGCTGAAGCAGTGATGGATTTCATCCGTTCTAAGACTGACCGGGCGTCTAAAGTTGCGATGAATCAAATCGAAGGACGCTTAAGCGATATGATCAAACGCCAACGTCAATCGATTTTGGAAATTTTAGCGCAAGTTGAAGTGAATATCGATTATCCTGAATATGATGATGTCGAAGATGCGACAACAGAATTCCTGTTAAAACAGTCTGAAGCAATCAAAGCTGAAATCGATCGTCTTTTAGCGACAGGTACACAGGGTAAAATCATGAGAGAAGGTCTTTCTACTGTAATTGTAGGTAAACCGAACGTCGGCAAGTCTTCTATGCTTAATAACTTAATTCAAGATAATAAAGCGATTGTCACTGAGGTTGCGGGTACGACGCGAGACGTCTTAGAAGAATATGTGAACGTCCGCGGTGTACCGTTGCGCTTAGTAGACACTGCAGGTATCCGCGAGACTGAAGACATCGTAGAAAAAATCGGTGTTGAGCGTTCACGCAAAGCACTCAGCGAGGCTGATTTGATTTTGTTCGTCTTAAACTATAACGAAGCGTTGACTGAAGAAGACCGCAAGTTATATGAAGTCATCAAAAATGAAGATGCAATTGTCATTGTGAATAAGACGGACCTCGAGCAGCACCTTGATTTAGATGAAGTGCATGAAATGGTCGGTGATATGCCTGTCATTGAAACATCAATGCTGAAACAAGAGGGCATTGATCAGCTCGAAGAACAAATCCGCGACCTATTCTTCGGCGGAGAGGTTCAAAACCAAGATATGACATATGTTTCTAACTCAAGACATATCTCATTATTAAAACAAGCAAGAAATTCAATACAAGATGCAATAGATGCGGCAGAAGCCGGAATACCAATGGATATGGTACAAATAGACTTAACAAGAACATGGGAAATTTTAGGTGAAATTATCGGAGAATCCGCAAGTGATGAATTGATCGATCAGTTATTCAGTCAATTCTGTCTCGGAAAATAATTAAGGAGGATAAACTATGGCTTTGGATTATGATGTAATTGTCATCGGTGCCGGACATGCGGGTATCGAAGCAGGTCTCGCTTCAGCGCGCCGCGGTGCGAATACACTGATGCTGACAATTAACTTAGATAATGTTGGATTTATGCCATGCAACCCGTCAGTAGGGGGCCCCGCTAAAGGGATTGTCGTTCGTGAAATCGACGCATTAGGCGGTCAAATGGCTAAGACAATAGATAGAACGCATATTCAAATGCGTATGTTGAATACAGGTAAAGGACCTGCAGTACGTGCATTAAGAGCACAAGCAGACAAAGCATTGTATCAACGTGAAATGAAACGTGTACTAGAAGATGAAGAGAACTTGCACATTATGCAAGGAATGGTAGATGAATTAATCATTGAAGGTGACGAAATTAAAGGTGTTCGTACAAACATTGGTACAGAATACCGCTCTCAAGCAGTCATCGTCACAACAGGTACATTCTTACGCGGTGAAATTATTTTAGGCAACTTGAAGTATTCAAGCGGTCCTAACCACCAATTACCATCAATTACACTTGCTGATAACTTGCGCGAGCTTGGTTTTGAAGTTGTACGTTTCAAAACAGGTACACCGCCGCGTGTGAACTCTAAAACAATTGATTATGACAAAACAGAAATCCAACCAGGTGATGATGTAGGACGTGCATTCAGCTTTGAAACAACTGAATTTATTTTAGACCAACTGCCATGCTGGCTGACTTATACAAATGATAAAACGCACCAAGTGATTGATGACAACTTGCATTTATCTGCGATGTACTCAGGTATGATCAAAGGTACAGGCCCGCGTTATTGCCCATCTATCGAAGATAAATATGTGCGTTTCAATGATAAACCGCGCCATCAATTATTCTTAGAACCAGAAGGCCGCGACACAAACGAAGTTTATGTTCAAGGATTGTCTACAAGCTTGCCAGAACATGTTCAGCGTGAAATGCTTCAAACGATTCCTGGTTTAGAAAAAGCAGACATGATGCGTGCAGGTTACGCAATCGAATACGATGCATTAGTACCGACACAATTATGGCCGACTCTTGAAACTAAGAAAATCAAAAACTTATACACAGCAGGCCAAATCAATGGTACGTCTGGGTATGAAGAAGCGGCTGGCCAAGGCTTAATGGCCGGAATCAATGCTGCAGGCAGAGTGCTCGGCACAGGTGAAAAAGTATTAAGCCGTTCAGATGCTTATATCGGTGTATTAATCGATGACTTGATTACCAAAGGAACAAACGAACCTTACCGTTTATTAACATCTCGTGCAGAATACCGCTTATTATTACGTCATGATAATGCAGACTTGCGTTTAACGGACTTAGGTCATGAATTAGGATTGATTTCTGATGAACGTTATGCGCGTTTCAATGAAAAACGTGATCAAATCCAAGCAGAAATCGACCGTTTATCTAACATTCGTATTAAACCTAATGAACATACGCAAGAAGTAATCAAAGCTCATGGCGGTTCACCATTAAAAGACGGTATCTTAGCAATTGAATTACTGCGTCGTCCGGAAATGGATTATCAAGCGATTCTTGATATTTTAGAGGAAGAACATCAAATTCCGGCAGCAGTAGAAGAACAAGTAGAAATTCAAACGAAATATGAAGGATATATCAATAAATCATTACAACAAGTCGAAAAAGTAAAACGTATGGAACAAAAGAAAATTCCACACGACTTGGACTATAGTAAAGTTGACAGCTTAGCGAGCGAAGCACGTGAAAAATTAGCAGAAGTTAAACCATTAAACATTGCACAAGCGTCACGTATTTCAGGCGTTAACCCTGCTGATATTTCAATTTTACTGATCTATCTTGAACAAGGTAAGCTTGAAAGGGTGAAATAAATGAGTGTTGAATGGTTGGCTGATAAGCTAGAATCACATGGCATTACTTTGAACGACCAACAAAAACAACAGTTTCAAACTTATTACAAAATGCTGGTTGAATGGAACGAAAAGATGAATTTAACAAGTATCACGGATGAAGAAGAAGTGTACTTGAAGCACTTTTATGATTCCATCACAGCCGCATTTTATATGGATATGACAAAAGAACTCAGCATCTGTGATGTAGGCGCAGGTGCAGGGTTCCCAAGTATCCCGCTAAAAATTGTCTTCCCGCAGTTGAAAGTAACGATTGTGGATTCACTTAACAAACGTATTCAATTCTTAAATCATCTTGCGGATGCTTTAGAATTAACAGGTGTGAGCTTTGTCCATGAGCGAGCTGAAAACTTCGGCAATACACGCGGAGACAACCGGGAGTCTTATGATATTGTGACAGCACGTGCCGTTGCACGTTTAACAGTACTGAGCGAGTTATGCTTGCCGCTCGTTAAGACAGGCGGACACTTTGTGGCAATGAAATCTTCAAAAGGCGAAGAGGAACTTGAAGAAGCACGATTTGCGATTGGTGTGTTTGGAGGAAGAGTCGAAGCGGTAGAAACCTTTGAACTGCCGGATGATGCAGGCGAACGCCAAATGATTATCATCGAAAAGCGCAGTAAAACCCCTAAAAAGTATCCTAGAAAAGCAGGTACGCCTAATAAATCTCCTTTACTAAAATAAAAATAAATATTAGTATATAATTATATTTAGAGGGAGAGATTGCGGAATGAAAAAGCCTTTTTCTAAACTATTCGGTTTAACAAACAAAGATGAAGATATGACAGGCTATACTGAAGAAGATCGCAATAATCATGTTGAATCTATTCAAATTGAGAAGATTGTGCCTAACCGCTATCAACCAAGACAAGTCTTTGATCAGACAAAGATTGATGAACTTGCGGAATCCATTCAAGAACATGGATTGCTTCAACCGATTGTGGTACGACCGATTGAAGAGGGCATGTATGAAATCATTGCAGGTGAACGTCGTTTCCGTGCTATGAGCAGTATTCATATGGCATACGCGGATGTCATTATTCGCGAGATGACAGATGAAGAAACGGCAGTCGTTGCGTTGATTGAAAATATTCAACGTGAAAATCTATCGGCAGTTGAAGAAGCGGAAGCGTATCAAAAGTTATTAGAACTTGGAGATACAACACAAAGCGAACTCGCACAAAGTGTGGGTAAAAGCCAAAGTTTTATCGCAAACAAACTACGTTTATTAAAACTTGCGCCAAAAGTGCTTTCTAAACTTGCAGAAGGTAAAATAACAGAACGTCACGCACGTGCATTGCTGAGCTTATCACATGAAGAACAAGAAGAAATGGTTCAAATCATTATTGATCAGCACTTGAATGTGAAACAAACAGAGGCCAGAGTGAAAGCGAAAGTCGGACCTGAAAAAGTCAAAGCACAAAACTTCCAATTCACAAAAGACCTCACACCAGCAAAAGAAGCACTTCAAAGCAGTTTTGAAAAAATAGAGAAAAGCGGACTTCGCGTAGAACAAAAAGAACGCGACCACGAAGACTATTTAGAAATTAAAATAAGAGTGTATAAACGCTAACAGCCATTCGTTCTTAGGAACGAGTGGTTTTATTTTTATACATGATTAGACATATTATGTCCACTTAGATATGTATAATGAAAATGATTACTTATATTTACGACATCGGAGGATATGACATGAAAGTAAGACTATTAGCATCAACTTTAGCAGCAATGACCTTGTTACTAACTGCATGTGGACAAAAAGAACAAGAACAATCAAGTAATAATCAAGACAACCAAAAAGAATCGAAAACAAAACAAGATAAAAAAGAAAACCATTCCAATCATAAAGAAAGCTCGTCTGACTCACTTGACAAGAAACATAAAGACACTAAAACACTTGAAAAAGATGTAGCACAACTAGCACCTAATGAAAAAGTTGCATTAGCATTATTTGAACCGGCAGTCAGTGATATGGCTGTAACAGCAAATGAATTGTTGAATCATTCATTTAGATTTAGAGCTACTGGTAATGTCGATGAACAACGACCAATTAATATATACAAATTAAATACAATTAGTCCAGGAATGGTCACAAATATACCACAAGGAACAACATTTTATGTAGCACGTCCAGGTAAAGGTGGAGGTGTCACTCTTATTGGCGTGAGTAATAATCAAGTTATTGTTACAGGTGGACAAGCGGCAAGTTCTTATCAACAATTAGTAAATGAAAGCTTTACTAAAATTTATAATATTAAAGATTTATATCAAAAATATGGTTCTAATCCAGACTTCAAAAAAGTAGCATCAATGATTGAAATTACTAATGCACCTATTAATAATAACCAAGCTTCTCAAAGTGCAAATAAATCTGAAAGTACATCATCTGGTGAAACAGTCACACGTGCGAATGTGATTGATAAAGTAGAGGCATATGAAGGACATAAATTAGATACAAGCAAGTATACATTTAAAGAACCTGAACAAATGGGAGACGGCCGTTGGGGCTTCTCTATCTTAGATAAAGCTGGTAACTTAGAGGGTTCATATATTATCAATAAAGATGGATCAGTTGAGAAATATGATGCTAAGGGACAACGAGTCTAGGGGGTGGCAAACATGAAATTAAACACAGTTTTTGTGTCATCTGCTGTACTGGCTTTGTTACTTGCAGGATGTGGACAAGGAGAAACAAATTCATCTGACTCATCGAAAGACGATAAGAATCATCAAACACAGAAAAAATCTGATGCTAGCCTTTCAGATTTATATAATAGTAATAAATCAAAACAGCACGATACTAATAACAACAAACATGAATCTCAATCGAAAAAGGGCGTTTATAAAAGCTTTGATCAATTAACTAAAGCCGATAAAATTGCTTTAGCAATACTTGCGCCACCAACTTCAGAATGGATGTTAACACCTTCTCAAATCTTTAACGATTCCCGTTTTAATAAAAATCATCCAATGGAATTCATACGTGAGGTTGATTTTAAAGAAGTAAAAAGACCTTCAAATGCAGATATTTTAGTAGCAACTGAAGGTGGTAATGGTGGTGTCAAATTTGACTTCCATGTTAAAGTCGCGATTAATGATACCCAAATTGCAGTATTAGGAGAAAAAGGTGCTATTCTTAAGTATAAAGAGATATTTGAATATGGAAAAGTTTATAATATAAAAGACTTGTATGAAAAATATAAAAGTGATCCCGATTTACCTAAAATTGTAAGTTTAATTTCGGTGGATGAAACGTATCATCCTGATACAAGAAATTTGAATACAGATAGTGATTCAGACTCAGACAGTTCATCATCATCAAGTGAAACAGTCACACGTGCGAATGTGATTGATAAAGTAGAGGCATATGAAGGACATAAGTTAGACACAAGCAAGTATACGTATAAAGAACCTGAACAAATGGGAGACGGTCGTTGGGGCTTCTCTATCTTAGATAAAGCTGGTAACTTAGAAGGTTCATATATTATCAATGCAGATGGATCAGTTGAGAAATATGATGCTAAGGGACGACGTATATAAGCGAAGAAAGCTGGCTTCTTATGTGTAAACATAGGAAGTCTTTTCTTATTTGACAAATGTCAGAATTTTTACAATAATAGAGGTGATAAACAATTACCAATATTGTGAGAAATACATAGTTATGCTATATGTTCCTTTAGGGGTAACGTATAGCTTTTTCATTATTTAAGGAGGGACGTAATTTGGTCATTTCAAGAAGATTATCAAAAATTCCGGACAGTTACTTTGGAAAAACAATGGGGAGAAAAATAGAACATGGACCGCTTCCCCTCATCAACATGGCTGTAGGTATTCCTGACGGGGAAACACCTGAAGGTATCGTAGATGAGTTTGCGAAAGCACTGCGTGTGCCAGAAAACCAAAAGTATGTCGCATTCCAAGGGAAAGACACATTCAAACAAGCGATTGTGGATTTCTATCAGCGCCAATACGGTGTTGAATTAGACAAAGATGATGAAGTTTGTATCTTATATGGTACTAAAAACGGGTTAGTCGGTCTGCCTAACTGTATTGTGAATCCTGAAGATTATGTTTTACTGCCAGATCCTGGTTATACAGACTACTTAGCAGGGGTCTTATTTGCGGATGCGAAACCTTATGCCTTAGAGCTTGAACCGCCATACTATCAACCTGATTTTGATAAAGTACCGGAGGAAGTCTTAGGTCAGACTAAGTTAGTGTATTTAACTTACCCTAATAACCCTACAGGCTCTACAGTGACACAAGATGTGTTTGAAGATGTGGTTCAAAAGTTTAGAGGTACGCAAACGAAGATAGTACATGACTTTGCTTATGCGGCATTCGGCTTTGATCATAAGAATCCGAGTATCTTGCAGACAGAAGGCGGTAAAGACGTCGCAATTGAAGTATATTCGCTGTCTAAAGGCTATAACATGTCAGGCTATCGTGTAGGCTTTGCGGTCGGTAATAAAGACGTGATTGCGGCACTTAAGAAATATCATACACATCACCATGCAGGTATGTTTGGTGCTTTACAAGATGCGGCGACATTTGCGCTCAATAACTATGATTATTTCTTAGATAAACAAAGTGAAGTCTTTAGAGCACGCCGCGACCGTTTCACTGAAATCTTAGATGAAGGCAACATTCCGTATGAACCAATGACTGGCGGTATCTTCTTATGGCTAGCGACACCAGAAGGTTATGATGGCGAACAATTTGTGGAATTCTTGCTTCAAGATCAATCTATTTTAGTTGCTCCAGGTATTCCGTTTGGGGAAAATGGCCGTAATTACGTACGTGTCTCTCTTGCATTAGATGATGCACAGTTGGATGAGGCTGCGAAGCGGTTAAAATCATTAAGTGATATGTATAAAGCTTAAATAAGTATTTGCTTTCAATTAAATAAAACCAATCATTCAATCACTGCTTGTTGACTATCATCTGCGAGCGGTGATTTTTTGCATCAAAATAAGGTACTGAATATAAAGGCTGTGCACTCACGGGGTGGTGGGAAATGCGGCTTTATATTCAGTACCTCTTGTTTTTTAGTAGTAAAAAAGGAGTATAGTTTGCCTAATATCGGGAAATAGGCGGTTTTTAATTTTACTATTTCGTATCGGGTTAGAAATAGTATGGATTATGAAAAGAAATGTTCTTATCGGGTTTAAGAACAGTGGCGATTCATTGCCCCAATTCCTGAGGACCCAGGGCAACGTAGCCAACTTTTTATTGTATTTACTCATAACTTTTAAGGAGTCGTTTTTAAAATTTAATAATGGCAGCACGTAATGGATGATCGCGGTCCATTACTGCTTGTTTGGTGTAATCGCAAATGCACGGACCGGGAATCCTGGTGCATCTGCCGGTTTTGGACTGATGGTATAAATGACTGCACCTCTTTGTGGGAGACGGTCTAAGTTAGTTAATAACTCAATTTGGAACGTATCTTGTCCCAGTACATAACGTTCACCGATTAAATCGCCGTGTTTTGCGACATCGACTGAAGCGTCTGTATCGAATGTTTCATGGCCTACTGAACGTACGCCGCGTTCTTCTAATAAGAATTGCAATGCATCGAGTGACCATCCGGGTGCGTGAGGATTGCCTTCTGCATCTTTATTCTCAAATTGTTCCACATTCGGCCAACGGTGTGACCAATCACTGCGGAATGCGACGAATGTATCTGGTTCAATACGGCCGTTTGCTTGTTCCCATTCTAATAAATGCTGCTTAGTTAAACGGAAATCGGGATTTTCCGCAACTTCTTTAGAATAGTCGAGAACAATTAATGGCAATACTAATTCTTTTAAATCTAATTCATGCAAATATCTTCTGTTTTCTACAAAGTGGATGGGGGCATCAATGTGTGTACCATATTGTGTGGCAACACTCCATCTTTGTACAAAATAACCATTTTCTTTAACTGTACTGATCGTATCAATGTATGCTGCTTCTAATGCGCTGAAATGTGGACTGTCTGAATCGAATGTATGTGTTAAATCCACCCATTCATTTTCTTTCAAACTTTTCAGCTGATCCCATAAAGGATAACTCATCTTGAACACCTCTTACTGACTGATTTGTTTTTGGTGCTTTTTGAAATGTATGGCGGTTATTTTATAGGTTGGCTGACTAGTGGTACTTGAGACTGCTCTCCCACTAGCAAGCCTTTGCCTATAAAGTTGAAACTTGTATTACGCTGTTTCTTGTCCTTCTTTATTTCTTAATTTTTTAACTGCTGAAACTAAAACTGTTAATGCTTCTTTTACTTGATCTTCATTACGTGTTTTCAAGCCGCAGTCTGGGTTAACCCAGAATAATGAACGGTCGATTTCTTGTAAACCACGGTTAATCGCAACTGTGATTTCTTCTTCAGTCGGGATACGCGGACTGTGGATATCATATACACCTAATCCGATACCTAAATCATACGTTACATCCTCGAAGTCTTTGATTAAAGCACCATGGCTGCGTGATGTTTCGATTGAGATAACATCTGCATCCAAGTCGTGGATTGTATGGATGATTTCGCCGAATTGAGAATAGCACATATGCGTATGAATTTGTGTCGCATCCGCCACTGAAGATGTAGCTAAGCGGAATGAATGCAATGCTTGGCTTAAGTACTCTTCATGGAACTCAGAGCGTAATGGTAAACCTTCACGTAATGCTGGTTCGTCTACTTGGATAATTTTAATACCAGCATCTTCAAGTGCTAATACTTCTTCGTTGATTGCTAAAGCGATTTGATCTTGAACTTCATGACGCGGAATGTCTACACGTTCGAATGACCAGTTTAAGATTGTAACTGGACCAGTCAACATACCTTTTACAGGGTGGTCAGTTAAGCTTTGAGCATAAGCTGTTTCTTCCACTGTGATTGGTTTAGTCCATTTAACGTCTCCATAGATAACTGGTGGTTTAACCGCACGAGAACCGTATGATTGAACCCAACCGTATTTAGTAACTAAGAAGCCTTGTAATCTTTCGCCGAAGAACTCAACCATGTCGTTACGTTCGAATTCACCATGAACGAATACGTCTAAGCCGATATCTTCTTGGATTTTAATCCAGCGTGCGATTTCATCGCGTAAGAATTGGTTATATTCTTCATCACTGATGCGGTGGTTTTTCCAGTCTGCACGTTTTTTACGAACTTCTTTAGTTTGCGGGAATGATCCGATTGTTGTTGTTGGTAATTCTGGTAATTTTAAGCGTGCATCTTGAACTTTTTTACGTTCAGGGAATGCTGATTCACGATGTGTACGTACGCTGTCAAAGTCATATTCAAGGTTTTTGAATGCTTGGTTTTGGAAGCGTTCGTAAGCTGCTTTTAATTGATTGTATTTTTCGCTGTCGTTATCGTTGATAACACGTTTTAAAGCGTCTAATTCGTCTAATTTTTCAGTCGCAAAGCTTAAGCCTTCTTCGATAGATTCATCTAATTCTTCATCATCTAATGAAACAGGTACGTGTAATAATGAAGAAGAAGGTTGGATGACTAACTCATCTGTATAGTTTTCTAATGTTTCGATTAATTCTTTTTTCGCTTCGATATCTGCAGCCCATACGTTGCGGCCGTCGATAATACCTGCATATAAAGCTTTATCTTTAGATAATTTGCCTTCTTTGATTTGTTTTAAGTTTTCGCCGCGGTCATGAACGAAGTCTAAACCGAAACCTTTAACTGGTAATGTGTTGACGAAGTCTAAATCAACATGTTCGAAGTAAGTTTGGATGACTAATTTGTCAGCCAATCCAGCTTTTTCGAAGTAGTCATAGACATGACGTGTAACGTCTTGTAATTCTTTTGCGTTATCTGTAACTAATACAGGCTCATCGATTTGGATGTACTCAGCACCTGCATCTACAAGTGATTGCAATACTTCTTTGTATAATGGAAGCAATGCTTCGATTTTTTCTTCAAATGATTGTTCTCCGCCGCGTGATAATTGAACGAATGTTACAGGACCTAAGATCACTGGGTGTGCATTCACATTTAATTGTTTTGCAAATTCGAAACGTTCTAATAAGACATTGCGGTTTAATTTAGGTTCTACGTTGTCCCATTCAGGTACGATGTAGTGGTAGTTAGTGTTGAACCATTTGATTAAAGCACTTGCTACGTTTTCTTTAGTACCGCGTGCGATATCGAATAATAAATCATCATTAACTTCTTGGCCTTGGAAACGTTCTGGAATGATGTTGAATAATAATGATACGTCTAAAACGTGGTCATATAATGAGAAATCTCCAACCGGTACGCTGTCGATGTTATAGTGTTTTTGTAATAATAAGTTTTCTTTGTGCAAGTCGTTTAAAGTTGTTGTTAATTCATCATAGTTTGTTTTGCCTGCCCAGTAACTTTCGATTGCTTTTTTCCATTCTCTTTTGCGTCCTAAACGTGGGAATCCGATATTAGCTGTTTTAATTGTCATATTATTGCCTCCTGGTTTTTTTCAGTTTGAGTTTTAAAATAAGTTGAGAGTTCGAGTGAATAATCTACTTGTTCGAAGGGTGTAATCAGATAAAGACCGTTAAAGTGTTGTATCACTTCATCAATAAGTTTGCGGCAGATGCGCAAGCTTAATTCTTTGGTTTTTTGTTTATCGTCTTTGACCGCTTCAAACTGTTCTAATACTTCATCTGGCAATGAAATGCCAGGTACTTCATTGTGTAAGAATTGTGCGTTTCGATAACTTGTGATCGGCATGATACCGATAAAGAACGGTGTGTCGAGATGTGCAGTCTTTTCAGCGATTTCTTTAATACGTTCGACCGTGTAAACCGGCTGTGTAATAAAGTAATTCATACCGCTGTCGACTTTCTTATCTAACCGTTTGATTGCTGCTTCCATCTTGCGGACATTCGGATTGAATGCACCGGCAATATTGAAGTTGGTTTTTGTTTTCAATGCGCCGCCGTCAATGTTAAGGCCGTCGTTGAAACGTACAGCAAGTTCAGCTAAGCCTTTAGAATTTACATCATAAACATTCGATGCACCTGGCAGATGCCCCACTTTAGATGGGTCACCTGTAATCGCGAGTATCTCATTGATGCCGAGCAGTGATAGGCCGAGCAAGTGAGATTGTAAACCGATTAAATTTCTGTCTCTGCAGGTAATGTGCACGAGCGGTTCAATATTGTAATTCTGCTTAATGATACTGGCAGCTGCGATGTTGCTGACACGTACGGTTGCTAGCGAGTTGTCTGCTAAAGTAATCGCGTCGATTTTCGCTTTGTCTAACTTTTTGACATTGGCAAAGAATTTGGTTGTGTCTAAGTGTTTCGGTGTATCAAGTTCTACAATAACTGTCGGGCCTGCTTTGACTTTAGTTGTCAGATTGTCTTTTTGCACCGGGATAGAAGGGTAATTGCTTTTTCTTCTAATCGGGATGACTTTCTTTTCTAAAGCCGGTTTCAAACCTTCCACCGCTTGTTTGATGAAGCGGATATGTTCAGGTGTGGTACCGCAGCACCCGCCGATTAAGTGGACGCCTTCTTTCACTAAGGTTTCCGCAATTTTTCCAAAGTATGCGGCGTTATCGCTGTAATGAATGGCTGAGTCTTCAAAATCAAGAAGGCTGGCATTCGGATAACATGAGAGAATCGCGTGCTGCGGAATCTCGATATGTGTGAAAGATTGCTGCATGTGGTGCGGGCCATGGTGGCAGTTTAAGCCGATGACATCTGCACCTTCAGCTTCCACTTGTTTTAATGCTTCGTTAATTTCAGTTCCGTCTTGCAAGTAGTTGGTGCTAGAAGCGGTTAATTGTGCGATAACAGGAATGTTATACTTTTTCTTCGTCGCTCTGATCACTTGCAAGAGTTCGTTTAAATCATAGTAAGTTTCAAAGAGGAGTGCGTCGACACCCTCGTCTATCAATGTTTCAATTTGAATATCAGTGTGATAAAGGATTGTCGAAAGCGACAATTCATTTTGTTTCACACCTTTAAAACCTCCAACAGTTCCTAATATAAAAGTGTCTTCATTGGCTGCTTGCTTTGCTATTCTTACGCCGGCACGAATGATATCTTTCACTTGGTGTTCCAACCCGAAAACTTGAAGTTTTTCGAAGTTAGCACCATAAGTATTGGTTTGGATCACATCTGCACCAGCTTCAATGTAAGATCGATGAATTTGTTCTATTTTCTTAGGGTGTGTCAGGTTATATGCTTCAGGACAAGTATCGATCCCTTCTGAGTAGAGAATCGTTCCTATTGCACCGTCAGCTACTAATACGTTGTTGCTCAAAGTTTGTAGAAATCGGCTCATAGTATGCTTCCTCCAATGCTGCTTCAAAATCTGCTATCAACTCGTCTGGGTCTTCTAAGCCCACACTCAGTCTCAATAGATCGAACGTTATTCCGCGTTCGTTGCGCACATCTTCTGGAACAGAAGCATGCGACATTGTGGCTGGATGAGATACGATGGTTTGAATGCCGCCTAAGCTGACTGCGATTTGCGGGATTTTCAAGGCTTTAGCGAATGTCGGCACTTTATCAGGGTCGCTTAATCTAAAGCCGAGTACTGCACCGCCGTTTTCAGCTTGGCGTTGGTTAATGTCATCATTTCCTGGGTAATACACGTTAGTAATTTCAGGGCGTGTTCTTAAGAATTCAACGATTTTTTCAGTGTTTTTCACTGATTGATTCCAGCGGACATAAAGCGTTTTAAGATGTTTCGTTAATGTCCAACTATCTTGAGCTGATAATCCGCTTCCTAAAGTGTTTTGCAGGAATCTCAAAGATTCCGCAACTTCCGCATTATTTGTAACTACTGCACCGGCGATTAAATCACTATGGCCGCTTAAGAATTTCGTTGCACTGTGGATGACGATGTCTGCACCTAAATGCAGCGGCTTTTGCGATAACGGTGTTAAGAAAGTGTTATCCACTGAAACGAGTACGTCATGTGCTTTCGCTATTTCTGTAATCGCTTGGATATCTGTCACTTTAAACAATGGGTTAGAAGGTGTTTCAAGGTGAATCAATTTCGTATTGTCTTGAATCGCTTGCTCCACTTCTAATGGATTAGTTGTATCAACAGCTGTGACCTCGATATTAAATCCTGGCAATACATGTTCGCATAGGCGATATGTTCCGCCGTATACATCGTTAGGAATAATTAAGTGGTCTCCGGCTTTCAGTAAGAAGAAGACTGCTGAAATTGCGCCGATTCCTGAGTTGTATGCGATTCCGTACTCGGCATCTTCTAAGGCTGCAAGCTTTTCTTCTAACAATGCTCTGTTCGGATGACCTGATCTTGCGTAATCGTAAGGGACCTCTGAACCGATCAATGCTGTCGGGAAAGTCGATGAGTCGTAAAGTGGCGGGTTGGCTGCTGCAATGTTCGGGAATTGATGGTACTTAATTAAATTTGTTTCTGGTGATAGTGACATTGAAATACACTCCTTTAGTTATTGAGATTGCTTTTGGCTGCGGAAGGTCTGGAACTAAGGAGGGAAGCTGACCACGAAAAAAAGCTTCCGTCCTTTAAACCCGAAAAAAGATTCGGATGTAAAGGACGAAAGCTTGAGCTTCGCGGTACCACCTTAATTCGCTGCTTTATTGCTAAAGCAACCTCTTCCAGTACGCTAAATCTGTTCATGGCCGATACTGAAGTCCGTGGTACGTTATCTATATGTCAGCAATCGCTGCAAGATTTTTTAAAATAACGTTATGCGTCATTCCAGTACGCCATTATGCAAAAATGTTAATACTGTAGCGCTGTAACGGGCGCCCCCGTTGATGCCTCATATCGACACCACCACTCCAAGGCCATTTTCAAACTTTCTTTCTGTGCCTCCTTTCAGCGGACGGAAGCTCTCTGTGCCAGCAGTGTAAGTTCTACTTTCCTTATTATCGTGTTTAGAAACGATATTCAATTGTCATTCTTGGTGAAAAATGTTTTGTTTTTTGTTGATGACCACATTGTATATTGGTTCTGAATCGTTTGTCAACAGAATTTTCAGAATAGTAGGTCTATACTGAAAATAAAAACCGAGTTAACCCCTAGAGTATCAAGGGATAAAGGGATTTAAAATTTTTTTGAAAATTTTTATTTTCAACCCTCATACTTTGGGCTAGTTTTTAGAGTTCACAAGAAAAATTGCTTTATTGCGTGCGCTATTTTTCATACAATAAGAGAGGAACAAAAATAAGGATTTGGACTAATGATGTTCAATTTAAAACAAAGCGAGGTGACTGAAACGTGCATGACTCGAGTAATGAGCAAGAACACAAAGTTGAAAGTGTAGCTTTAGATAAAATACGGCCGAATCCGTATCAGCCTAGAAAACATTTTGATGATTTGAAGCTAGATGATCTTGCGGCTTCAATTCGTGAACATGGTGTTTTGCAGCCCATCATCTTGCGCAAAACCGTACAAGGCTATCATATTGTTGTAGGAGAGCGGCGTTTCAGAGCCTCAAAAAAAGCTGGGAAGACTGAAATTCCGGCTATCGTTAAAACAATGACAGATGCTGAGATGATGGAACTGGCGATTATAGAGAACTTGCAGCGTGAAGATTTGAATGCAATAGAAGAAGCGAAAAGCTACCGTAAACTAATGGATGATCTGCATTTGACACAAAAAGACGTCGCACAGCGTCTAGGCAAATCACGCCCCTATATTGCCAATATGCTGCGATTGCTGAACTTGCCTGAATCTATCGCAAAATGGGTAGAAGACGGTCGGTTATCAGGTGCACACGGCAGAACTTTATTGATTTTAAAGGACGAGGCATTGATGAAACAAGTTGCTGAACAAGCAATGAAAGCATCATGGAGTGTCCGTTATCTAGAACAACATTTGTCTGAAATGACATCTGATACAAAGCAGACAACACAAGCAGCCAGTCAAAAGAAACCGCGCATGATTCAAAGACAAGAACGTCTGCTTCAAGAACACTATGGCACAAAAGTCGCGATTACTACGAAAAAGAATAAAGGACAAATTACCTTTGAGTTTAAGTCAGAGGAGGAATTCATGCGTTTAATACAACAATTAAATAGTGAATCATAAGAAATTATGTTGTATTCATGGTAAAATATATATTTGTTGTTAAAGGACAGGAGGACGACCATTTGAATACCTTTTGGAATACATTACGAGGTGTGTTCAATTCACTTATTGAACCCCTGACAAAACCAGACACCTATGCTGACATCTTGAACAAGCTGATTATGATTGTAATCTACGTTGTAGTTGCGATTATCATCATCAACCTTGTTAATAAATCAATTGATCAGTTCTTTAAATTGCAAAACCGCAATCCGCATGGCAGAAAACGTTCTGTCACACTGACAGCCTTATTAAAAAACGTAGTACGTTATGTTGTATGGTTTATTGTGCTGACAACGATACTTGGAAAATTCGGTATCAGTGTCACAGGTCTCTTAGCCGGAGCTGGTGTAGTCGGTTTAGCTATCGGCTTTGGTGCACAGACGATTGTAAAAGATATCATTACTGGCTTCTTTATTATATTCGAGAACCAATTTGATGTAGGTGATTATGTTAAAATTAACTTGAACGGGACTCCTATTACTGAAGGGACAGTTCAGTCCATTGGTCTGCGTTCAACACGCATTCATGCTTATACAGGTGAATTAGTAGTTTTACCGAACAGCGTGATGTCAGAGATTACCAACTTCTCAATCAGTAACGGCAAGGCATTAATAGAAGTGCCGATTGCAATGGATGAAGATGTCGATAAGGTAGAAAGCAAACTTAAGGAGTTCTTGGATACATTACATTCAAGCTACTATGTCTTCGTCTCAAAACCTGAAATTCTCGGTATTGAGGATTTAACAGGTAATGCATACATCTTGAAAATTGCGGCTGAAACAACGCCGAATAATGCAGTACCAGGATCACGTATCTTGCGTAAAGAGGTTGCTAATTTCTTGAATCAAGAGGGAATTAAATCACCTGTTCCGATTATGATGCAGTTTGATGGACAGAAACCTCAATGATAAGAATTCATAATGATGGAGGATTGTAAATGGTGGCTCAGTATGGTCTGAATGATATTGTAGAGATGAAAAAGGCGCATGCTTGCGGCGCTAATCGATTTAAAATTATTCGTATGGGTGCAGATATTAGAATTAAATGCGAACATTGCAATCGAAGTATTATGATGCCTCGTACAGAGTTTAATAAGAAATTAAAGAAAATACTTGTATCAAATGATACGAAAAAGAAGGAGAATGACTAATGGCTTTAACAGCTGGTATCGTAGGCTTACCAAACGTCGGGAAGTCTACACTATTTAATGCAATAACAAAAGCGGGTGCACTTGCGGCGAACTACCCATTCGCTACGATTGATCCTAACGTTGGGATTGTAGAAGTACCGGATTCACGTTTAGATGCACTATCAGACATCGTTAATCCGAAAAAAGTAATTCCTACAACGTTTGAATTTACAGACATCGCAGGGATTGTTAAAGGTGCCTCTAAAGGTGAAGGATTAGGAAATAAATTCTTATCTCACATTCGTGAAGTAGATGCAATCTGCCAAGTCGTGCGTGCGTTCGATGATGATAACGTGACACATGTATCTGGACGTGTAGATCCATTAGATGATATCGAAGTTATCAATATGGAATTAGTACTTGCGGATTTAGAATCTGTCGACAAACGTTTGCCGAGACTTGAAAAAATGGCACGTCAAAAAGACAAAGACGCAGTTAACGAAGTACGTATTTTAGAACGTATTAAAGAAGCATTAGAAGCAGGAGATCCGATTCGCAGTCTAGAATTCAATGAAGAAGATGCAAAATACGTTAAACAAGCACAGCTTTTAACTTCAAAACCAATGATTTATATTGCGAATGTTGGCGAAGATGAAGTGAATGAAGCGGATAACGAAAAAGTTAAAACAATTAAAGAATACGCTGATAACGAAGGCTCAGAAGTTATCGTAATCAGCGCGAAAATTGAAGAAGAAATCGCGACATTAGACGATGAAGATAAAGAAATGTTCTTAGAAGACTTAGGTATTGAAGAACCAGGTTTAGACCGTTTAATCCGCAGCACATACGACTTATTAGGACTTGCGACATACTTTACTGCAGGTGTACAAGAAGTACGTGCTTGGACATTCAAAACAGGCATGACTGCACCGCAATGTGCGGGTATCATCCATACTGACTTTGAACGCGGGTTCATCCGTGCCGAAGTTACAAGCTACCAAGACTTTGTAGATAACAAAGGTGAACAAGGTGCTAAAGAAGCAGGTAAAATGCGCTTAGAAGGTAAAGATTATATCATGCAAGACGGTGACGTTGTACACTTCAGATTCAACGTTTAATTAAGTAAACAACTAACTAAAAACACGCACTTAACAAGGCATACTATTATGCTTAGTTGAGGGCGTGTTTTTTTGTGCACACTTTTATCACTATAAAGCGATAGGATTTCTATACGTATACAATTCACACAATAATAATGAATGGGTGTTGTGTTAAAATATTATTTTAATTTATTTTGTTTAAAATAAGTGCTTTGATTAAAGGGAAATGGTATATATGAATTAGATATAATGTGTAACAGCTGATGAACTGACATATAGAGAGGACGTTTTAATTATGGTGTTGTTTCCAAGCAGTATTTTTCTTTTAATATTAGGAAAGCTATTTCAACAAATACCGCCGGATGATATTAATCCTTTTTGGGGATTTCGAACAAAAAAGTCTAAGAAAAATAAAGAAAATTGGATACTGGCTCAAAAAGAATTCAGTTTGCAGTCTATAAATATGTTTAAGTACGCTGCGTTCGTCTCATTCTTTTGGCTGTTAGCTGATATTGCCTTCTTATTTTTAAATAATGATAAGGTTATGGTGATCTCGGTGCTGCTTCAGTCTCTTATATTACTAGGATTATTAGTGGTGTTGTATATCAATGTTAACAACAAGTTGGATTGAATAAAGAAGGTATGAAGCGGTAAACTTTTGTATGTAATTTAAGACCACCCTCGACGGAAGGGAGTCTTAAAATAGACAGGTTTGCTATATGGTTGAAATCCTCAAATGCTGAAAATGATACTTTAGCTATATCTGCATGTTTTTATAAATTTCAAATTTAATAGCTGATAAGCACTCTTTAAAGCGAGTTAAACTCTAACACTTAGGGATACCTAAGTGTTTTTGTATATGTACATTTCTGACATATGAGAATTAATAGTTACTGTTTAAGGAATATATATAACATTAATTTCAAGAATGATATTATAAAAATGATTAGTGGTTTTTGTTTATAAAAGCAAGCGGTACATAACAATTTTTTGAAAGGTCTAGGTTAAATGATTCAACCATTGAGATTTAAATAGAACCGGAGGAATTTGAATGAATAGAATTAAATCACAACTACTTGATTTGCTTGCGTTGCTACCTTATGTCATATCAGCGATATTAGTGTTTTATGTCATTTCTGCAAACGATCACATCATTACACAAAAATTAGACAGTATTCAAGACAGTGTGGATATGTCAGATGTACAAATTAACTTATTGGTTGTTATTTTAATAGTTATATCTAGCTTGGTTACTTTCTTTGTCACGTATTTTTTGTTAAAACTGTTAGCTTTTGTTTTTAAACTCGGTAATACATATCAAAATAAAAGTTTATATATGTCGTTGCTGCTTGGATTTACCATTGCGAATGTTTTTGCACTGATTTTCAGTGATCTGATAGGACTACCGTTAGGCGCTATTAAGTATATCACCCCGTTAATAGATATAGGAGTTTTTGCGGCTGCATTCTACTTTTTAGGTGAAAATAAAAGGAAAACGACCATCATACTGGTTGTTGGAAAACTTATTATTAATCTTATCAGTTGGTTATTATAATTAAATAATGGAATTTAATAGAACGATGTAACAGTATTGCGACAAGGTTACATCGTTCTTTTTTATGTTTAAGAACTCATTATGAATGCAGGATTAACTGTGTGTAAAGGCGTTGAACTATGGATAGGCTATTCAAATTATTGAGTAATGCACTGAAATAACGATAGATTGTGTCTTCAAAAATGTCGAACAAGTCATAAAAGTTTTTTATGAAAGTTGTGTAAATTAATAAGTTTTTCACAATTTCCAAAAAGATAATGATAGAATTGTGTTATAGAATTACAAAGGAAAGAAGTGAAATGTTAGATGCCTAAAAAGCACCGAAATGATTTGTTTTTTGACAAAAAATTAAGAAATAAGTACCACATTAGAAAATTCAGCGCAGGGATTGCTTCTGTTTTATTCGGGACGTTAGTTTATGTCTCTCTAGATCAGCAAGCACAAGCTGCAGAAGCACCTGCCTCTGACACATCCACAGTTAATGATACCAACCATCCGCAAGCTCCCAGCAGCACTGCAAGTGCTGAACAACCACTTAATACACAAACAAGTACTGCAACCACTGCACCAACAGAATCTGTAAGCGATTCCACAAAAACAGCAGATTCAACGATTCAACAACCTTCAACTGATAATCAAACAAGCCAAGTCGATACGAAACCTGAACCTGTTTCAGCACCTCAGCCGCAAGCTTCAACTGATACTGTTAAGACAGAAACAGCGGCACCAACAGCAAATGAAACAACGACAGCGCCAGAAGTTTCAACAAATACCGATGCAGCACCAAAAACTGAGGAAACTAACAATACAGCACCTCAAACAGAAACAGCACCGGCTCCTGAAACAGCAACACGTGCTATGACTGCTTCAAGTCCTGCACCTGAGGCACCTATAACAAATACAAGTGCACCGGCACCAGCTGCAAATGCACATCCTGTAGACAATGTAGAGGGTGTAACGGAACAAGTATATTCGAAATCAATTCCGGTATATCCGAAATCAGATGTTGCGAAAACAGCTAAAATGCAGCGCGGTATTTATCAAGCACGAGAAAGTTTAGGATTGATCGTACCAGCTGGAAAAGAATTTTATATCCGCCAAGCACAAGGCAGCAATGAAGCTGATTTGCGTGTAGATTTAATGACGAATGACAGATTACAAGTTCGAAATAAAACTGTTTCGCGTGACGGCAGCTGGACTAATATCTCTACAGGTATTGATAGTGCCGCATTTGTACGCATTCCTACTGGATTGAATCAACAACCTGTAGTTGAATATTATGTTCAAGACAATGCAGGTGTGACGTTGCCTACTTATCGCAAAAACGGCGACAAAGCAGCGTTCGATAGTGATTGGGCTGCGCGTGATACAAGTTACGGATATGTAGATGGGGATAAAATTGCATTTTTAGTTCCTAGAGAAGACCGTGAAAGAATCGCAAACCTAGGTCAAGATCCTGGAAGATGGGGCTTTACGGACTTAGATGACATGATCGGCTATTACGAAGATGTGATTAATCACTATGACAAATGGGTCGGATTAAATGATGACATTAACTCTGTACATTACAACGTAGGACAAAAGTACTTTACGATTGCGGATGCGCATGGTCCAGGGTTAGCTTATTATTCTACAAATAACATGGGTTCTAACAACACTTCAATGTCTGGCTATCTTGAAAAAGGCTGGTTAGGTCTTCACGAAGTGGGTCACGGTTATGATGGCGCAATGACATATGATCATAAAATGGATTTAATTGAAGTAGAAAATAATATCCTAGCAAACCAATACCAAACAGAAGTTATGGGTGTTAATGATGGTTGGCTGTATGAAGGCAACCAAGAAGGCGTTCAAAAAGGCTTTAATGATAGATTAGTCACTGGTGATTTAAGCTATGCGAACGGAGGCTTTAGAGGACGACTTGATTTCATGACGAAAATGGTACGTTTAACAGGAATTGAAGGCTTTACTGATTTGTGGAAAGGGATTCGACAAGAAGAAGCGGATATGGCAAATGCCAGCAAACCTTTTGCGCAAGATGTACCAAGATGGATCAACACTTATTGGTTAGCTGATAACGGTATTAACGGTACAGCATATTTTGACTTATATAAAATCAATCTGCCGCAAACCCTAAAAGACCAATTAGATACGTACAATAACACGTACACTTATCCTTTATCACTGTTAATAAACAATCCAGAAGAGCAACAGCGTTTAACTCAAAAACTAGGATTATCTACACCATACGAACTCGTAAAATCTTCAGATTTAGCTGATACTAGTGTGCGTGCAGATGCAGAAGTAAGTCTGAACCTTAACGGTCAAACCTTACCAGATAATGTCAAAGTAAGCTTGATGGAAGGTACTCAAGAGGTTGCGAGTGCAGAAGTTGTAGACGGTAAGGCAGTCTTCCCTCAAGTACGTGCTGGTGTATATAAAATCGTAGCGCCATTATCTACAACATATGCATTACCTGAAAGTGAATATATTGTAGTAAAAGAAAGCGGAGAAAACCAAGCAGTTTTAAACTATCCTAAAAATGATGATGTGCAAGACAGTGTAACGCAAACTATTTCGTTAAGAGGTTTATCTAACTTTGAATTTGCGTCAGCGAACTACAACCCTGACACAAAACAAATTGAATTCAAACAAAACGCAGGACAACCGCATGTTTACTTTACAGATGAATATGCACACATGACTATTCAAAAAGCAGACGGTACAAACGTATTAGATAAATCCTATATCGGTAATCAAAGACTTTCATCTGAAACACAAACATTTGATTTAGACTATGGAGATAAAGTAATTGTGCATCACCGTGAACCGGCTGCACGTCGTGTCTTAGTTAGAAATGAAACGAAAGAAAATGTTACAGTACCGCTTGCTGATCAAGAAACAGTGACATACACACTTACTGATAAAGGTTTCATTGTAGATGGTGAAACACAAACTGATGCCAATCGCCGTTATGACGAAGCAATCCAATCTGATGTGGCACAAGTTGCTGCTGCTATTCAAGCACACCCAGAAAGAGATTACCGCAGCCAATTATTCAAAGTATTCCAAGGCGTAGAATATGCAGATCCGAATATTAAAGCAGAATTGATGAATATATTAAATCCGCTTGTTGAGGCATATAGAGTAGATACTCCTGTAGTTAATCCGATTGAAGCTGGAAGCACAAGTATCAGCGGTACCGGAGAAGCGGGAAGTACGATAACTGTTACATTTAAAAATGGTCAAAAAGCAGAAGTAGAGGTACCTGAAAATGGGCAGTGGACAACACAATTGCCGCAAGGAACAACAGTAGAACATAACGATGTTACACAAGTGTTTGCTACTGGAAAACACGGTACAGTATCAGAAACAGTATCTGTGAAGGCGTTAGATACAATAGCCCCAACAGTGCCAACTATTAATAATGTAGAGGCAGGCACAAATACTGTAACAGGAAAAGCGGAACCATCAAGTACCGTGAAATTAACATTAGCAGATGGATCGACAAAAGAAGTTGTGACGGACGCACAAGGAAACTGGACAGCAGAATT
Source organism: Staphylococcus sp. EZ-P03 (assembly GCF_003344575.1). Classification (NCBI taxonomy): domain Bacteria; kingdom Bacillati; phylum Bacillota; class Bacilli; order Caryophanales; family Staphylococcaceae; genus Staphylococcus; species Staphylococcus sp. EZ-P03. The sequence continues at coordinate 1,367 of NZ_QPMO01000020.1, read as the reverse complement.
CAGTGCACCATTTGCATATCAAGCACCGATTAAAGCTGTTTCAACTGATAAGGCTGGAAATCAATCAACAGAAGCAACAAAAGTGGTTGAAGATACAACGGCCCCGCAAGCCCCAGTAATTAACAAGGTAGAAGCGGGCGCAAATACTGTAACAGGAACAGCTGAACCATCAAGTACAGTGACATTAACATTGGCAGATGGAGCAACTAAAGAAGTTGTGACAGATGCACAAGGAAACTGGACAGCAGAGTTTAATGCGCCGTTTGTATATCAAGCACCAATTAAAGCAGTATCAACAGATAAAGCTGGCAATCATTCAACAGAGGCAACCCAAACAGTAGTGGATACAACGGCCCCACAGACACCTGTAATTAATAAGGTAGAAGCGGGCACTAATACAGTATCAGGAACAGCGGAACCATCAAGTACCGTGACATTAACATTAGCAGATGGATCAACAAAAGAAGTTGTGGCAGATTCACAAGGAAACTGGACAGCGGAATTTGATACACCATTCGCATATCAAGCACCGATTAAAGCAGTATCGACAGATAAAGCTGGTAATGCATCACAAGAAGCAACAAAAGTAGTTGAAGATACAACAGCGCCGCAAGCACCTGTAATTAATAAGGTAGAGGCAGGTACAAACACAGTATCAGGAACAGCAGAACCATCAAGTACCGTGAAGATAACACTAGCGGATGGATCAACTAAAGAAGTACAAGCAGATATACAAGGAAACTGGACAGCAGAATTCAGTGCACCATTTGCATATCAAGCACCAATTAAAGCAGTATCAACAGATAAAGCTGGCAATCATTCAACAGAGGCAACACAAACAGTAGTAGATACAACAGCGCCGCAAGTCCCAGTAATTAACAAGGTAGAAACGGGCGCAAATACTGTAACAGGAATAGCGGAACCATCAAGTACAGTGACATTAACATTAGCAGATGGAACTACAAAAGAAGTTGTGGCAGATTCACAAGGAAACTGGATAGCAGAATTTGGAACACCTTTTGCTTATCAAGCATCAATTAAAGCTGTTTCAACAGATAAAGCTGGTAATCATTCAACTGAAACGACACAAACAGTAGTAGATACAACAGCGCCGCAAACACCTGTAATTAACAAGGTAGAAGCGGGAGCTAGCACAGTAACAGGCACAGCGGAACCATCAAGTACCGTGAAATTAACATTAGCAGATGGATCAACTAAAGAAGTTGCGACATATGCCCAAGGAAACTGGACAGCAGAATTTGATACACCTTTTGCATATCAAGCACCAATTAAAGCAGTATCAACAGATAAAGCTGGCAATCATTCAACAGAGGCAACACAAACAGTAGTGGATACAACGGCCCCAC
>NZ_QPMO01000024.1:0-140186 GCF_003344575.1 Staphylococcus sp. EZ-P03 | reverse complement strand
ATACGTTGCCTGCTTCATCTTTTTCTGTTGCTTTGATTTCGTCGCCGGCTTTCAAGTCTGTACCTGCTGGTACATCCACTGTCCAGTTGCCGCCAGCGTCTACTGGTGCTTCCACTGTTGTGCCATCTGGGAATGTTACTGTTACTGTACCGTTCGGTTCGCCTGTGCCTGATACTGCTGTATCTGCATCTGTTACTGGACTTACTACTGGTGCGTCCGGTGCTGTTTCATCTGTTACTACTGTTGTGCCTGGTACGGATACGTTGCCTGCTTTATCTTTTTCTGTTGCTTTGATTTCATCGCCGGCTTTCAAGTCCGTACCCTCTGGTACATTCACTGTCCAGTTGCCCTCAGCATCTACTGGTGTTTCCGCTGTTGCACCGTCTGGGAATGTCACTGTTACTGTGCCGTTCGGTTCGCCTGTGCCTGATACTGCTGTATCTGCATCTGTTACTGGACTTACTACTGGTGCATCCGGTGCTGTTGTATCAACTACAGTACCAGTTCCAGCTGTTGATACATTTGGTTGTCCATTATAATCTACGCCTACTGTTTGTGTAGCACTTACAACTTGACCTGCTTCTAATGGTGCAGTTGGGTTAATTGTCCATGTGCCGTCTGGATTTACAGTTGTTTGTTGAACTGTACCATCTGGTAAAGTCACATCTACTGTTCCGCCTGGATAACCTGTACCTGTTACTGGGTAAGGTGTGCCAGCAATCGGATCGATACCTGCTTCTGTAGGTAAAACAACTGGTGCTTGAGGTACTACTGTAACTGGTACATTGACTGTATCTACTGAACCGTCAGGGTACGTTACATCTACTGGTACTGAAATAGTTGTTCCTGGTTCTTCAGTATCTGCAATTGCTACACTTAAAGATCCGTCTGGATTAACAGTGACACCTGCTGGTGCATTTGTTCCAGCCGCATATGTTGTACCGTCTGGAGGTGTTACTGGTGTACCTGTTTGATCAGTGAATGTTGGTGAAGCTAAATCTACTGTTGTTCCTGGTGTACCTTCTCCACCTTGGTAAGTTGGATTATTTAAGTCTGATTGCGGCGCTTGAACTGTTACCTCTGCATTGACTGTGTCAGTAGAACCATCGTTATAGCTTACTGTTACTGGAACTGTAATCACACTTCCCGGAACAGCATCTTGTGGTACTGCCACAACTAATGATCCATCAGAATTAATCGTTACACCTTCTGGACCATTTTCACCTAACTTAAACGTTGTCCCTTCTGGAACCGCTACATCTGCACCGTTTTGATCTGTAAATGTCGGTGATTTTACATCTACTGTTGAACCTGGTAATCCAGTTTCAGCTTGGTAAGCTGGTTCGTTAAGTTCTGCCTTAGTAAATGGTTCTGCCAAAATATAATCAAGTGCTAATGCATTGGAAGTTGAAGCTGTACTAACTCCTTGAGAAAATACACCTGAAGTATAAATAGCTGTACTTTCTAAATCTGGAGAAACCGTCGTTGGCACTGATGTTACAGTTCCATCTGCATCCGCTGTAACCGTTACTGGGTCACCAATTGCTACACCATCTTTAAACCACTGAATTTGATATTCTTGACCAGTAAATAGACCTTCTGTTTTATTGACTAATACATCTCCTGGTTTTGCTACATCAGTTGTTGAGTTTTCAACCGAAACTTTATGCATTGGGTTTGTAGAAACAAACGCAAAATCTTGTGATGATCCATTATATGAACTTAGCATTTTAGCATCCCCAAGATCTCGAGAAACGTCAGCTGATGTAAACATATTGTTATGGTAGTTGTTCCCAAATGTCGGTATATTATTAACAAGTGGTGCAATGTACATATAGTCAGAGTTGATATGTCTATGTTTCTGACCAACTGTACCATTCCATGCCATCAAATTATTATGCGAAATATCTGCATCTTTAACCAATGTTCCATATTCTTCATCAGAAATTGTTTTTGAAATTGATGTACCAGAGTTTTGTTGGTAAGGGCTAATACCATAAAGCCCTCTGAATGGAATATAATAATCTCCGTTCTTATCAACCGTACCAACAACACTTTCCGCAATATGAGAACCTTCACCATTCTCTGCTTGGTACTGAGTCACAATTGATTCTTGTGCGTTTCTAAAATCCTCTACCGTAGCATTCGGATTTGCTTTTTTCCATTCGTCAAATTTAATTGCAACTTCATCATTAACATATGAAGCTATAACTTTTACTCCTGTAGCATTAACATCTGAAGGATCTTTTTTAATCCAACGTGCATCAGAACCATATGGATCAGTTAAATCATGCCAAATCGAACCAGAAACTTTACCGTAAATACCAGTGTTCTTCCAAATACCATCAGAAGTACCAGAAGTTTCCCACTGTTCTTCTGGTTTAGTCAACCAGTCATTTGCTAATGCTTTTTCACGTAATAAAACTTGACTGTTCACAATACGGTTGATACCTGCTGTAAAGTCCCAAGATTCATTTACACGCTCAAGACGTTTGTGGAATCCTCGAATACCATCACCATGTTTAACAACATCTAAGGTATTATCTGGACTCTCTGCCCATGTTCTTATTCCAATACCTGCGTCAGCTGCCAAATTAAATGTATGTTCTTGTCCTAAAGCATCTGTTTGTGGTTTTGATAAATCAAACACATATCTGCCATCTTGTCCTGATTTTGTATAATACACTGGTGAAACATAACCTTTACTATCCGTCCATTGTAAATATACCGGTACATTCGGAATTGGTTTTTGACTAGATGTATTGTTATATTTACTACCTTCTCGCATTACCACTGCATAACCTTGATAACCATATTTTTGATTCCAAACTCCAGGAGAGTACACAGCTTCTTTTTCTAATTGTTCTTTTAAAGATTGCTCATTTACTGCTGCTAGTGACTCAAATGTTGAAGGTGCTGCAAATGTTGATCTTCTAGCAAACGTTTGTGAACCTTGTGTAGCTAGAACAGTATTATTATCTTTTTCGTTAGATGAGTTTTGTAATGCTGCTGATAAATCTTCTTGATTTACTGGTACATCACTTTGACTAACTGATGATGGTGTCCCTTGTGTTCCTTCAACCGTTGTGTTATCTGCCGCTTTCAATTGTTGTTCCTGTTGTGGTGCAACTTCAGTAGTGTTATTTTCTGCTGGTGCTGTTGCATTATTTTGTTCAGATGCAACGACTTCTTCTTTAGCAGGTGCTGTTTGTGCCGTTTCTTGTGCTGTTGGTGTTTTTACTGTAGTGTCTTCAGTTTTTGCTGCTGTTTCTTCTTTGACAGATGTCGGCTGTTCAGCTGGTGCTTCTTGTGTTGCTGACTGGTGTTTTGATGCTGGTTGTTGTTCTGGTGCTGGTTCTTTGACATCAGTTGTTTCTGTTTGTTCTGTTTTCGGCTGTGTTACATCCTCAGTTGGTGCTGGTTGTTCTGCAGTTTCTGGTGCAGTTGCCGGTGCTGTTTCTTTAGATGTTTCTATTGGTTGTGTTTCTGTTTGAGCTGCAGTATTTGTTTGTGTTTCAACTTGACTTGTTTCTGTATCAGTTGTTTGTACATCTGTAGCTGATTGATCTGGTGTTGTACCAGGTTGGTCTGTCAAACTATCATTAGATTGATTTGAAGTTTGTGATGTTACTTCAGCTGCTCTTGCCTCTTCCCCAAGGCCGAATAATAGCGCGGCACCTACTATAATAGATGCGGTACCTATTGTGAATTTACGAATCGAATACTTATTTTGACGTTTAGCGTCAAACATATTAGAAGTTTTTTTCATATCTATTCTCCTTTAATTTAATCAATATATATTATTAATATTTACTACTACTCATTTTTTGAAAATGCCGAACTAATTTGATTTGTACCTCTAGGACATTAAAAAGTACTTATTATTTATAGAGAGAATTTTTATCAATGGGGCTCACATAATAAATTTGGCACAATTACAAATTAGACGGCTTAAATAAATTTTAATTTTTCGTTAAAGCAAATGATTGTATTTTTTAATAAAAAAGGTCAAAACTCAATTTTTTTATGTTTTAAGAAATTACATTCCTTCTATACTGTGTAGGTGTCATATGAAATTCTTTTTTGAATTTTTTACAAAAGTGAGACGAATCGGCATAACCTAACATTTGGGAGATTTCACTTATGCTTAGGTTTCTATCTAGTAATTTCTTAGCATCTTCTAATTTAGATTTAGTGATATAGTTCTTAACAGTCATTCCAAGTTCATTTTTAAAGTTTAAATTTAAAGTTGTTTGGCTAATGTTAAATTCTTTTGCGATAGACTCTATCGTCAGCTCATTATATAAATTTTCATTGATATAACTGAGCACAGAAGATAGAAACGGCGAAATTTGCTCATCTGTTATTTCACTGATTTTTTTCGTAAAGAAGACAATGGCACCATTTCTAACTTTCATAATTTCTGAGAAACTTTTTGCGGCTTCATTGTCATTAACCATCTGATCTCTTGTGCGTGTAGCTTCTAGAACATCCATTCCTGACTCTATTGCGAGTTGTGATAATTTTTCAAAAACAATAATTGAATAATTTTTTTCACTTCTAATAGAATCTCTTTTACCTAGAGACATGTATTCTCCTTCCAAATCTTTCAAAGACTTTTTCAATGTTTTTGTGTAGCCCTGTTTTACTAACTTTAATAGTTTTTCTCGTACTCAACTTTCTTTTTTTCAGTTTCATTTTCAATAAACAGCAATTCATCTAATCCGGCGTCATCCAATATTTTTTGTAATTTCAAAACATAGTTATGTACGGGTTTGAAAGATAAATCATTTTCATCAAACTCAAAAAAATAATTAACCAATTTAATAATGCCTTTTATATCCTCAATTGTGTATGCTGTTTTTTCTTTTAAATATTTACCGTTTACTTGCTTGAATTTGACACATATATTTTGCTCTTTAAAGTATTGAGTAAAAATTTTTTCGAATGATAAACAATTGATTTTTATTGGTCCGAATATATAATATTTATCTTTAAAGTTATGAAGTAAAAATACTTCGTTTAACCCGCCAGGTAAAATAAAGCAGTTGTACGTCTCATTCTCAACTGATTTAATAAGCTCTATTTCATTGTATTGTAGGCCTGATACTTTATCTGCTATATACTCCTGTATCTCGTTCAGATTAGAATCGTATGCTTTAACATTTACGCCTAAACATACGTGAAGTGATTTTAGTATAGATTGTTCTGTCATTTTCTAATCATCGACCTCCTAGTAGTTGGAAGATTCTTTGCTTACATTATTATCATAATGGTAAAACGAAATATTTAATTGTACATATTATTAAACATTGTATGTTTATAACATACAATTGCTCACAAGTTGTACACCTATAACACTGTACTTATAATGTTATCTTGAATAAATCGTTTTCAATCAACAAGATTTCCTACTATCAACTAAAAATACTTTTATCATAATCTTACAAACATTTGTTTTTGTCAACAATTATTTTTCTGAAATTACAATAGACGAACATAAAAAATACGCTGTATCACTTAATGGATACAGCGTGAGATTATTGAATGTGCTTTATTGATAGATTTTTTTAAGTGTTTCAGCGAAGTCATGCGGTTCTTGGACATATCCGAGATGACCGCCCGACATTCTGTTTATTTCAATAGATAATGCGGTCGCAAGATAATTGTTCACTTCTTGCGGAAATGAGCCTGCGGCATCTGTGCCGTTTAAGAGTATGATTTTCTCTTTTAGCATTCGCAGCGTTTCGATTGTCACTTGAGATGCAGTATATTGGCGCAATTCATATTCAAACCAATTTTCCATTTCTTTCAGATGTTGTACTGTTACTTCATCTTCTGCATCTTCTGCTGGTTGTGTCATCATTTCTTGGTCAAGAGATGTGACACGTAATGTTTCTCCCAATAATTCCATCGCATCTGACATGCCTTCATCATTTTCAGTTTCTACAATCGCTTGATTCTTATCTTGCCAGTATTTGGCATCAGGCAAGAATGAATTGATAAGCGGTTCATGCAGCGCTGCTGTTTTCACGATATCTGGATAGTCTTGCAAAAGGTGCATCGCAATAATTGCGCCGGTGCTTGTACCGAAAATATTGACCGGCGCATCTTTGCTTTCATGTTCTGCTAATCGTACGATATCTTTTGCATCTTGTTTAACACGATATTCGCTTTTCGAACTGCTGACTTCTGCCGGCAGCGGTGCTGTAAGATGACTTTGTCCAAAGCCTCTGCGATCTACCGCAATGACGGTATAATACTCTGCTAATGTTTTTGCCATCGGCAAAAAGATATCTCCTGTACCATTAGCACCTGAAATTAATATTAAGACAGGTCCTTGTCCGAGTTTATGGTAATGCAAGTTGGTACCCTTTAAGTTTAAAGTTTCCATATTCATTCCCTTTCTCTACATAAATGCTATGAAGCCATTTAAAGTTTGATATGCCAATCGTTTCCCTAAATTCTTCAAATCATGCAAAATCAACGATGTTTCACGTAAAACACGCAAATGTAAAGGTTTTATGCGGATTATTGCACTAATATATTTTTAATGTAAATTGCATTGAAAAACATTAATCCTTTGTATATCTTATAGGTTAAATGCATTCATACATATCACAGTTTTCATCACATCTTAAAGGAGGTACACCGATGGCCGTACTTAGTCGTTTCGAACGTATGAAAAATTACCAGAAAATCACATTATGCTTAGGTATTATAGCTATGATAATCGTCTTCATTATTATGATCTTAAATCGTACACACCTGATGCATATTCCTGGTGCGAGTTTCATCTTCAGAAGCTCACGTCTTATCATGTTAGTCAGTTTCGCTGTTTATATTTTTGAAGAAAGCAAAATACTCGCATGCATCCTTGCGATTTTAGGCTTAATGTTCTTTTTCTTTTAATATTTAACCCGCGTATTTCAATAGAAGTACGCGGGTATTTTTTATCTTCTGACTCCTTTTTTTATCGTCTGCGACAGAATCTGACGCCATAATACATAGCAGAGAATTAAAGCCTTGCACGCTAAAAATCTTTCCTCTTTTGTGTAAATATAAATTGATACTTATAATCTATTTCTATTATTTTTCTTCAATACACTAAAGATATTACATATATTACAAATATTACCATTGTCAAACAATTGTTAGGCAGAAGGCAAAGATGACTCATGTTAACAATTGTCGTGTCTTGTTTTATGGTCATTATAAAATTTTCCGAATTCCCCCTCTATTTAGATAATTACTATTTTAGTTATCAACTACTAATATTAATACTATTTTTATTAACGATTAATAACAGATTATAAACATTTTTACATTTCGGTAAAATTGTATTTTTTAAGAATCTAATATGTTAATCTGTTCGGGGACAAAAAAGAATGAGGTGAAATAGTTGTTACTAGTTGTAATTTTTTCTGCTTTAATCTTGGTTCTAGGCATCTTAGAAATGCGCAAACATCGAAAACGTATTGATAAAATCCCATTACGTATCAACATCAACGGTATCCGCGGAAAATCTACCATTACACGTTTGATTTACGGCATTATGCGCGAAGATCACTACAAAGTAATCGGTAAGACGACAGGAACCGATGCACGTATGTTGTATTGGTTTGATGAGAAAGAGTATCCCGTTGTTCGTAAGCCGCAAGGCCCTAACATCGGTGAGCAAAAAGAAATTCTTCAAAATGTGATTGATAATAATGGCGAAGCTATCGTTAACGAATGTATGGCTGTTAACCCTGACTATCAAATAACATTCCAGGAGAAGTTATTACGTGCCAATGTAGGTGTCATTGTGAACGTTATGGAAGACCATATGGAAACACTCGGCCCTACTTTGGATGAAGTGGCAGAAGCATTTACAGCTACGATTCCATACAACGGCAAATTAGTCATCATGAAAGACGACTACACAGACTTTTTCAAAAAGGTTGCTGACAAACGCAACACCGAAACAATTATCGTCGACAGAGACGAAGTAGAAGAGTCCCTCCTTCGTAAATTCGATTACATTGTTTTCCCAGATAACGTCGCAATTGCGATGGGTGTTGCTGAAGCAATCGGTGCTAACAAAGAAGTAGCACTTGAAGGTATGCTGAATGCTCCGCCAGACAGCGGTGCTGTTCATATACATTATTACCACAAGAATGATACGAAGAATATTTTCGTTAACGCCTTCGCGGCAAACGAACCTCAATCTTCAAAAGCCATCTTACAGAAAGTCATCGATTATAAATATCCTCACGAAAAGAAAGTCATTATCTTAAACTGTCGTGGCGATAGATTAGACCGCACGAAACTCTTCGCTGAAGATTTCATTACTAAAGTCGATTACGACACATTGATTTGTGTCGGTAAGAGTACGCAATTAGTAACAGAAGTCATGAAGAATGAGCGCCCGGACAAGAAATACTTGAACTTTGAAGGGAAGCCGTTCGAAGAAGTAGAACAAGCTATTTTTGAAGAATCAAAATCTGCACTGGTATTTTGTGTCGGAAATATACACGGCAATGGTAAGAAAGTTGTCAATTTATTAGAAGGGTTGGATTAATTTTGGTAGGTTCAGAGCTGTATTTTTCATTATTCGTAGGCATCGTGCTGAGTTTGATATTCGCTGAGAAATTCGGGATTACACCAGCCGGTCTGGTTGTTCCGGGTTACTTAGCATTAATCTTCGATCAGCCGATTATGTTATTATCCGTGCTTCTGATCAGTTGTTTAACATACTTCATCGTTGCACACGGTATTAGCAGAGTTGCATTGCTATACGGTCGTCGTAAGTTCGCAGCAATGATTTTAACCGGTATGATTATCAAGTTCATATTCGACTTGATTTATCCACTGACCCCATTTGAGGTCATACAGATATCCGGTATCGGTATCGTCATTCCTGGTATCATCGCAAATACAATTCAAAAACAAGGCACAATTACAACATTAGCTTCATGTATGTTGCTGACTTGCATGACTTACGTTGTTTTATTTGCATATAGCTTCATTAAATAAAAAGGAGATGCATTATGGCGAATAAAGAACCTTTCAATATAGAGAATTGGATTCTTAAAAAGTCTAAAAACCAGAAAAAGCATAATTCTAAATATATGATTGGTGTCACTGTCATTGCTCTCGTTTTGCTCATTATCTTTATGGTAGCGTTCAAAACAGATAAAGTAGACGTATTTGCGAAAGACAAAAAGACGATGTACACCTTGCTTATTTCGGCAACGTCACTTTAAACAAACATATCCGCCAAAACAGTCTGCATGATATGTTCGGTTCAATTTCAGACATCATTGAAGACAGTGATTATTCAACAGCAAGCTTGAATGTGAATAACTTTGCTGAGGATCCTAAAAAAAATATCAAAAAGAACATGAGAAATATTAGTTTCTTAAAACATCAAGGCTTTAAAAACTTAAACTTAACGAACAACTCTGTTGATTTAGAACAAATCAAACAAATCGAGAAACAGACAAGTTCACGCTTCGGCTATAACTTTATTACGGGTAACGGTTCAAATGCGATTAACAGTAAAGTGTCGCATAAGACAGTCAAAGGCAAGAAAATCGCCAGTGTGTCCTTTACAGATGTGAACTCAAAATATATGGACCCTAGAAAAGCGACCACTTCGATTGCTTTAGACCCTAAAATTTTTGTACCGTTAATCGAGCAATTAAAGAAAGATAATGACATGGTCATTGTCAATGTCGATTGGGGTATCCCAGATGAGCCGAACGTTACAAGCCGTCAACGTACATACGGTCATGCCCTGGCAGATGCCGGCGCTGATGTCGTTGTTGGTCATAACTCAGTCGTACAAAAAATCGAGAAGCATAAAGGTACAGATATCTTCTACAGTCTCGGTAATGTGACTTCCGACAAGTTCTTATCAGAGAACAAAAAAGGACTCGCATTGCAGCAATCATGGGACGGAGATAAAAGTAAATTCATGATCACACCGATTAAGACATCAGGAGACCAAATTACAAAAGATAATATGAATTTCATTGAAAAACAAAAATTAACAAACCGTATCTCAGATCCGTCGATCAAATTAAAACAAACTAAAGGAGGTTACCAATATGAAAGTTAAAAATTACATTCTTTATGGTGTAATCGTGCTGGTAATTGCGGCTATCTTTCTGATGATTATCATGAGTAACGCAAACGAGCCTTTAGATAAATATGAAAAGCAAGACCTTAAAATCGAACAAAAAGTAAGTCTAAATGGAGGCGTCATCTTCCATGAGTATTTATAGCAAAAAGGTTTTGGGTGTTATCTTTGTAGTCACCCTCATCATTTCGACGGTCTTCTACTTCGTGAACAAAGAAGATACAGTAGATAAAGATAAATTGTATGAAAACAAATTAGCGTCGCAAAACCATAAAAGCGCAGATAAAAAATATGGGGTATCGACGAACAATAAAATCGCCAGAGAAGTTGGTAACAAAATTTTAGAAGATGGCGGGAACTCTGCCGATGCAGCCTATGGTGTTGCATATACGTTAGCAGTAACAGAGCCTTATGCTGCTGGTTTAGGCGGCGAAGGGGCTTCCATGACATATGATGGAAAGAAAGGCTCTAAACCAAGCGTATATGACTATAGTGCCGTTTCATCTTACCACTACAAAAACGGCGACCAAGTCGGCGTACCGGGGTTTGTTAAAGGTATGCACGACATGCATGACAAAGAGGGAAAAATGAGCGAGAAAAAAATCTTGAATTATGTGATTCCGTTAGCTGAGGATGGGTTCCAAGTCAACACAGACTTAGCCAAACTTCTTTCAAAATACAGCGCAACCATCGATAAAGATTCACCTTTCTTCAAAGACAATAAAGTCGTGAGCAGCGGTGACGTTGTAAAACAAGAAGACTTAGCAGATACTTTAAAAGGCATCAGAGATCATGGTGACGACTACTTCTATAAAAAGCTGGGTTCAAGTATCGCTAAACAAACGGACGGCAACTTAGAAGAAAAAGACTTTAACGACTATGGCACGAAAAAGAAACAACCGATTTCTACAGACTATCTTAATAATAAAGTCTATACCACACCTAACCCGACAAGCGGGTTCTTATCATTACAGGCATTGAAAATCGATCAATCCTTAAACGGCAACTATGGCGAAGATACACCGAAAGACTTCGCAGAAAGTGTAGCTAACGCAAGAAACGTCAACTTCAAAAACAGATATTTAATCAATGATAAAGTGCCTAACGACATGAAGAAAGTTGAAGATGAATACGTACTGAAACGTGCGAACAAATACAAAAATCAAGAAAACAACTTCGGATTGCAAGGACAAGTCAATACAGCAGGTTCACACTTCGTTGTCATTGATAAAAAAGGCAAAATGACAAGTACAACGAACACATTGAATAACTTCTTCGGTAACGGCAAGTATACTGAACAAGGCTTCTTCCTAAACAACTCGCTGAAACGCTTCTCAACAGCGCCAAAAAGCGATAATAAAGGAGAGCCGCATAAATCACCGCGTTCTTATATCTCACCGACAATCGTTGTAGGTGATGATTATTACGTAGGTGCAGGCACACCAGGCGGCAACAAGGTACCGACATTAACACATGAATTCTTATCTTCTTACTTGCGTAACGGCGACTCGCTGCAAAAAGCAATTGAGAAACCGCGTTTCTATAACGATGGTAAGAAAATGTATTATGAAGACGGTATGGATGATGAACAAATCAAAAACTTCAAAGACCTCGGTTATAAACCTGTCAATAGTTCAGACAACCCTAACTTCGGAAGTCTTCAAGGTGCCACTTACTTCAAGAAAGACAAAAAAGTCGAAACAGGACACGACGTAGAAATCAGATAAGGTGCAAAAGGCGGCGGGACTTCCCGCCCTCTCCCACCTGATTATGTACAAAAAGCAAGCGAGGCAATGAGTAAAGCAATGGCAAGATTGTATCTCATACCTCGCTTCTTTCATTTTAAAGGAGGTAGCATCGCCATTTCACAAGATCATAAAACTAAGGCATTGCGATTACTCGCAATCTTGCTGGCCAGTTTAGCACTGACCACCATCATCTTTATCCCTTTTTTCATCAACTCATTTTCAAAAGGGCTGGCTTTTGCTGGTAAAGGCGATGGATTTTCACAGTTAATTCCTTTTCAGAAGTATTTGTATCATCAATATACACACTTTAGAAGTTTCTATGATGTGTCATTTGGTTTAGGCGGTGATTATACCAAGAGTCTATCCTATTACTATGCGACATCACCGATCATGTTGATTTATTTCTTTTTCATTTGGATAGGCGAACAGCTTTTTCACTTGCCGACGCATGACATCAAGTTTTGGGCAGGCACGCAAATTTTCTTATGTTATATTCGTGTCTTCTTAACCGTTGCGGTCAGTTACTACTTATTCAGATATCTTATCACCAAGAGAACGATTGCGATTTGCGCGACTTTAATGTATGCCATCTCTGTCGTAACCATTTATTTCAATTTTACGTGGTCATTTTACGGAGATGTATTAATATTCTTCCCCCTATCTCTATTAGGGATGGAACGCTTCTTTCGAGAACGTAAAATCGGATTATTTATTATCGCAGTCGCACTGACTTTATTCTCTAATTTCTATTTCAGTTATTATGAGTTCATTACATTAGGGTTCTATTTCCTTTATCGTATCATTTGGCCGTATCGCAAGGATGTGGTCAATCGTGTACAAAAGGTTTATGTATTAGCTATTGCGGCTGTACTCAGTTTAATGGTCAGTATCGTCGGTTTTTATACAGGCGTTTCAGGTGTCATGGCTAATGACCGCCAAATCAATCCTAATTTGAAACTCTCATGGTTCATTGATTTCCAAGAGAAATACCATATCTTTTCAGATGGTTTCTATATCACGATTTCAATGCTTACCTTTGTTGCACTATGCGCATTCAACTTATATAAATATTATTTCTATCGCTTATCTGCGATTGTCACTTGGATTATGCTGATTGGTTCATTGACCCCTTATTTCGATAGTTTCTTTAACGGCTTTTCCTTACCAGCTAGAAGATGGATCTATCTGTTAGGGTTCTCATCCAGTTTGCTCATTGCGCTATTCATTAAGCATTTAGCTGAAGTGTCGATTAAGCAATTTGTTATCACTTGTGCATTATGTGTTTGCGGTATGCTGTATATGTTTACCAACTATGATGGCGATAACAGCTTTATGATTGTAACTTTCATTATCATGCTGTTTATGTATGTCCTGCTTCAAAACAAAGAACTGTTGTCCATGAAATATACACCTTATATCATGATTGGCTTAATCTTTATCCAGCAAGCTGTAATGATCAAGAACTATCATGATACACATATGGACATTTATGAACGCCCTATCGCCTCTATGGAGAAAGATAATTACAACAGTGAAAAACTTCAAAAGGAATTTGACCATCTACAGAAAACCAAAGATCCGTTCAGCCGTATTGAATACCTTTCATTCCCGGCACAAAACTCTCCATTGATTTACGGCTTTAGAGGCGTGGCTTTATATTCAAGCTTATTCAACGGAGATGTCTTGAACTATTACGATAACATCATGCAGATTCAGCAACCGATTGATAAGAACAGTAATCACCGCTTCTTAGGCAATCGCGCCAACTTAATGGCACTATGGAATGTACAAGACCGCTTCAAGAACCCGCCTGACACTACTATGCCTTACGGCTTCAAAACGAAGAAAGTCATCGAAGGCAATGAACATAAATACAAACATTCCGAAAGCACCATTGATTATCCAGCCACACACATCACAGATAAAGTGTATGATAAACAATCACTGAAAACACCGATTGACCGTGAACATGCAATGTTAAAAGGTGTTGTGTTAGACCATCCTAAGACAACCACACCAGACATTGAACATAATGTTAACTTAAAAGACGATATCAAAGAGCAGTCGGACGATGCAGATTGGGAACCAGATGACCATACACTGCACGTCAAAGAGAAAAACGGCGGTATTGATTATGAAGTCCCTGATAACATTAAAAACAAATACAAAGACTTGTATTTCGAGATGGAACTGGAATTAAAATCACCAGACAAGCCGCACAAAGTGAAGTTGAATGAAGCCAGACAACAGCGTTCTTCACTCAACTACTCATACCGCCGTGTCGTCAACCCGATTACGATTCGCGTAAAAGCCGACGATAAAGTACGATTGAATCTGCAAAAAGGCAAGTACAAATATCAATTAAAAGGCGTTTACGGCGAAGACTATAAAACATTGAAATCTGCCGCTAAAGAGGTAGATAAAGTTAAAATCAAACAAACCGATCATGGTTATCGATTCACTAAAGGCAAAAACGATAAAGGCTATCTCGTCGTACCGACACCTTACGAAAAAGGTATGAAAGCCAAAGCTGATGGAAAAGAAGTAGAAGTTAAAAAAGACAACGGTATTCAAACTGTCATTCCTGTTAAAAAAGGACAAGAACAGATTGAACTGTCTTACACACCGCCGCATCTCTACCTATTATTATTCATCAGTTTAGCTGGTATTATCCTTTCTATCTTCTTTACACGTTTTGTTTATAAAAAAGTAAAACCTCATCCTCAAGATTAATCGACTAAAAAGAGCAGTGCCGCTTTGTTTATTAACGAAGCTTCACTGCTCTCTTTTCATTATTCATTTTCATTTAACGCTTCATCCATACCGTCAATAAATTCATAGAAGTTAGACGTCCAGTTGTCTGAATCTTCTCTGGATGCTTTAGACATATCACCATCTTTGAAAAAGTTTCTGACAAACTGATTGGATAACTCCATTTGAACCCCTGCACGATTTTTATTTTGATTCACGATATTATGAGGGTTCTTACCGCCAAGCTTCCCTTCTGCTCTTGTGACGGAGATACCTCTCTCAGATAAGACACGTGCAATGCGGTTTCTTAATGCTATGTCGCGACCGCCGATATAGACATCGCTGTCACTCAAGCTTGCTTTATGAATAGTAATGGTACGTTCAGATTGTCTGACCATCTTTTGTGCTTTCGGCTCATCATAATGAATAGCTGTGACATGCAAGTCTCGGTTGTTCTCATAGCGTATTCCTCTGAATGAATAGAAGCCAGAACCTGTTTGATCAGCAAGTTCTCTTGCGATTTCAGTCGTTCCCGGTTCGATACCGCCGCCGTGTATCGCCGCAATCACCGTTGGGTTGGTTTCATTGCGTGTTTCTATCTCCCAATCTTTGCATTCCTCAGTATCACTTTTAAGATCTGTCATAGAATTGTATTTATCAGCGGCACATCCTGTACGAGAAGTGTACGACAGCATCATCACGATAATAATCACGATGATACCGATAACTAACACCGCTGCGGCAATCCATTTTATGTAGGCGTGATTGGTCATACGCCTTGCCTCCTTGCTCATAATTTCGGTTACTGCCCATGATACACGTCTCAATTTTTCGGTACAAGAATTATAAGACTGTCTAAGTCGGTACGATAGGACATGTATTGAGGCAATTGATTTTTGTATTTGCCTTAATACATGTAAAAGCAGCGTGCTGATAACAACACACTGCTTTTACATGTTCTTCTTATTGTTGAGACTGATTCAATCCTTCATTAACACCATCCGTAAATGAATGCATTTGCTGAGTATAGTTCTCAGGATTTTCACGTTCAGGTCGGAAGACATTGCCGTTTTTGAAGAACTGGTTGGCAAACTGATTATTCAATTCAATCTGTACACCTGCTTGCTGCTGGTTCTGATTGGTAATATTATTTAAACTTTGTCCCGCAATATTACCTGTCGCAGGTGCAACATCAAACCCTCTTTGAGTAAGTGATTGTGAAATATTGTTGCGTAATTGTGCATCGCGTCCGCCTACATAAATATCATTGCCTGAACGCGCTGTTTTATGGATTGTGACTGTTCTTTGAGATTGATTCACCATTTCTTGTGCTTTAGGTTCATCATAATGAATAGAAGTAACATGCAACTCTTTATTATTCGTCGGTCTGATACCTTGGAATGAATAATAACTTGCATTGTTTTTATTTGCTACTTCTTCTGCAATTTGACTTGTTCCTGGTTCAATACCGCCGCCATGCGGTGCCACAATGACTGTGTCATTTGTCCCTTGTTTCGTATCTATCTGCCAATCTACACCTTCTTGTGTTTGCTGCTGTAATTCTGTCATCGATTGATAACGATCCGCTGCTCCTGCATCAGAAGGTGCAAGTAATATTATTCCGATCACAATCGCCGCTATTGCACCTGCCAATACTACTAACGGATTTTTCAAAGTCTTTGTCATAGACAACTCCCCTTTGTCATTTGAAATTGTTACTTATAACGCTGCTCCTTTGTTTTCCAACATCTAGGAATAATCCTAAGATTATTCCTATTAATAATATTCTTTCCGTTGTGACACTAAATAATCATATTTTTTTACGTAAATATATGAATCTGAATTAATAATAATTAGAGAAGTTATGAAATAAGCGGAAGCAGATACAAAACCATGTTTACATAAATCTTAAATGTTGTAATAATTCTCAAGGGGTCATGAACACATCAAAAATAATTTTAATTTTTTTCAGCACTTAAAATGGTGTCAAATTCATTCAATTTTAAATTTGTCAGAATTATCAAAACACTTGATATAACTAGCTTTCTAGCGTTTTGTGAAATGACAGTGTTTTCCCTGAAAATACAGGTGCTTATCTTAAAGTGGCAATTCCCTTGCCATATTAGTGTTGAAAGCGATTTCAAATTTATGTATTATGACACTAAAGATATAAAAGGGGCGTGGTTGATGTTATGCAAGGAGAAGAGAAAAATGGACAAGTTGTTGAAGAAAAAGAGAAAAAGCACATTGGTATTTGGCCATCATTATTCACTTTAGGCTTGATGATTGCAGTCATGCTATTTACTGTAGCAGTCTTAAAGAAAGAACCGCATATACCGCTTATGATTGGGACAGCGGTTGCGATTGGGGTAACCATGCTGCATGGTTATAAATTCGATGATGTCGAACAGATGATGTATAAGGGGATCAGACACGCATTGCCTGCGATTGTCATCATCATCTTAGTCGGTTTGATTATCGGTTCTTGGATCGGCAGCGGTGTTGTTGCGACAATGATTTACTATGGGTTGCAATTAATTGACCCGAGATTCTTCTTAGCAGTCGTTGTACTGCTTTGCGGTATTGTTGCACTGGCCATCGGAAGTTCTTGGTCTACCATGGCAACTGTGGGGGTTGCTTCTATGGGGATTGGTATGAGTATGGGAATCAATCCTGGAATGGTTGCCGGGGCAGTTATTTCCGGTTCATACTTCGGTGATAAGATGAGTCCTCTATCAGATACGACGAACTTAGCATCAGGGCTGACAAAAGTAGATTTATTCGAACATATTAAACACATGATGTTTACAACAATACCTGCGTTGTTGATTTCTGTTGTCGCATTCTTCTTTATCGGTATGCAATACGGAAATAAAAACTTTAATCCGAAAAATATCAATAAAATCCTTACTACAATGCAAGATCAATTCTTGATTTCACCATGGTTATTATTGATTCCATTAGCAGTAATTGTCTTAGTTATGTTGAAGGTACCCGCAATTCCAGCGATTTGTGCCGGTATTATCTTAGGTTTCTTTGCACAAATCTTTGTACAAGGCGGTTCTTTAATAGAAGCACTGACAGCGCTGCAAACGGGCTATACAATGGAGTCTGGTAATAAAATGGTAGATGAACTCTTTAACCGCGGCGGTTTAGAATCTATGTTCTATACCATTTCATTAACATTAGTTGCGATGACTTTTGGTGGGGTCTTAGAATATTCAGGTATGCTGGATTCATTAATCAGTATTATTTTACGTTGGGCAAAGAATACAGGTTCTCTGTTAACTTCAGTTATTTTATCTTGTATCGGTACTAACTTCACTTGTTCTGAACAATATATTTCAATTATTGTTCCAGGACGTATGTACGCGAAAACATTCAATGAAAAAGGATTGCATCCGAAAAACTTATCTCGTGCATTAGAAGATGGCGGAACATTGACTTCTGTCTTCGTACCGTGGAACACTTGCGGTGTTTTCATCGCTTCGACTTTAGGTGTCGGTGTTATGGAATATGCACCATTTGCGATCTTAAACTATTTAGTACCGATCATTTCTGTCATCTTCGCTTACACTGGCTTCAAGATTGTGAAATTGCCTAAGGATAAGCGTGCGGATGCTGGAAAAAAGAAAGCGGTCTTGCCTAACGATACGAATTTAGCATAACAATTATCGAAATATTTTGACTTAATAAAATAACTATAGCTGCACACCCTCTTTATGAGGGTGTCTTCTTTGTATGATAACTGCTTTTTGACTTACATATTTTGAGAACCTTCCTTATTAGTCGAATTCAAACGATAATTATTTTCTCAGATAACCCTAATCATTCCTATTTATATTCAAAATAATTATAACGTTGCTCATATAAAGATATAAGACCATTAAAACACTTTAAGAAAACGTTTTCTAAGCAAAATAAAAGGTGCTTTGCTTATCTTATAAGCTGAAGATTGATAGAATGGAGAAGTATTCTATTTCCAAAATCCATGGAAACGTGCGTTAGTGTTAGGAGGAGTAAAAATGAATAAACCCGATTTGGTAGCACCTGAGGATTTTAATATCGTTTCTGAAATTGAAATGTATGCGAAAGATCCGTCTAAATTAGCAATTATCTTTGAAAACAATGCAGGTGAAACTACTAAAGTTACTTATAAAGAATTGATTAAAAGCGCAAACCGTATCGGCAACTTATTTAAAGAAAACGGTTTGAAAAAAGGGGATACCTTATTAATCAAAATGGAACGCAGTATCGAGACATATGAAGTCTATATTGCGGCCTTAAAACTAGGTGTTGCTTTAATCCCGGCATCAGAGATGCTTAGAACTAAAGATTTGCAATACCGTATTACGAACGGTGAAGTAGATGCTGTATTATCTATCGCTTCAGGTGCAGACGAATTTGAAGGCGTTAAAGAGTATGATGACTTGACTAAGTTCATCATCGGGGGACACAAAGAAGATTGGATTAACGTCGAAGACGGCAAACAAACAATGAGCGATGAACTTGAAATCACACCGACAAAACGTGATGACGTCGCATTCTTGCCGTATACTTCAGGTACAACAGGCAATCCAAAAGCAGTTGTACATACGCATGGTTGGGGCTATGCGCATATGCAAATGGCGCCGAAACATTGGTTGAATATTAAAGAAGATGACATTGTTTGGGCTACTGCAGCACCTGGTTGGCAAAAATGGGTTTGGAGTCCATTCTTATCTACAATGACTTCTGGTGCGACAGCATTTGTATTCAACGGACGCTTCAACGGCACTATCTATTTAGAGCTGCTAGAGAAGTACAAAATCAACGTGCTATGCTGTACGCCTACTGAGTACCGTATTATGGCGAAACTCAAAGATTTAGGCCAATATGACCTATCTCACTTGCATGACGCTGTATCAGCCGGAGAACCGCTGAATCAAGAAGTTGTAGAAAAGTTCCAAGATACTTTCAATATTACTGTACGTGACGGCTACGGCCAAACTGAGAGTACTTTGCTTATCGGCTTGCTTAAAGACGTAGAGGGACGTCCAGGTTCAATGGGTAAAGCCATCCCCGGCAGTGAAACAACAATTATCGACGATGACGGCAATCTTGCAAAAGTCGGTGAAGTCGGAAATATTGCAGTACCCGTTGACTTGCCTGCACTCTTTAAAGGTTACTTTAAAGATCAAGAACGTACACGCGAACGTGTTGTCGGCAATTACTTTATGACAGGCGATTTAGCGAAAATCGATGAAGACGGCTACTTCTGGTTTGAAGGCCGTAAAGATGATATTATCATCAGTTCTGGATACACAATCGGACCTTTCGAAGTTGAAGATTCTCTAACAAAACATCCGGCTGTTAAAGAATGTGCAGTTGTCGCAAGTCCGCATGAGTTACGTGGTAATATTGTTAAAGCTTTCATTATCTTGCAAGACGGTTATGAAGCAAGCGATGATTTAGTCAAAGAGCTTCAAAATTATGTGAAATACGATGTCGCACCTTATAAATATCCGCGTGCCATCGAATTTGTGGAAGATTTGCCTAAAACAAATTCAGGCAAAATCCGCCGTGTAGAATTACGTGATGCTGAAAAAGCAAAATACGAAAATAACCAAAATTAACTTTATGATGTGCCCTGCCTCTTGGCGGGGCCTTTTTAATGCTTATCATTATTTCCTGGGATATAAAAAACTCGACAGATTTTACATCTGCCGAGTCATTTTATAAACACTTAAGATTTCATTTGTTTATCAATCGTTGCTTTCACACGATCAATGTCGCCTGAAACATCGATTGCTGGTTTTTTAGTAAATTTAGATACGATAATTGTAACTAATACGCTGGCAATCACGCCTGGAATGATTTCGTATAAGTTGAAGAAGTCGTTAGTTTCACCTAGTGGTTTAGCGAATACAATCCACAAGATAACTACTACTGCTCCTGCAACCATACCGCTGATTGCGCCTGTACGGCTTAAACCTTTCCAATATAATGACATTACAACTAACGGACCGAATGCGGCACCGAAGCCTGCCCATGCATTACCTACAAGGTTTAAGATTGTGTCGTTTGGAGACCATGCAATCGCAATTGAGATAATTGCGACAATCAGTACTGATAAACGACCTACCATCAAGAATTCTTTTTCACGTTTTCTTGCTGCTTCTTCACCGCGGATTAATTTGTAGAAGTCTTCAGTCAATGAACTTGAAGTTACTAATAATTGTGAAGAAATCGTACTCATAATCGCAGCTAAGATTGCGGCTAATAAGAAACCGCCCACTAACGGATGGAATAAGATTTGACCCATTAAGATGAATAATGTTTCCGGGTCTTTTAATTCCACGCCTTTATCTTTAACGAATGCAATACCGATTAAACCAACGAATACTGCACCGATTAAACTGACAGCCATCCAGCCGATACCGAAACGGCGCGCAGTTTTTAATTGTCTTACTGATTTAATACTCATAAAGCGCACGATAATATGCGGTTGACCGAAGTAACCTAAGCCCCATGCGAAGAATGAGATAATACCGATGATTGTTGTCCCTTTAAACAGATCCAAGTTTGTCGGTTTCAAGTCTGTGACAGTTTGGAATGTATCTAATCCATTTAATTTCAATAGTGCTACTACCGGCACCATAATCATTGCGATTAACATAATGACACCTTGGAAGAAGTCTGTCAGCGATACAGCTAAGTAACCTCCGAAGAATGTATATGCAATAACAATCACTGAAATTAAAATAAGTCCCCAATGATAGTCGATTCCAAATGCACTGTTGAACAGTTTACCGCCTGATACCATACCCGCGTGTGTATAAAGGGTAAAGAATACGACGATAATACCGCCAGAAATAATTTTAATAATATTTGATTTGTCATCTAAACGGTTCTTGAAGAAGTCAGGAAGCGTAATTGCGTCTCCTGCTTTTTCAGTATATACACGAAGTCTCGGTGCTACTACGAAGTAGTTAATGTATGCACCTAATGTTAAACCGATTGCGAGCCATGCGGCTGAAAGTCCAGTAGTATAAACTTCGCCGGGCAAGCCCATAATCATCCAACCACTCATGTCGGATGCCCCTGCAGAAAGTGCTGTAACGTACGGCCCAATGCTGCGTCCGCCTAACATATATTCACTGACATTGCCTGTAGCTTTCTTATAGCCGTAGTAACCAATTACAAGAAGGATTAAGAAGTATAATCCAATCATGATATAAGTCTGCCAGTCTGGGTGTACCTGTTGTCTCAATGTTGCTCCTAAAGTAAACATGTCTAAAATAAACATCCTTTCAAATTATTGGAATAAAATGTACGGATCGTTCTTAGGCATTGCAATGACAAGGTTCAGAATCCATTTAAAGCTTAGAAGCCAAGTGTTTGAATGACTTCATACAGCCCCCATTCACCCTGAAATTTTATTTTGATCAGCAATCAACGTTCGAAAAGTACATGAAATGTACTCGCCCCTCTCGAACTGCTCAATCCATGTTGAACTATCTCTCAAACAGACTTCCCCCAATGTCCTAAATCAAAGTCCTTTGTTTATGTAACGTTGTATAAAATACTGTTCGAGAAACATTTTTTAGAAAAGCTATTTTCTCATACCCTTTTTTATGGATTGAGAACCTTTTACCTGACCAAAATATTAACCTGAAATCCTTTTTCCCTTGCAAAAAATTGCTTTTAACTTTTTAGCAAAGATGTTTCTTAGCTTAACACAATGAAGATTTTACGCAAATTCAGATTGGCAAAAACCCCCGTTTTCTTAGGGTTTTTTCAAAAGTTTTTTCCTCGTTCGTTATTCAAATATCAGTGGTTACAGCGAATACTAAAATTTTTTTGAAAAAAATTTAGTTTGACCTGCTTTTTAACCAAAAATCAACTAAAATATTGTAAAAAATTTAAACAAGCGCAACCGTTGTCATCACAGTACTTAATGCGGTTTTATTAATTGTAATATTCGGAATATTTGTTGAAAATACATCTAATTGTGGTAATATTAAACAAAATTACACTAATACTGTAACTGAAAGAGGGATAGCAAATGATTGAGGAAGTTGGTTTTCAAATCAAACTCATTAGGAATCAACAGCAGCAAACTTTGAAACAACTCAGCACTCTGACAGGATTATCAACAAGTTTCTTGTCTCAAGTCGAACGGGGTGAATCATCAATCGCGATTACATCACTCGACAAAATTGCAAAAGCTTTAGATGTTAATATTACTTCATTTTTTTCACCAGCAGAGAATAACGACTTCCATGTACAACCTCAGAAAATGAAGCCATTAAACATTAACCATTCTAATTTAACAATCAAACGCGTTTCCAGCGAATTTGAAAATCGCAACTTAGAAACATTTATTATTACACTTCTACCCGGTGATCGCAGCGAGAATTCAATGCATGGGGGCGAAGAATTTTATTATATGATATCCGGAGAATTAACGTTTTATGTCAACAGCAGAAAGTACACAGTGAAAGAAGGAGAAGTACTTCACTACCCTTCTCGATTTAAACACTATTGCAGTAACGAATCAGAATCTCCAGCTACAGTATTAAGTGTAGTCACACCGAAACTGTTTTAACTTCCAAACTTGAAAGGGGAATTTATTATGCGAGTGGCAACAGATATTGGCGGTACTTTTACAGATTTAGTCGCATTAAATAAAAACGGGGAATTAATTCTAGGAAAGGCAGATACAACACCGAAAAACTTCGAAGAAGGTATCTTCAACGTACTCAACCAAGCAAAAGTGAATTTAAAAGATATGAACATGTTTATTCACGGTACTACAATCGTAATCAACGCTTTAACAGAAAAGAAAGGCGTCAAAACAGGATTAATTACGACAAAAGGCTTTAGAGATGTTTTAGAACTTGCACGCGGCAATCGTCCAGACCTTTTTAATGCACGCTATAAGAAACCCGACCCCTTCGTAGAACGCCATCTTAGAAGAGAAGTTTCTGAACGTATGAACCATAAAGGCGAAATTACGTCAGGACTGGTCTTTGAAGAAGTTGAAGAAATTCTTCAAGATTTCAAACGTGAAGGCGTTAAAGCAGTCGCAATTTCATTATTGCATAGTTACCAAAACAACGACCACGAGCGTGCAATTGCATACTATATCAATCGCTATCATCCAGAATTTTCAATCACCTATTCCACCGAATTGAATAACGAGTGGCGAGAATATGAGCGCACATCGACTGCAGTGCTGAACGCATATGTTAAACCTATCGCAAACGACTATTTGTCTAATTTAGAGCGGCATATTACCGAACAAAGCAATAGTTCCAACAACTATGTCATGCAGTCGAACGGCGGTACTAGTACTTTTGAACATGCGAAAAGGGCACCGATCAACATGGTGGAATCCGGACCTGTTTCCGGTATTTTCGGCGCAGCCGTACTTGGAGAATTAATCGGCGAAGAGAATTTAATTGTATTAGATATCGGTGGCACAACTGCGAAATGTTCTCTGATTGAAAACAATCATGTCAAAGTCTCTACAGACTATCATCTTGAACAAACTCATAACTATGCAGGTTATCCGATGAAGGTGCCTGTAGTAGATATCGTAGAAATTGGCAATGGCGGCGGTTCAATCGCCTGGTTCGATGACAGCGGTTCGATTAAAGTCGGGCCTAAATCTGCAGGCGCAGAACCTGGACCGATTGCCTACGGCAAAGGCGGTACAGAACCTACCACCACAGATGCTAATTTATTATTAGGCCGGCTTGATTTGAAAAACTTCGACACTAATACACCAATCAACACCTTGAAAAAACAATTCGAACAATCCATTACCAATCACTTAGATGTGGACTTGGATACAGCAGCCATGGGAATTATCAAAATTGCGAATTCCAACATGCTGAATGCGTTGAAATTGATTTCAGTACGTAAAGGGCATGACCCTAGAGACTTTACTATGATCGCAATCGGAGGCGGCGGTCCTATGCACTCACAAGACTTAGCACGCGAATTAGGCGTGAAAAAAGTCATTGTTCCTTCCGCATCCAGCGTCTTCGCTTCATGGGGCATGTTAATGTCTGACTTACGTCATGACTATGCTCAAACTTATCTTGCGAACACACAAAATTTAGACTTTTCAGAAATCAATTCAATGTATCAATCATTAATCGACGAAGCCACTGAAACATTACAGCACGAAAACGTAGACGAAAACAACATTGTGGTTTATAAAACAATCGATATGCGCTACCAAGGCCAAGACCATCCAGTAGAAGTGTCTGTGCCTTTCGATACATTGACAGAAGACAACTTAAACAAGGTTATTGAAGCCTTCCATCAAAAACACGAACAGTTATACACGTACACACTTTTAGGTAATGGCATCGAAATTGTAAATGTTAAGATTTCAGTGCTTGGCAAAATCGAGAAACCTGTCATCAAAAAAGCCGAAGCTGCACATGGCGACCCTGTTAAAGAAGAACGCGATGTCTACTTCGAAGCGACAGGTTGGGAACATGTTAAAGTTTACGATCGTGACAAATTGCCGATTAACGAAACGATTGAAGGGCCTGCAGTGATTGAAGAAAAATCTACGACAATTCCGCTTAACCCTGATGACCGGTTAGTCAAAGATGAATACGGCAACCTATTGATTCACATTGGAGGCGATAATTATGAGCTATAACACAGATCCGTTTACGTATGAAGTGATTAAAGACTCATTAATCTCTACCGGTGAAGAAATGTTCATCGCTTTAGCAAGAACATCAATGAGTCCGATTATCTATGAAGTATTGGATTATGCATGCGGATTAACGAATAAAAAAGGTGAACTCGTGACATTAGGCAATGGTGTCACTGGGTTTATCGGCATGCTGTCGTTTATGGTCAAAGAAACATTAAAGACGTATGGCGACGATATTCATGAAGGTGATGTCTTTATCCTTAACGATCCTTATAACGGCGGAGGTTCTCACCTATGCGACGTCGGATTAGTATTGCCGATTTTCGAAGACGGCGAACTGGTCGCTTTTGTCGCAAACAAAGCACACTGGACAGAAGTCGGCGGTAAAGATACAGGCTCTATGTCTACCAACTCTACAGAAGTCTATCAAGAAGGACTGCAGTTCCCTTGTATCAAGCTGTTCGATAAAGGCGTTAAAAACGAAGCGATTATTAAAATCATCGAATCCAATGTGCGTTTCCCGCAACTGTCTATCGGCGATATGTGGGCGCAAATCGCTTCTTTAAAAACAGGAGAACGCCGGATTAAAGGCTTATGCAAAAAGTATTCTACCGATGCCATTTTAGAAAGCATGGATCGTTTCTTAGACCAAGGCGAAACATTGACACTTAAAGAAATTGCCAAACTGCCGAACGGTGTCTATGAAGTTGAAGAATGGATTGATGATGACGGTATTACTGATGATTTAATTCCAGTACAGCTGAAATTGACAATTACAGATGATGAATTCATTTGTGATTTCAGAGGTTCCTCACCGCAAGTCCAAGGTCCGATTAACAGTTCTTATACCGGACTTGTTTCAGCAGTCAGAACCATCTTCCTAGCCATCACAAACCCTTCACAAGAAGTGAATGACGGCGCCTTTCGACCACTTAAAATCATCACAGACGAGGGGTCTATTATTTCAGCAAAACGCCCTGCCCCAGTCTCAATGTATTGGGAATCTATGTTATACGGTACAGAAATGATTTGGCGTGCCTTAGCACCTGTCTTGCCTAAACGCTTAACCGCAGGCCACTTGCTTTCTGTATGTGTAGTTATTATGGGCGGCAAACTGCCTGAAAAAGATGAGAATTTCTTAATCGTCGAGCCTTCTGTCGGCGGTTGGGGTGCAGCAGATGACTTTGACGGTGATACGGGTCAATTCTGTATCTCTGACGGTCAAACCTTTAATGTGCCTGTTGAAATTGCTGAACACACTTATGGTATTGAAGTGGAAGAATTCTCAATGCGTACAGACGGCAAAGGTGCCGGCAAACACCGCGGCGGTTCAGGTGCCATCCGTACTTACAAAGCACTGACAGATGGGCAATTCTTCACAGGCAGCTTCGGCCACCATAAAAGCAATACATGGGGCGCAGACGGCGGCCATGAAGGCTCAAATAATGAATTCTTATTCGTCAAAGCAGACGGTACAGTAGACGGTCCTTACGGCAAATACAATCAATATCCGTTAAACAAAGGCGATAAAGTAGTCTTGCGCACAGCGACAGGCGGCGGTTACGGTGATCCTAAAGCACGCAGCCGAGAAGCTGTCGCACGCGATTTAAAAAACGGCATCATCACCTCAGAACAAGCACAAGACGTTTATGGTTATAAACAAAGCAATTAAATAGATATCAGAGAATATAAGATGCTTAAAACCACATTTTCTTACCACTTCCTATGCTTAGGGAGTGGTCTTTTTATATGTATTTTAGACACCCCGCTTTGTCCCTTCAGACAAACTTCAGTCTGACCTCAAATCGTATCTTAAATGCAAGAAAGCGCTCAACCGCAATGATTGAGCGCGCAATAATTATTTAACTTATACAATTTTCTCTCTAATCTTGCCAGAGATGTAATCCACGATACCGACCATGATTACTAAGCCGATTAAGATAATTCCGACACGATCCCATGAACGTGTCTGCAAGGCAAAGATTAATGGTGTACCGATACCTCCTGCACCGATTAAGCCTAAGATAGATGCGGAACGCAAGTTCAACTCAAAACGGTAAAGAATTAATGACATGAACGTCGGCAAGATTTGCGGGATGACCGCAAATACTAATGTTTTAATTTTATTTGCGCCGCTTGCTTTAAGCGACTCCGTTGCACTTAAATCGATATTTTCAATATCCTCTGCGAAGAGTTTTCCAAGCATCCCTACTGAATGAATACCGAGTGCCAACACTCCTGAAAATGATCCTGGTCCTACTGCTTTGATAAAGATTAAAGCCATTACAATTTCTGGAAAGACTCTGATAATACTTAAGATAAATTTGCTTGTGCCTGTGACTGGGCGGAGTTTGACAATATTCTTTGCCCCTAAGAACGCTAAAGGAATACAGATAATCGCAGCTAATATTGTTCCGACCACTGCAATCGCAAAGGTTTCTAACAAACCATGCAGCAAGTCTTCTCCGCCTTTTTGATAGACAAAGCCCCAATCCGGGTGAGTTAAGCCTTGTAAGATAGAACCTAGAATCTGACGAGATTTATCTTTGATTTCTAAAGCCGGCATACCGGCAAAAGCCCAAATCAAAAGTGCCGCAACCACTAGTGCTGTTAAGGTATATTTGATTTTCTTCTGCTTATTGCTGTAGTTGTTCAATAACTCTGTTTTACTCATTGTCGTCATGTGAGTTGTTCCCTCACTTTCGAACTGATGAAGTCAATAATGACTACAATCAATAGTGTAAATAAGATAATCACTGCCGTTTTATCGTATTGGAACAGGCCGAGTGTTTGGTCATAAAAGAGACCGATACCGCCGGCACCGACTAAACCAAGTACCGCTGCTGCACGAATATTGATTTCAAAAGCGAATAATACATAAGACACATAAGAAGCTAGTGCCTGCGGAACGACACCGAACAAAATCCATTTGGTTTTATTCGCCCCTACTGCCGTCATGGCTTCTAAAGGGCCTGGATCAATCGCTTCTAAAACTTCATATAATAATTTTGCGACGATACTGATAGTTAATACAATTACCGCAAGCACCCCTGGAATTTGACCAATCCCAAAGACCGCAACGAAAATAGCCGCAAGCAATAAATCTGGGATTGTACGTACAATATTCAGCACGAAACGTGCCGGCATCGCTATCCATTTCGTACGTGAGATATTCTTGGCACATAATAATGCAATGGGTACTGCAATAATAGAACCGATAAATGTACCTACGATTGCCATGCGAATCGTATCTAACATTGGATTCAATATCTGAGGTAAATAACTTAAATCCGGCGAAAACATATCTGTAAATAAGACACCGATTTGAGGCAAGCCGTATAATAAATCACCGATACTAAATCCCGTATAATTCAAACTCCATATTACTAAGAAGAGTACAAGGACTGCACTGAAAGTCGTCTTAAACGATTTCTTGTTATTTAACATCGACGCATAATCTTTCGCATGATCCATGTTAATTCACTCCTAACTTCTCTTCGTCTTGAATAGAACGGCCGTAAATTTCATTAAAGGCTTCATCTGTTGCACGCTCAACAGGCCCGTCAAAGACCAATTGACCATCGCGCAAACCAATAATACGTGTGCCGTATTCACGTGCTAAATCCACAAAGTGCAAGTTGATAATAATTGTGATGCCTAATTCTTGATTAATACGCTTCAAATCATCCATCACTTGTTTGGTTGTTAAGGGGTCTAATGAAGCGACAGGCTCATCTGCTAAAATAATCGCAGGTTCTTGGCATAGCGCTCTGGCGATAGAAATACGCTGTTGCTGACCGCCGGATAATTCATCAGAACGTGATTTATACTTATCTAAAATATTGACGCGGTCTAAAGCTTCTAATGCTTTGATTTTGTCTTCCTTCGGAAATAAACCGAGAATCATTTTCCAAGTCGGATGATAGCCGACACGTCCGCTGAGTACATTACGCATCACCGAAGAACGTTTGACTAAGTTGAAATTTTGGAAAATCATACCGATATTTCTGCGCATTTCAAGCAGTTGATTGCCGCTGGCTTTCGTCATCGATTTGCCGTCAATCAGAATTTCCCCTTCTGTAATATCATGCAGCCGATTGATAGAACGCAGTAATGTCGATTTTCCTGAACCTGACAAGCCGACAATGACTGCGAAATCACCCTTTTCAATATTTAAATTAATACGGTCTAAACCGACATGACCGTTACTATAAACTTTGCGTACATCTTTAAATTCAATTTGACTCATACTCATTTCCTTTCCTTCTCACTTTAATACAAAGCGAGCGTATTCAACGGACTCAATGTGCTCTTGCAAGCCTCACTGCGTTGAAATACGCTCATTAAAATGGTGTGATAGTGCACATCTGTTTGCTTTGTGCTTACTTCATTTCTTTGACTTTTTTATCGTATTCTCTAACGATATCGAAGTTTTCATCTTTGCTGTCTACGTAGTTTTCATGAGAGTAAACTTCACTGATGACTTTGTGTCCTTCTTTTGTTTTCGCAATATCTTTAAAGGCTTTTTTCAATTTGTCGCGGAATTTTGAATCCATATCACTGCGCACTGAGATTGTGTCGTTTGGAATCGGTTTAGTTAATTTTAAAATTTTAGTTTCGTCAAAGACTTTCGGTTCGTCTTTTTTCACGATTTTACGTGCATCATTGAATACAGCTGCCGCATCTACATCGCCGTTCATTAATGAAATGACTGCTTGGTCATGACCTTTCATGTTCACAACTTTCATGTCTTTTAAGACATTTACGCCTTCTTTGTCTAATTCAACAAGCGGGAAAGTGTACCCTGCAGTTGAAGTCACATCTTGCAGCGCGATTTTTTTGCCTTTTAAATCTTTAACACTTTTAATACCTGAATCTTTTTTAACAAGAATTTCTGATTTATAGTCCTTTGTTAGTTCTTTTGAATCTGAACCGTCCTTATTCACTCCGAAACGTTGTGCTTGAAGCAATACATCCGCCGCTTTTTGATCATGCGCTAATGTATAAGCTGTCGGAGGTAAGAAACCAACATCTACTTTTTTAGATTTCATCGCTTCAACAATTGTGTTGTAGTTCGTTGAAACTGAAACTTTCACTGGGATATCTAACTCTTTAGATAATAATTTTTCTAACGGTTTTGCTTTCGCTTCCAACTTATCAGCGTTTTGAGAAGGGACGAATTGAACTGTTAATTCTTTAGGTTTGTAATCCCCGCTGCCTCCCTCTTTATCACTTTCTTTCTTATTGTCTAAAGAACTGCCGTTGCCGCAAGCGGATACGAATAAAATAACTGCCATCATTAAAGCGAAGAGTGACTTTAACGCATGTTTCTTTCTCATTCAACATTCCTCCATATGTATTGTGATGTGTTACACATTTATTATATGAGTGAATTAAAGTGAGAAACAACACAATATTTGTGTAGATTGAGTAAATAATTTATGCGCTATTGATTCACTTTAAATTATTTGAAACTTTAGTTAAGTTATCGTAAATCTTAAATTTATCGAATGTAACTTTCTAGAATTACGAATATAATGAAAGGACAAGTAAATAAAAATAAATACATAACCATTTTAGGAGGAACATTCAATTGAAAGTAATCCATCGTTACGTCGCAAGTTCTGTTTTGATTGCATCTACACTACTCAGTGCAGCACCTGATACATACGCACAAAGTACCACTGATGCACCGACTATCGGAGAAGCTGAAAAAGGCAAAGTACTTATGGATAATTCACATGCCCAAACCGCAGGTGCAGCAGATTGGGTCTTAGACGGCGGTTTTTCTGATTATGCCAACCAAATCGCAAAGCAAGGTTATCAAGTGAAAGAATTACGCGGACAGGCAAGTATCACGCCTGAAAAGTTAAAAGATACAAAGATTCTAGTCATTCCTGAAGCGAATACACCTTTCAAATCTTCTGAACAACAAGCTATGGTTGATTTTGCAAAACAAGGCGGCAGTATTATTTTCATTTCTGATCACTACAACGCAGACCGCAACTTGAACCGAATTGATTCATCTGAAGCCATGAACGGCTATCGCCGCGGTGCATACAACGATATGACCAAAGATATGTCGCAAGATGAAAAGCAGTCAGAGGCTATGCAAGGTGTAAACAGTTCTGATTGGTTAGCTGAAAACTTTGGTGTACGCTTTAGATACAATGGTTTAAATAATCTTACAACGAAAAATATGGTAACAGGCAAAGATGCGATGGGCATCACAGATAACGTCAACAGTGTGTCTATGCATGCAGGCTCAACGTTAGCCATTACTGACCCTGATAAAGCAAAAGGCATTATTTATACACCTGAAGGTTTATCTTCAGAACAAAAATGGTCGCATGCGGTAGATCAAGGCGTTTATGCCGGGGGCGGTAAAGCTGAAGGACCTTATGTCGCGGTGTCTAAAGTCGGCAAAGGCAAAGCGGCATTCATCGGCGATTCATCTTTAGTTGAAGACAGCACACCGAAATATAAACGAGAAGACAGCGGAGATACAAAGAAAACTTATGACGGCTTTAAAGAAGCAGATAATCAGCAATTGCTCTCTAACTTAACAACGTGGCTCGGCAAACAAGAAGATGCCGAAACGATAACAGCACTCGGTGTGTCAAAAGACCAAGCCACACCATTGAAAGATTTCGAACAGCCAAAGCAATCAACAGAACCGCAAAAAGAACCTTGTTCAGAACCTAAAGCAGGCTATAAATGGTACGATCCATCCACTTTTGCGGCTGGCAGCTATGGAGGCTCACAATCTGAAACTCCAAAAGAAGAGCAGCCTTCATCACCAGATGAGGATACAAGCAGTACATCTATCAATACGAATGGCATTACATTCGATGTGCCTGAACAGCTTCAAGAAGGACAGACATTTACTATCAAAATCCAATTTAAAGATCAGCCTGCCAACCAAACTTTAAAAGATTTGCGTGCCGGTATTTATGCAGATGGCGGACGCCAGCTTGCGACATTCGGCACACAATCATCACCAGGTTATAGTGCAGCACAATCTGTTCAAACAGACAGTGACGGCAATGCGACACTGACCTTGAAAGGTCAAACAATATCTGATGCTTCAGGGTCTGCACACTTGCGTTTAAAACAAGGTTCGCATAACCTGAAAACACAATCTATAACGATTAACTGATACGCACATAGGGGGATTTTACATTGACACAACTTGCATTCTATATCGTCAGCGATGTACACGGCTATCTCTTTCCAACCGACTATCAAGACAAGACAGAACGATTACCGATGGGGCTCTTGCATACCAAAGCCATCATAGAAGAAGATAGTGCACAGTACAAAAATACAATTCGTATAGATAACGGCGACTTTCTTCAAGGATCGCCTATCGGACATTATCTTGCGAAAGAAAGAGAATCTGCAGAACAGCTGGCGGCGATTTATAATCAATTCGGTTTTGACTTAGGTGTAATCGGAAATCATGAGTTTAATTTCGGCTTAAATTATCTCAAAGACACACTAGCAGATTTAGATTATCCAGTCTTATCTGCGAACATTTTAGAAAACGGCGAACCCTTCACCGGTCATGGTGTCACGTATTTACAAAGAGAGGGATTAACGATTGGCGTGATTGGTTTAACTACACAATATATCCCGCACTGGGAGAAAGCAGAATACATTGAAAATCTGACATTTGAAAGTGCTGAAAGCACATTGGCACAGTGGCTGCCTGAAGTCAGAGCCAAATCTGATATTGTGGCAGTATGTTACCACGGCGGGTTTGAAAGAGATTTAGAAAGCGGTGCGCCTACGGAAGCCTTAACTGGAGAAAATGAAGGTTATGCATTACTCGACCGCTTCCACACCGACATCGACCTCTTAATCACCGGCCACCAGCATCGTGAAATCGCACAAGTCATTCACGGTGTCCCAGTCATCCAGCCTGGTTCTAAAGGCAATACTGTCGGCAAAATTGTCTTAGATTACCATGATCAAGGTGTGCATCATGCGGCTGCACAGCTTTTAACAGATGATAATCCTGATAAGGCTGTACTGACAGATGAGCTTCAGCAATTCAGCGATTATATTGAACAATGGCTGGATGCACCAATCACTTTATTATCTGAAGATATGGTCATTGAAGATCAATTTAAAGCACGCACTGCACCGCATCCATATCTTAACTTCTTGAATTACATCTTAATGGAAGCAAGCAATGCTCCGATTGCGGCATCTGCCTTATTTGATTTATCGCGCGGCTTTAAAGGTGAAGTCACAATGCGGGATGTCTTAAACAACTATCCCTTCCCTAATACGTTCAATGTACTGAAACTCAGCGGACAAGATATTAAAGATGCTTTGGAACAAACAGCTGAATACTTTGAAGTACAAGACCAAGAAGTCATTGTGAACCCTGAATATGTTGAACCCAAGCCTCAGCATTACAATTATGATATTTGGTCAGGTATTGCCTATACTATCAAAGCAGGCAATCCTAAAGGCGAACGTATTACACGTTTGACACATCAAGGACAGCCGATTGCTATGCATCAAACTTATGAAGTCGTACTGAATAATTACCGTGCTGTCGGCGGCGGCAACTATCCAATGTTCAGTGAAGATAAAATCATCAAATCGATTCCGACTGAAGGTGCACAGCTGATTATTGATTACTTGCAAGCACATCCTGAATTGGATATTCCGAATGTGACAGATTTCAAAGTAGAAGTATAGATTACATTAAAGACAAGCACAGCCCCCGCATTCAATACGGAGGCTGTGTTTCATGCTTATATCAAAATTTTTATGCTGCTTCTGCTAAACTGTCGACTAATTCTTTCACTGCTTTTGCATAGTTGTATTTTTCTTCTAAGAGTTTGTATGAAAGTTCATTCACACTTTTATCGACATGCGGTACTTGTGAGTCTTTGTCATAGATTTTGTTGGCTTTGTCCGCAAGTTGGTTGTATTTATCTGCAGAAATTTCTTTCGTTTCGCCGTCTTTATGATATTTTCCATACTTCACAGCGTCGAACTTAGGCATATCTTCTGCTTTTAGATCAAATCCTTGTCCTTGAAGCATCGCATAGCCTTTAGCTACTGTATCCACTTCATTCGTTGAACGATCAATCGTGCTCTTTAAGTGGTCATACGCTTTTTCATTTAAAATTTTCTTCGCTTTGCTTTTCTCTAAGTTGCTCATTTGTGTTCCTAATGCCACATATGAATTGGTAAATTCATTCAATGCATGTTTTGCAAATGATTCTTTATCTAAGCCTTCTGCTTTTGAAATTTTGTGCAAGTTATCATAAGACTGTGTATAGATATCTGTGATGTTGCTGACAGTTTGATAGATCTTCTTGTTATCTTTATTATCTAATGCATCTTTGTTGAAGTCTTCTTTATACTTTTTAAAGTCAGATTTGATTTGTTTATTCGCTTTGTCTGTAGCACTGATAATTTTCTTATGGTCCTCAGGGTTATCTGTACCTGCTTTATCTACTTTGTCTACATTTTTTGCGAGTTTATCAATGTATAGGTTGGTTTGTTTTTTAAACTCTTTCTCTTTGTCCTCTTGGCTTTGAC
The DNA here is from genome assembly GCF_003344575.1 of Staphylococcus sp. EZ-P03. Classification (NCBI taxonomy): domain Bacteria; kingdom Bacillati; phylum Bacillota; class Bacilli; order Caryophanales; family Staphylococcaceae; genus Staphylococcus; species Staphylococcus sp. EZ-P03. The sequence goes on along the minus strand of NZ_QPMO01000024.1, from coordinate 105,328 downwards.
ATCCGGCTAAAATAATAAATAATGCGATAAATCCAATAAAAATTCCTAATTTCGTAAATTTCAACTTTACTCCTCCAGTACTTTTTATTTATATATTTATATCAAACGCTCAAGCACCTTAAAGATGGCGGCTCAAGTAGTTCAACGCATGGTTCATTATGTATAATTATGGTCATAAACTGCACTTACTTTATCGGAATACTCAAGTTTTCGATTAAAGTAATAGATACCTATCAATGATTGATGTTAGATGCTATAAAAAAGTCCTCAATAGCATTGAAGTATTGAGGACACACGTAATAGCCTGTCAGTTATTTATATCGTAACACAACCTATTAATCGTGTATATATAAAATTTTGGTAATAGTTTAATTGTTTTTACAAGGTGAAGTGAAATAATAATTAATTGTAAAAACCCTTATATTTGTTACAAAAACATTGGCTTATCATACATTATTTATAATGTTTCGCCACTTCCACAAACATATCAAAGGCCATTTCGAATGCATCTTCATTTAAGGCAAATCTTGGATGATGATGCGGTCTGTCATATTCTCCTGCTTTAGTACCTGCACCGATAAAGACATACGTACTCGGCACAATATTAGAAAAGGCACTGAAATCTTCTCCGCCCATCATCGGATCTTTCGTGACGACTTTTCCTGGGAAATAAGTTTCTGCTAATTGTTTTACAAAGCGTGTCTTTTCCGGGTCATTATAGACACCATCGTAACCGACAAGATAATCTAATTTGTACGTTGCACCGACACTTTCGCATGTCGTTGCGAGCAGACGTTCCATTTGTCTTTTAACCAGTTGTCTGTTTTCTTCTTTCGTTGTACGGACAGAACCGCCAAGTGTGATTTTATCAGCGATGACATTTTCAGCACCGATATTACCGGCTTGAAAGATAGTATTGGAGACTACTACCGGATCAAACGGATAGACATCTCTTGAAACAATCGTCTGCAAGTTATTGACGAATTGTGCACCAAGCACTAGCGGATCTAGTGCCAAATTCGGCTGACTGGCATGTCCGCCATGCCCTTTAATCGTAATATGATAAATATCTGAGTTGGCACTGGCCGGCCCTTCTTTAATATCAATGAACCCTAATTCTAAAGGGGTCCATAAATGATGGCCGTATATAAAATCAAAGTCATCAAAATACCCTGTCGCCACCATTTCTCTCGCACCGCCTGGAATCAGTTCTTCTGCGTGCTGGAAGATACAATGGACTTCATGTGGAATCGAAGAACGATGTTCATCAAAATAATGAGCTGCACCGAGTAAAACGGCAGTGTGGCCGTCATGCCCGCATGCATGCATCACCCCTTTGTTTTGCGACATAAATTCTAAATCGGTACGTTGTTCTTGCATCGGCAAGGCATCAATATCTGCACGCAGACCAATCTTTTTGCCTTTGCCTTCGTTGAATACCGCAACTGTACTTGTTTCAGTCAGTTCTACCACTTTGCAGTCCATATTATAAAGCTGCTCGCGAATAAATGCGGCTGTTTCGTATTCCTGAAAAGAAACTTCAGGATGTGCATGCAGATGTCTGCGATATGCGATAATGCGATCTTTGTATTGTTCATAGTTCATAATTTGTCCCCCTTAACAGCTCATCCTTACTTCAAGTGAATCGGTCCGCCCGGTCCTACTGGAATACCTAACAGATACCAAATCACAAGCAATAACGTCCAAAAAATACCGAATGCGACAGAATACGGCATAAGTCCTGCAATCAATGTACCTAAGCCGATATTCTTTTGGTATTTTTGTGCAAAGGATAACAACAACGGCAAGTACGGCATCATCGGTGTAATCGGGTTCGTAATCGAATCCCCGACACGATAAATTGTTTGTGTAAATGCCGGATGGTAACCGAGCAGCATCAGCATAGGTATCAGTATCGGTGCTAAGATAGCCCATTTCGCAGAGGCGCTTCCCATCAGCATATTAATACCGGCTGAGAGAATCAGCACTCCTAAAATAAGTACTACACCATTTTGACCTTGCAAAGCATCTGCGCCTTTGATGGCTAAGATTGTTCCTAAATTACTCCAAGTAAAGTATGCGAGCATCTGCGATGCGAAGAAGACAATCACGATAAATGGTCCCATTGTACTCATCGCTTCGCCAAGCATTTCAGCAAATTGGCGTGACGTACGCATCGTCTTTGCGACAAACCCATACACTAAACCAGGTACTAAGAATAAAATCGTAATAATCGGCACAATGCCATCCATTAATGGTGAATCATTGATAATACTGCCTGTCTTCGGATTTCTCAGCAAACCGTTTTCTGGAATTGTCAGCGCCGCAATGACAAGCAATACCGCAACTAAAGCAATGTTCGACCAAATCATGGCACGACGTTCAAGCGGTGTTACATCTGCTTCAGTTTCTTCTACACGGTTCTCGTAATGTCCGAATCTCGGTATGACAATTTTCACCGTCACAAACCAAGCCACAACTAACAATAATACTGTAGAAGCACATAAGAAATAATAGTTCATCGCCGCATTCACATGGACAGCGTCGCTGACCAATTTAGCTGCGGGTTCCGTAAAGGAAACCACTAATGCGTCAGTCATCCCGATGACTAAACTGGCTGAAAATCCGCCGAGCGCTGAGGCATAAGCCATAACCAGCCCTGCAATCGGATGATAGCCTAATTTAATAAAGACCATCGCCGCAATCGGAGGCAATACAATCGGTGCTGCATCCCCGGCTGCGTTCCCTAAAATCCCGACAAATATAATCACCGGTACAATAATTTGTTTAGGTGCTTTTTCAATTGTATATTTCATCACAGTTTCAAAGTAGCCTGTCTTTTCTGCTATCCCTACCCCGATCATAACGACCAGTACTAAGCCGAGCGGCGGGAAGGTTGCGAAGTTATTTACAGCTTCAGAAATCATTTTCGCAATACCGCTAGGTGTTAATAAGTTCACTGCTTCAACGACTTTCCCATCAGCCGGATTCTTCGCTTTTACACCTAAGCTCCCTGTAATAAACGAAGCAATTAAAATAATCACACATAATGAAATAAAGATAACGACTGGATCTGGAAGTTTGTTCCCCGACTTCTCAATGATATCCAGAAATTTGTCCATAAACCCCTTTTTCTTTGCATTCTCTTTCATACACAGTCCCCCCTGTTTTATGCGAGTTGGGGTTATTATATACAGAATTAAATCAATTGTGCAAATAATTCTGAAAATTGAAATTAATACGGTTATCTTACAAGATTCAGGGAATATAAGTGGGTAATTGAATATACACCCTTTTCCCTCAAAAATATAATTCTGCATAACAAAAGCGGAGCTGCCTGTTACAGACAACTCCGCTTCTTTATACTGCGCATGTATCTTATTTTTTATTTAATTCCAATGTTTCTGCAGATGCTTTACGTACTTTGTTTAATAAGTTCGTATCTTCGATTAATGATTGACCATAAGATGGAATCATTTCTTTCAACTTGCCTGACCATTGATCTAAATAGTCTGGGAAGTTTTGTTCGATAATTTCTAAAGCAACAGACACTGAAGTTGAAGCCCCTGGTGATTCACCTAACATTGCGACCACTGTATGGTCTTTAGAGTGTACGACTTCTGTACCGAATTGGATAAAGCCGCGGCCATGTTCTTTTGTATCTTTAATGACTTGAACACGTTTGCCGGCAATGTGTAAATCCCAATCTTCGTCTTTCGCATCTGGAACGAAACGACGTAATTCTTTCATACGGTCTTCTTTTTTCATCAGCATTTGCTGGATTGAGTATTTCACTAATGATAAGTTTTTCGCACCCGCCGCAGCCATTGTTAATAAGTTATCGCGGTTAAGTGAGCGGAATAAATCCAAGTTAGAACCGTGTTTTAAGAATTTAGGTCCGATAGCTGCGAATGGTCCGAATAACAGACTTTCTTTTCCGCGTACATAACGACGGTCTAAGTGCGGAACTGTCATCGGCGGTGTGCCTGGCGGCTCTTTGCCGTAAACTTTCGCATCGTGCTGCTGTACGATTTCTGGTTTGTTGCAGACTAAGAAAGCACCGCTGATAGGGAAACCGCCTAAGTGTTTGCTTTCTTCAATACGTGTTTTTTGAAGTAATGGAATTGCTGCACCGCCGGCACCGATGAAGATATAGTCAGCTACATACGTTTTAACTGTATCTGCATCTAAGTCGCGGACTTGCACTTCCCATTTTTTGTCAGCACGTTGTTCGAATGAGAAGACTTCATGACGATAGTTTAATTCCGCATTCGGATGTGCTTCTAAGTTTTTCGCTAATTTACGCGTTAATTCCCCGAAGTTCACGTCTGTACCTTTATCGATTTTACTTGCCGCAATCGCAAGATGCGGTGAACGTTCATGCATCATCAATGGTATCCATTGAGCGAGTTTTTCGCGATCTTCAGTATATTCGATATCAGAGAACATCGGTAAATCTTTTAACGCTTCATAACGTTTCTTCAAGAATTGTACGTTTTTAATTCCTTGCACGAAACTGATGTGCGGTAATGGATGGATAAATTCGCGCGGATTTTCAATCGCATTGGTTTTCACTAAGTGAGACCAGAATTGCTTAGAAATCTCGAACTGCTCATTAATCTCTTTTGCTTTCTCTACATCTACTGAACCATCCGGTTGTTCTACCGTATAGTTTAATTCGCATAATGCGGCATGCCCAGTACCAGCATTACTTGTATCATAAGAACTTTCCAACCCAGGACCATCTAAGCGTTCAAATAACTTAATGTTCCAGTCAGGTTGAATTTCTTTTAAAAATGAACCAAATGTTGTGCTTAAGACCCCTGCACCAATCAAAATAACGTTTTTTGATTCTTGACTCATTTGAAACCACCTTCCTCATTTTAATTATCCGGTCATCAGATGACTTGACCTTCATTGCTTTACTTATCTATCTTAAACCATTTGTGACAAAATTCCAAAACATTTTGTTTATAAATTATTTGATTTTAGAGATTAACAGAACTTTTTTAATAACTAGACGCTTACTTCTATTCATTCTCTATTTCAGCTCATCTTAAACTTATCTACGCTTAAGAAGAAAAAACAGCCACTTGCGCTAGACTTACCGATAAACACCTTTCATATGATAGACTTGAAGTAACTAGATAGAGAAAGGAGTCGCATCATGCGCGAACAAAACAACGATTATATTTATCATACAGAATCCGAGCATTCTGACCCCTCTTACATAACACCATCTGAACCCAAAAAGCACAGACCTAAGCAGCGCAATCACCCAGATAATCTTCGTCCTAAAGGCAGACGCTGGTTAAACATTATTTTGTGGATTGTCTTTATGTTTGTATGCACAACACCTACAATTGTTGCGATGCTGATGGTTGGTTTTGCTGCTTCTAAACCGAATATGAATGCTATGCCGTTTATCGCACTGGTCGCGTTATATATCGTTTGGTCCGGACTCGTAGCTTTACTGCTCGTCTGGTATTACCGCAAAAAAGGTTATGAAAAAATGAAACCGCTTCGTCTCGTCGATATCGCTTGGAATATTTTATACTTCATAGCGACACGCATTTGGACCGCTGTTTGCATGATTTTAATTGCATTGATCTTTAAGGAACAAAGTTCTCCTAATGACGAAGCACTCTTGCAGCAAGTACAAAACTTGAAAGATTTCAGCAATCCTATCATCGTTATTGCTTTAGTTATCTTTCTTGTGCACATCTCTTTTATAGGTCCGTTTTTTGAAGAAATCACATTCAGAGGCATATTCAAAGAAACACTCTTCTCTAAGTTTTCATTTTGGTGGCCGATGCTGATATCCTCTGCGATATTCTCACTCAACCATGCCACTGGCAACATTATAGGCTTCTTCTTATATATGGGAATGGGTGCTTGTTTCTATCTTGCTTATCACCGACGCAAAAATATTTGGGACAGTTATATGGTCCATGTACTCAATAACGCTACAGCAAGTGTAGTTATTTTAATCACATTAATATTCATGTAAGCATTCTTAAAAGGCGCGCCATTTCGGTGCGCCTTTTACATTATCTTTAGACTTCCCTATGTCTCGGTCAGTCTTCTATTTTAACGACAATTTTACCTTTCGCATGACCTTGTTCTGAGTAATCAAGGGCTTTTTGTGTTTCATGGAAAGGATAGACACGATCAATGACCGGTCTGATTTCATTTTCTTCAATCAGATTCTTAATCGTACGCAGTTGTTTTCCGCTCGGATGCATTAAGAAGAACTCATAATGCACGCCGTATTGTTTGGCCCACTTGCGCACATCCCTTGATAAGAACCAAATACCTGCACGCTTTGTTAGACCTAAATGCCATTCGTCTGCGAACTTTTCAGTAGGAGGGCCGACTAATGACGCAATCGCACCGCCGCGTTTTAAGATGGTGAACGATTGTTTCAGGTTGTCGCCGCCCATCAAATCAAACACTCCGTCATAATCAGATAATACATCCCAAAAGTTAGTTTGTTTATAATTGATGATTTCATCTGCGCCCAGTTCATGAACTAAGCGTTCGCCTTTTTCACTGACTGTCGTTGCGACATGTAAGCCCATCACACGTCCCAGCTGAATCGCAAAAGTACCGACACCGCCAGAACCTGCTTGTACTAATACCTTGTCGCCTTCTTTAAGATGCATGACTTCATGAAAGGCTTGATACGTTGTTAAGCCGACTAACGGAATACTTGCGGCTTCTACGAAATCTAAATTGCTCGGCATCAACGCTATATCATGCTGGTCTATCGCAAAATATTGCGCGAATGTCCCGATTTTCGTTTTATCCGGACGTCCGTATACTTTATCTCCGACTTTAAACTGTGTCACATCTTTACCGACCTTTTCCACTACACCTGCTAAATCATTACCGAGAATAAGCGGAAATTGATGTTTCATCACTTGTTTTAATTTACCGTCCCTGATTTTGAAATCCACCGGATTAATACTTGCGGCTTTCACCCTGATCAATACTTCTTCTGCATTGATTTCAGGTACAGGCACATCTATCATTTCTACAGGGTTTTTCCCGTATTTTTTCACTGCCATCGCTTTCATCATTTCAGACATACAACTCACTCCTTATTTACTGATATTCTATAACTTTAAAAGTGATGTGTAATGCATAATACCCGCACAACAAAAGGACTAATGATTGCGTTTCAACTATAGCTTTATACCATAAATGATAATGGGAGATATAGTTACTTCATCATTAATAATTATACTTCTTTTAAGTATCTTATAGAATTTCTAGTAAAGCAAAAAAGTATCGCAACATTTTTACAATGCACGATACTTATAAAATCATAATAAACTAAGCTATTTCTGCTTGAGCAGTGTACATTTCTCTGAGATATTCACCCACTTCTTCCGCATCAGGTAATGGTCTGGCACTATATGCTTGGCTAATTAAATCCATGTAAGTTTTTTTAATAAACTCTCGTGCATCACCACTCGCATACATAATCTTCAATACCTTATCAAAATCTTTCTTTAAGAATGTATCTTCCATTACCTTATTAAATTCCTCTTGTGTAAGCCCTGCAAAAATAACGTTTTGAATAAATTCTTCTTTTGCAATTCTAAGCATAGCTACAGCATCGTCTTCAATAAATCCATCAAAAACCTTTTTGCTAATCATTGTACCCATTGCACTTCCTGCCATTCCACCGACAAAAGTTCCTACTACTGGTACGAAAGACCCTAACGCAGCACCTACAGCCAGTCCACTTACCCCACCTATACCTGAAGTTAATGTATTTTTAATTATTTGTTTTGAAGATATTCTGCCTCTTAAAAAGTTATAAACATCAGGGCCTACAGTGACACCTACACTTATTAATGTTAAGGTACTGCCCGTAATCATTTTAGTAGCTTGATCCTTTGTATTTATATTTTTCAAAAATTTTGAAGCAATAGCTTTCTTACCAATATTTTTTCCGATATGGCTTCCTGCAAATTGGCTTGCAATCATATAAGTAAATCCAGAAAACATAATAGGTTTAATTGTACCCATAATAGCTTGCTTCCTAGCATCTTTCTCTTCTAAACCATTCCATTTGCATGAACAATATACCCAAACACCTGAGATAATACTTGAAGGTAATGCAATAGTAGCCCCTGTGAAAAAATCTAATCCAGCAGAATACATTAGCTTTTGCCTAAAAGTAACTTCTTTTTTAACATTTGATCCAGTCTCAATAAGCGATTGACTACGTCTATCAAAGATGCTAGTAGTAGCAATTTGAGCTTGCTCATACGTCATTGGGGATTTTTTAACATATTTATGTGCATTTTTGGAAGCTGTCGCTTTAGTTTCTCCCGGTACTAATCCCTGTCTTATTTTTTTCTCTACAATTTTGACTGCTTGAGAATACTGTTCTTTAGGCACTTCTATTTGCATCATTTTACCAGTTTTATGGTTTATATATTTCGGACCATCATTGTAAAATGCCTGACCAATAGACTTTCCAGCAGTCTTACAAAATTTAGTTTGTATTAGCATATTGTTGACTTGTCTATCTGCACCGTTTTTTATGATACGCTGAGTTTTAGGATCTCTTTTCGTTCCTAAAGGAATAGCATTTTTTAAGAAAAGACGGTCATATACATTTCCTGCCTGTTCACCTACAAATCCATGACCTTTCGCACTGACATTAGGATTTTTTGATTGTTTGCTAAACCTTGAATTTATAGCATTGGCATTTATTTCTCCAATATTCCCTTTTACATAGGAAAGTGTTTGAGCGTTGATGAAGTTTTTATTCCACTCTTTTTGTTGGGCTTGCTTTTTCAATTCTAAAAATGATTTCTCAACTTTTTCAATCTGTTGTTCCAGTTCAACAGTTTTCTCTATATCAATAGCTTTATCTTGCAAAATAGATTCAGCCTGCTTACTCCAACCAGAAGCTATAACATAATCTATTACTTTTTCAAATATGACTGGAGGGTTTTTTATTATAATCGGTTTGTGATTATCAATATAAAATAAAATCAAGTGATTGAACAAACTATACTGTTTATACAACCCTGACATAGAGATAGAATGTTTTTCGAAAGTATATTTATCATTTTTATTTTTCGATTCTTTATTTCTTACTTGCCACTTATATACCAACTCATTAGTAGTGATAAGATATCCGTATTCTACAAAAGTCATTTCATTTTTCGCAGGTTGAGCATTATAAATAATCGGATATACATCATCTGAGTATTTAAGTTTTGAATCCATATTAAAATATTCTGCTCTATTTATAGGAATATTCTCTAAAACCATATCCTCTTGAGTTGCAAGCTCGGTTATTTCTCTTGCTATTTCCACAGCAGATAATGAGGGAAATTCTTTTTTCTTCCAATCCGTTTCTTGTTTCTTATAAAGAAAATAAACCGTCCCTATTCCTACTACAATTAAAACTAACATTGGTAAAAAACCAATTAAAATAAAAACTCCCATTAAGATTGATAATGCAAAAGATATAGCTACTGATAAACCAATTGAAATTATTAAAGAAAAATTAGTTTTTTTAAATATCAGTATAGACATACCTACTAACAAAAGCATTCCAAAAAATCCCATAATATTAAACAGCTCCTAAATTAAATTACACCTCTTCAACTGTTGCCAGTATCAATAAATTTATTATATAAACATATTCCTTGCAATACAACAAAAATTTTGAGAAATACTATCTTGTTACGTATATTCATATTACTTCAATTGAATTCACCATAAAATTGTGTATAAATAAAAAAGCACCGCAATCATACCATTGCGATGCTTGTCACCTTATAATGATGCTCTGCGATGTTTCAAAGCTTCCTCAATAATTTGAAGCTGATCAACAAAGCGGACAATTTCTTTTGTAGTCAATTGACCATCCAGCGCATCTTCTACAATGTGTGCCATTTTGCGTTTCACATCGACAAGAAATTGTGCGCCTTCTTCTGTCATTTCCATTAATTTGATGCGTTTGTTTTCAGAAGGTGCTTGCTGCACCAATCCAATTTTCTCAAGCTTGTAAATTCTTTTAGATGCGGCTGTCTTAAAGATACCTTGCTTTTGAGCAAGTTCATTAATCGTCAGCCTGCGGTGCGTGTGAATAATAATCAATGCCTCTAATTGTTCACGAGATACTGTATATTGAAGCCCTGCTTCTTGAAGCATTTCTGAAATGGTCTTATTAATATTCATTAAGGAAATATCAAACCTTGTCAGTGCTTCTTCCATGTCGTAACTCATCGGTGCGCCTCCGTTCTCTATATATTCATTCACTTATTATTCTAATCGTTCTGCACAGATTTATCATTAGTTGAATTTCATTTGAATTAAAGGTTTGCCGCGTTTATTGAACCAAACTAATACAAGATATTGTATCAATAACGCACCAATGGCAATACCGCCTAAGACTGCCATCACGAAACCGAAACTGAAGTGTCCGGCATTGGTAAATATCGCTTCTCTGTAACCTTGTATCGCATAAGACATAGGAGAGAACGGGTGAATAAATCTAAAGAATGCGGCTGACATTTCAATCGGGAACATACCTTCACTCGAACTTAGCTGTAAGACTAGCAATAACATCGATAAGAACAGTCCGACACGGTCTAAGAATAAGACCAATAACGATGTGACTGCGAGTGATGAAATACCCCATAAGAAACCGACAAGCAAGAATTTGCCTAGATTTTGAATCTCTAAACCAAGTCCGAAGATGACCCACAGACTTAACATTAATGCACTGAATGCCCCTTGCAAGACATATAACAATACTTTTCCGGTAAATTGTTTCCATGGTGCTGTCTCTTTGCGTAATGTTTTCGTCAATGGATAGATAGCCGCAAAGGAAACTGCACCTACAAAGAGTCCCACACTTGCCATGTAAGGCAAGACTGTTTCGCCATAATGGTCTGCTTTAGTCGGATTGTTTTCTGTGACTTTTTCAATGTCATTCAACGCTTTTTCATTTTCGTTTTCAAAGTGGACATTCGTTTGTTTTTTCACTGCGTCATCGATTTTTTGTTTAAGTTGATCATTATTTTGTTTCAACTGTTCTAAACCGTTTGTTACCTTTTCATTGCCTTGAACGAGTTGTTCGCCTTGCGGACCTGCTATAGGTGCCATTTGTTTTAAACCTGAAGTGACTTGTTCATTACCATCGATTAATTGCCCTTCAGCATCTGACATTTGTCCTAGTGCATTAGAAGTATCCGCGTAACCTTGTTTGGACTCTTTATTCGCCGCAAACAATTCATCTAAATATTTCGCTCTTACATTGTTCTGCATCGATTTAGTCACAGTATCAATCGCTTTTTGTGCTGCTTGGCTGCCTGTATAGCTGGAGCCTGGATTGACTTGTGTTTCTAATTCTATTTTCTTAGGATGCTTGCTTAATAATGTAGTCGCATTCTTAGAAGTATCTTCTGGAATAATAATCGTTCCGATAGATTTACCGTTTTTAAGTTCTTTCTTTGCTGTTGCTTTAGATGTCTCTTGGAACTTAAAGTCTTTATTATCTTTCAGCTTATCTACTAAGTCATCGCCTATAGTAATTTGTTTGCCTTGAAACTCTGCGGCTTTATCTTCGTTTACAATCGCTATTTTCAGATTGTCTGTTTTATCATAAGGATCCCATATCGAACCTACGAAGAGTGCCACATATATCAGCGGCAATAATCCAATCGCAATCAATGCGACAATTAACATCTTATTGTTTTTAATGAATTTGAATTCATTCCACATATTACTTACTCCTTTTATAGTACACCCCATGTACTATTATTGATTTTTAAACGCAAAAGGCTAATCACTGCACTTTCACGTTGTATTTTTTCTCATTCAATATTGTTATTTTTAATTGTACACCCTGTGTACGTTTTATAATATTAAACGCATAGTTAACCAATGTCAACAATAAACTTCTATCTTTTTTCGAGTACATTTTTTCTATATTCTCTTGAAGACTTGCATGCTCAACAAGTAATCGGTTACAAAATTTTTAAAAAAATAAAGAGAACGCCTATTCTTCAGCGCTCTCTTTAATCCATTTTCCTGCTTCATACCCTAATTGTTCTAAATGTTCAAAAGCATGGTCTATCGCATCCTGTTTGTGAATAGGAGGATGCGGTTTTATACTTTGCGGGCGATCATCTAATCCTGTAATACTCATAACGGTATCAATCCCATGTGCTTTTACCGCTTCATACCCTTCTCCTGTCACACCGCACAATGCATATACAGGCAAGTCGAATTGTTTTGCGGCTTTTGCGACACCAATCGGGGTCTTGCCGTAAATGGTCTGCTGATCGATTTTGCCTTCACCGGTTATACAAACATCAGCATCTGAGAGTCTTTGTTCTAACTTTGTTTCATGTAAAACGACATCAATACCTCTCGATAGTTGTGCAGCTAAAAATGCGACTAAAGCAATTCCGGTTCCGCCTGCAGCACCAGCACCCGGAACTGTCGAATAGTCATGCTTAAACGTTTGTATAAGTACTTGATTATAGCGAGACAGTGCCGCTTCAAGCTGTGTAATATCATCTGTATTCGCACCTTTTTGTTTCGCATAAGTATGAGTTGCGCCATGCGGCCCGAGCAACGGATTGTCTACATCGCATACGACTTCGAAAACGACATCTGTTAAACGCGGATCCAATTGTGACATATCAATATGTGATAAGTGTGCAAGCGCAGCACCGCCTTCAGGCAATTCATTAGAGAAATCATCTAAAAACTTTACACCTAAAGCTTTCATCATACCTGTTCCGCCGTCATTCGTGGCACTTCCGCCTATCCCTAAAATGACTTTCTTTACACCTTGATCAAGTGCAGCCGCAATTAATTGTCCAGTTCCATAAGTCGATGTTATTAAAGGATTACGCTTGGTACGCCGCACTTTTTCTAACCCTGAGGCTTCTGCTAATTCAATGATTGCGGTCTTTGTATGCGAGACATATGAATACGTCGCTGGGATAATACCGCCTGCTGCGTTTATGACCTTTACAGTATGAAATGTACCGCCTAAAGCATCATGCAGGGACTGCATCGTCCCTTCTCCGCCGTCTGCCATCGGAACTTTATCATATACGACTGAATCCGGCAGCACCGCACGCATACCTTGTTCGATTGCTTGCGCTGCGTTTGCTGCTGTTAATGATTCTTTAAATGCATCCGGCGCAATCACTACTTTATGAATAACCATACCGCTTCCTCCTTACTTAACTTCATTATATCCGCTTTTTAATGCATCACAAAATATGCTTATATGACACAACTTTTAAAAGACATTGTTCTTGGGTATTTAAATGTCGAGGTGAAGAAAAATGGACAGACAAGTTGTATTGAAAAAGATAAAAGATATCATGAAAAAATCCCGTATCGGGGTACTTTCTACTGCACATGAAAATGTACCTGACAGCCGTTATATGATTTTCTATGACCAAGAATTCGACTTATATACGAAAACAAGCAGAGATTCATTAAAAATCGAAGAAATAGAGAATAATCCAGTTGCACATATTTTACTGGGATATGACGATACTAAAAATCACAGTTTCTTAGAAATCTATGCAGACTTAGAAGTCACAGAAGATCCTGATGTCATTGATTGGATTTGGGAAGAATCTGATAAAAGCTTCTTCAACAATAAGTCTGACCCGAGACTTTGTGTCATTCGTGCCATGCCGCGTTCGATTCGCCTAATGAACAGCGACAGTGAAGACGGACCGCAATTAGTAGAGTTTGATTAAACTTTAAAACGCATAAATCAGCACGCAACTCCTAAGAATTGCGTGCTGATTTTATATTATTTATAAGATTTCATGACACGTCGATAGATTTGTCCTTTTTTCAAACGGCTGACGTATGCACGTTGATGCAAGGAATATTTTTTCTTGCGTACAACTTCTAAGATTTCGCGATACGCTTTTGCGGCCACTTCAATAATCGGACGTGCTTCTTCATGGAAGTAATCCAAATGACTTAATGCATTCTCATACATAGCATCTGCATCTTTAGCATAGCTTTCCCACAAATCAATGTAGTTTTGTGTCACACCATGTTCGAAGTTTTCCTTCAAATCCACATTATAAGCTTTTAAGCGTTCTGCACTTAAATAAATACGGTCGTTCTCAAAATCTTCTCCGACATCACGTAAGATATTAGTGATTTGAAGTGCTTTACCGAGTTCGATTCCAACTTTATCGGCAGTTTTATAATGTGCTTCATAAGCTAATACCGGCGTTAAAAGTTCGCCGATGGTGCCTGCCACACCGTAGCAATAGGCATAAAGTTCCTCATCTGTCTCTAAAGCAGTCATCGTCAAATCGCTTTGTACATAGTCCATTAATGTAGTAAATGCATGTAATGGGACTGGGTAAGATTGCAAAGTATCGCGAAATGCACGCATTACGGAAGCATTGCTTTGAAATGCTGCATCTTGTGAATTGCCTTGATAAATCATTTCTAAATCATGGCGAATTTGATCCAAGCGTTTTGGATCTTCATATTCATCTATACTGTCGTCTATCATTCGACAAACGGCATAAATTGCCCAGACTGCTTTACGTTCTGCCTCAGGCAGACTGTTAAAAGCATAAGAGAAAGTCTTAGAGTACTCCTCCATAATTTGCCTGCAATATTCATAATCCTCATTTATTAATTGTTCCACTCAAATCACACCTTGTTGTCTATATTCATCACAGGGATATATACCCTAAATGGATATTTATAAAGTTATTCCGCAGTTTTTGCTGGGTTTATATATTTTGAACTTGTGTCTCATACTAATTGAAAACACTGTGAATGTCATTTAATAACCTGTACATTTGCGTAAATATTTATGACTGAATGAAAGATTGTCACCCTTTTTTCAAAAATGAGCTATTCAACAAGTACGTACTGTCATATTTTTGTGCAAGACTTCTAATAAATCGCAGCAAGTCTTCCTGTGCAGTTTGTCCTTGAAGATACTCTGATTTGAATGTTGTGTGCTGTGCTTTTTCTTTTTCATCCGCAGTCTTCTTAAAGTATCCCCACATATGATCAAATGTATTGATGACAGACCCTGAGGTCGGTGTAATAGCTAAAGCAGCTGTGATAAAATCATCTATTTCCGCTTCACTGATATTTTCTTTCATCTTATCGCGAATCAGCTAATAATACTTTTGACTGTACCACATGGCTTCATATTTGTAGGTGCGCCACAGCTTTTCTTTTGTATATTGACTCACTATCTATGCTCCTCTTCTATCGTTCATCTTCTCTTTACTAATAGCCGACAAGCAACGCAATCGACATCGCGACGGCACAAATAATACCCCAAAGCAAAATCAGTTTCCACGCAAATTTGAGCCATTGTATATATGAAATCTTCGCGACTGCCAACGCTCCCATCAAAATAGCAGAAGTCAGGAATAAGACGTTGCTGATGGAATCACCGTACTGGAATGCTAAAACAGTCAGCTGTCGGTTAATATCCAGCAAATCAGAAATCGGAACCATCAACGGCATCGTTGTCAGTGCTTGGCCTGAACCTGACGGGATAAAGAAGTTTAAGAAGAATTGGAAAATAAACATGACAATAATCACAATAGATGACGGGACATCATTGAGCAAGGTTGTCATAGCGTGAATAATCGTATCAATAATCTTCCCTTGTTCTAAAATCACGACAATCCCTTTCGCAAAGCCGACAATCATCGCTCCGAATAAAATGTCTTTCATGCCTTCAATCATCGCATCGAATGTGCCATTCAAGCCTAATCCGCTGATTAGTCCGGCAATTAAACCTGCCAGTACAAAATTGGCACTCATTTGATTAAAGCTCCATTCATAAGTAAAGATACCATAGACATTAAAAATAATCGCAAAGATAATCATTAATAAAGCGAGTGCTTGACGTTTAGTAAAGCGGCCATAATCCACCGCTTCATGACTGTTGCCTTCAGATTGTTCAAGCTCATAGACAATACTTTTCTTTGGATTGCGTTTTACTTTACGTGCATACAACATGACGCATGTAATAGCAGCTGCTAGTATGAATAGGTAAATAATTGAACGCAAACCCCAGCCTGAGAACATCGGCAATTCTGCGACAGTTTGGGCTACTCCGACCGTAAATGGATTAAGCATACCGCCGATAAATCCGCTTGCAGCACCCAATATGACCATCGCTGCACCTGTCATCGCATCATAACCTAACGTACGTGCAATCAAGACACCGATTGGCACAAAAATAATCGTTTCTTCGGCTAAACCTATAGAGAAACCTAATACAGAGAAGCCAATCATAGTTAAAGGAATCATCAAAATTTTTGAAGAACCTAAAATTTGAATCGCACGGTTAATGCCGTTTTCAAACGCACCTGTTCGATGTACAATTCCAAATGCACCGCCGACTAAGAAGATGTAAAAGACAATCTCTCCACCGGTTAATAACCCTTCAGGCACTGCTCTGAACAAATCTAAAAAGCCGACACCATGCTGTGCAATTTCATGATAAGACCCCGGGACCACTAAAGTCTGGCCGCCCTTATCTACACGTTTGTATTCACCTGCCGGAATAACGTAAGTTAACACGCAAGCCACCGCAATAATCATCATTAATAATGCATAGGTGTGCGGTGTCTTCAGTTTGAATTTAGACGTTTGATCCTCTGAATGCTTCTGTCCCTTTTCTTTCATACACATTCCCCCAACTCAGTTATTATCTGAATTTTCTTATTTTAGATTATATAACCTAATCCATCAGGAATAGTCGTATTAATTTCTAGGAACAGTCATGCGCCATTACATATAAAAACTGACCGTTGTATTTTCGGTCAGCTTTGTTTTCCTTATTTTTGGTTGTCTGAAGTTGTTGTTTCATCTGTAGTTTGTGTCTCAGATTTTGTTTCATTTTCGACGCGCTGTGTTTCATTTTGAGCTTTTGCTTCTTGTTGTTTTTGTGCTTCCCATTTAGCTTCTTTTTCTTGTTGTCTTATTTTACGCTGCTTTTCTTCACGTACTGCGAACACAATAAAAATAATTGCTAATAAAGGGAATGACATACCTAACCAGAACATTCCACTCACTCCAATTCTGCAGGGTTATCCCGTATTTTTTATTCCATTTCATCATAACATTTCTATTCATGCTTTTTTACTATTTGAAACAAAACCACACTTTCTTGACACGTTATATGAAACTCGATACATTGAGTGTAATGACAAGAATAATGCACTAGGGGCGTTTTAAAACTGAGATGAGGCCTTGCCTCAGACCCTTTGAACCTGATCTAGCTGAAACTAGCGTAGGAAAGTGTGAGATAGCGGCAAATGAAGTATGTCTTATAATAGGACTTTGTCTCGCTCTTTTACGCACAGCTGTTTTGCAGGTGTGTATTTTTTTATGTCTAATTTCATAAAGGGAGCGAATGATTATGGCAAGAACAATATTAGTAACAGGCGGCGGACGCGGCTTAGGTGCAGCGATCAGCCGTACTTTAGGCACACAAGGTTTTAATGTCATCATTAACTACAATCAAAGCGAAGCAGCAGCAAAAGCACTCGCAGAAGAAATCGGTAATGAACGTGCCGTCGCAATTCAAGCAGATGTCACAAAGCGTGAAGATGTAGAACGCTTAGTACAAGAAGGAACGAAAGCTTTCGGTCAAATTGACGGCGTTGTCAATAATGCATTAATCGGATTCAAATTTGATCCGACTGCCCAAAAAGCATTCAAAGATATGGATTGGGAAGACTATCAAACACAAATCGACGGCACTTTAAAAGCTGCGTTCAATGTCGTTCAAAGTGTCATCCCTCAATTTATGGAACGCCAACGCGGTACTGTCGTATCTATCGGTACTAATTTATATCAAAACCCAGTTGTTCCTTATCACGAATATACAACTGCAAAAGCTGCCTTAATCGGTTTTACGCGCAATATCGCCGCTGAATTAGGCCAATACGGTATCAATGCGAATGTAGTATCCGGCGGTTTGCTTAAAACTACCGATGCAAGTTCCGCAACAACACCTGAAGTCTTTGACTTGATTGCCCAAACTACACCACTTCGCAAAGTAACGACACCGCAAGAAGTCGCAAATATGGTGGCGTATTTAGTTTCAAAACAAGCAGACGGAATTACAGGACAAAATATTACAGTCGATGGCGGCTTAACAATGAACTAAGAGGTGAAACAACATGCCTGTACCAAAAGAGAGACAGTTGCATATAGGCGTATTATTATATGGTACTGGCCATCATCAGGCAGCTTGGTTAATGCCTGATTCCAGTATTGAACAAATCGGAACCATCCAATATTATCAAACACTCGCACAAATCGCAGAACGCGGTTATTTCGATGCTGTTTTCTTTGCGGATAACCAATCTTTTCCCGCAAACAACGACACAACCATGCCCGCATTCTGGTTTGACCCTATCGTCAACTTAACAGCGATATCGCAAGCGACAAAACATGTCGGTTTGGTGTCTACTATTTCCAGTACATTCTCTAATCCTTATACTGCCGCAAGGCAGCTTTTAAGTTTAGATCATATCACTAACGGACGTGTAGGTTGGAACTTAGTCACATCCATGACAGATATCGAAGCGCAAAATCACAGTATGGAAGCACTTCCGAATCACGCTGAACGTTATGCGGTCGCAGATGAATTCGCAGAAGTAATGAATCAATTATTCGAATCATGGTCTGTGCATGACTTTAAACATGACCGCACAAACAATCAGCTGATTGACGCTGAACACATTCAACCATTCCAGCATAAAGGCGACAATTTCCAAGTACGCGGTCCGCTATCTACACCGAGTAGTCCGCAAGGTAAACCCGTTGCCATGCAAGCGGGTGCTTCTAAACAAGGTGTCGCTTTAGCTGTAAAATATGCGGACGCTGTTTATTCTGTATCATGGAATATCCAGCAAGCAAAGCAGTTCAGACAGCGTTTAGATGATGAAATTAAGACCTCCGGACAGACTGACCGCGAACTTAAAGTATTCCCAGGTCTTGTGACTTATGTCGCTGAAACACGTGAAGCAGCACTTGCGAAGAAAGCTGAATTAGACAACCTGCTTCCTATTGAAACAGCATTAAATCAACTCAGCTTCTTTGTACAGCAAGATTGTTCTAAATGGGCATTAGATGAGAAAGTACCAGAACTGCCCCCTGTTTCAGAATTTACAGGACCTGTCGGAAGATATGAAACAGTCTTAGAAATCATCCGCGATACAGATCCGACAGTACGTGAATTGCTCGGCTACCTTAATGCAGGCGGCGGTCATCTCACACTAATCGGTACACCAGAAGAAATCGTTGATGAAATGGAACACTGGTTCAACGAAGGCGTCGCAGATGGCTTCAATCTCATGCCTCCAACTCTGCCAGGGAGCTTAGAAGATTTCGTCAATCTCATTGTTCCAGAACTGCAAAAACGCGGAATCTACCGTACATCATATGAAGGACATACATTCAGAGAACATTTAGGAGTTTAATAAATAGGCCATGCCTCCCTGTGAAGCATGGCCTATCGTATTATTCATTCTCTTTAAATACTTTTTGATATTGAACGTAACCTGAAATATAGTGCTCTATGTCATCAATTCTGACACGGTAACCATGATGTTTGATAAAGAATGAACCTAGGATACGTTTTGGGTTCTTAAAATACATAGCCAATTCAGGATAGAAATAACCTGTCCGCTGATAATCTGCACGAGTATGAATGGTTTCCATGAGTGCATCCACATTGATGAGTTGATCAACAAGTGTTCCGTATCCTTTTTCTCTTGCTTTTCTAATAATATGATACGTCGCCATCAGCATTTCTAAGAAAGTCGGGAACGTTGTAATACGATGTTTGATAAAGTCTAGATAGCTGGAAACATTTCTGATTCCGAACTCAATATATTCTTTTTTAGGGTCTATTTGAATTAATTCATTTGTACAATAACCTAACCAGTGGTCATGGTTCTTCCAGTAATTCATTTTAATAAATCGATCAAACATACTTCTTACAGTATCTAACCATTTTTCGTTGTTATCGATTTGATAGAGACGCAATAATCCTAATGCGGCTTCTCCATCATAATAAATCACACGAAACTGTTCTTTGACTTCTATGCTTGGATAATGCAAAACATGTATCGTTTCAGCCGTTTCTTGATTTATCATAGAAATAATACCTTCTGCCACTTTTTGTGCCGCTTCTAAATACTTCTCATTACCAGGTTTGATTTTCAAATACTCGCAGACCGCAAAGATAAACGCCGCATTTTGACCTAGTTTAATTTCATTGATGTTTTTAGTGTCATCGAAGATATGTGCTGTGCCATTTTGTTCAAACAAATAGTTGTCGATTAAGTAATCTATCGCCTTTTCAGCCACACTGATATCTTTATTTAAATAATGCAGTCCTTCCATCAAAGCATAAGTAGATGAAGCATGTCTCAAATTATTATAGAAGCTGATTTTCTTATCAAAGTGCGGGAAGTAGCCATAGAAGAATTTTCCGTTAGGTTGTAATTCATTCGCTAAATAATCCGTAGAAGTTTCTAGCATCTTATCAATCTCACGAGATAAATTACCTACTTTACGCAATCCTTTTTCTCGGCCCTCTGCTCCTAACTCATACACTTCATGATTTTCGATAAAATAGCCTTTCGTATAAAACGTTGTGATAGGCTTTCCAGCATAATCTTGATGTTTATAAAACTGCTTATGTTTCGTATACTTTTTTAAATAATTATTGATATTGTCTTCTGATAAGAAGAATTTCTTTTTATCTTTCGTAGGTCTGACAAATGCATTGATGTTGATCTCTTCTGCCATAAAAGCCAAATTCCAATTTTGGTCATAAGCGATACCGTAATCTATATAATTACGACGTGTTTCCTCTAAATCGCGTTTGACCTCTTCAAATACAACACCCCTCGTACGATAAACAAAATCAATCTTGACCCATTGAGGATATTTTCCAGCTTTCTTTTTGAACTGATCATATTGTTTCACAATATCTCTTTTGAGATTGTTGGAGTTTTTCAACAACTTAACGACCGCTTTCATATTAGGATTGCCTAAACTCACAAACACATAATCTTTGCCTAACAATTGTTGATCTGCTTTTTGTAGTACTTGTTCAATCTCGTTGTTTATCATCATGGCCAAACCCCTTCTCATTAAATATGTATAAATGGGCCGGACATCGTCCAGCCCACTATTCAAATAGAATTATTGTTTCTTATCTTTCTTACGGCGTCCTAATAATAGTGCAGAACCTAGTGCTGCGAATAGACTACCGAATAAAGTAGCTTGTTTATTATTATTTTCTTCACCTGAATCAGGTAATTCTTTATCTCCATTACCTTCAGCATGGCTTGGTTGTTCACCATTTGAACCATTTTCAACACCTTGTTCTGGCGTTAGATCAGCAGGTTCACCTGGTTGTCCTGGTTCAGTTGGTTGTCCTGGCTCAGACGGCTGTCCTGGTTCACCCGGCTCATCAGGATTTACTGGTTCAGTTGGTTCATTAGGGTAATCTGAGTCAGCATCCGCATCTGCGTCGGCATCGGCGTCAGCATCGGCATCTGCGTCGGCATCTGCATCGGCATCTGCATCAGCGTCAGCGTCAGCATCTGCATCCGCATCGGCATCAGCATCGGCATCGGCGTCGGCGTCAGCATCTGCATCCGCATCGGCATCCGCATCCGCGTCGGCATCTGCATCCGCATCAGCATCCGCATCGGCATCCGCATCCGCATCCGCGTCGGCGTCGGCATCCGCATCCGCATCTGCATCTGCGTCAGCGTCAGCGTCAGCATCCGCATCGGCATCCGCATCGGCATCGGCATCTGCGTCGGCATCTGCATCGGCATCGGCATCAGTATCGTCACCGATTAAGTCGCCTGAACCGCTATTGTATACGTTGTAGTTGTCCCAAGTGTAGTAAGTGTGACCTTGACCATCGTCTGTCGCATCAGAAACCATTTCTGCTCTTGTTTTGATTTCTTGGTATGAACCTTCTTCTGCTTTACTGTTTAACACAATGACATAACGGCTGCCGTTTGATGGCAAGTCTTTGAAATCTAATGTTAACATTTGTCCGCCGTCAGCTGTTGTTGAGTATTGCGGATTGAAGTTATATGGTCCATCTGTTCTGTCTGTTACATCTACGAAGTTTGGATTTGTTTCGTCAAAGTAGAAACTTGGGTTAAGTGTTTCACCATTTCTTACTTCATAGATTTTGTAGTTAGTTACGCTTGGATCTAATTGTGCTGAACTGTCAGCTGGTGTACCATCTGCAGTGTTCGGCCAGTAGTTGTATAAGTTCACTTTAGCATTGTAAGATTGTTTGCCTTGAGGGTTCACATATACAACTTGTTGGTAATCACCTGTTTGGTTATCCGCTGATACGATGAATGAGTCTACGTTAGATGGATATTGAGAATCAGAAACTCTGTAATTGATATCAACATTTGTGCTGTATGGCTCGCCGGCAACTGTTGTAGTAACTGGGTAAGTACCTGAAGTTGGTGCTTGTTGACGGTCAGCATATAACGGAATATTGAATTTACCTGTCACGTTATCATGTGTATCTACATAATCTGTAAATGTATAACGTAATGAATTGTCAGCTTCATTGAATTGACCTGAAGCGACTACTTCCTCGCCATTCATTAAGTCAGGAATAATTGCAGTATTCGGTGTTGTATTACCGTAATAGTTTAAGTACTGCGGGAATTGTACATCGAAGTAGTCACCTGATTTGACACTATCGTTTACTTGTAAATTCGCAGACATTGCAGTTGATTCACTGTCGTTAGCTTGGATAGTGTTCGGACTTAATTGAATGTCTGAAGCTTGTACTTGATCATTTACATTAGTACCTGTTGGTGTTGCGGCTGCTAATGCATATGTTTGTGCAGCTGTACCTTCTTGTGATGATGGTGCTGCGAATCTTGCGGCTGTATTAGGTGATGTCGCAAGTGCTTCAGAACTATCTTTTTGATTTGAATAGTCTTGTGCTGATTTAGAAGCGTTTGCTAAATCTGTTTGACCAGAAGTATCGCCTAAAGTCGCATTTTCGGCAGTGTTCGCATCTGAAACTTGTGCTGCATTCGGATCATAAGCAGGTTGTTGGTTTACACCATCTGTCGGTGCTGCTTGTGCAGTAAATTGTTGTGCTGTTGGTTGTTCTGCCGGTGCTTGATCCGCATTAGGTGCTTGTGTTGTTTGATTATCTGCAGTTGGCGCAACTGAAGGTTCTGTTGTTGGTGCTTCAGTCGGCGCTACAGGTGCTGCTGTTTCTTTTGCACTTGTAGTAGATGTATTTTGTGTTGGTTGTTCTGCTGGTGTTGATGTATTTGTTTCTGAATCAGCTGCTGGTTGAGCACTATCAGTTTTCGATGCTGTACCTGATTGCTGCTCTGTTGCTGGTTGTTCTGCTGTTTTTTCTGTCGGTTGTTCTGTTGTTTGAGTTGTATCAGCTTTTGGCTGTTCTGTTGATGTTGCAGTATTTTCAGCTGGTGCTGGTTGTTCTGAAGCCGCAGTATCAGCTGCTGGTTTTTGTGCATCTGTTGATGCAGTTTGATCTGCAGTTGTGTCTGTCGACTGTTCAGTAGGCGCTGTTGTTGTGTCTGTTTCAGCTGGCTTTTGAGCGGCAGTGTCTTGTTGTGCTGCTGTGTCAGCTGTTGGCGCTTTTGCATCTTGTGTTTGGTTTGTATCTGTCGTTGGTGCTGTGTCAGCTGATGTACTTGTTTGAGTTGTAGGATTTGTTGATTCATTGGTGTTTGTCGTTGTTTCAGCTGCGTCTGCGTCATTCGCATTCGCAAATAAAGTCACCCCAACAATAACTGAGGCTGCCCCTGCTGTGATTTTACGAATGGAATAGCGATTACGTTTCTTGAAAAAGTCCTGATTATTCAAAAAATCCCTCCTAAAAAAATTAAAAAGTGGTACCTTATACAATTGCATAAGTGCACAACTAATAAACACAATTTTATTAATTAAGTACAATTGTTTCAGAACAGACACAATTCGTTTTTATAAGACTAGTCCCATGCAATTAATCGGATTTTATTAAAGACTTAAATATTTAGATTGTTTTACTATTTATATGTAATAAATTAAATTCATCTAAAACTCCTTAATTACTAGGCTGCTTTTAAATTATAAGGAAAATAAAAAGCCTGAATGTTACTTCAGACTTTTTGAAGAAGATGATGTGCTTCATCTTCATTTTCCAGACCCGTAAATACTATCGCTTTATTTCCTTCTTTCACGATACCGTGTTTACCATATTCGCCTATCACTATACCGCCTTTTGAATTATCATATAACAGCGCGCCATACTGCTTCAGTAAAGCTGTTAAATCACGAACTGTGAAATTTTGACGCTCCTTCACTCTGAAACGTCCTGTTAAATTAATCGCAACAGAATCAGTTAAATGCAATTGCTGAATGACAGACTTCACATAAGCTTTTCTCGCTTTATGGCTTTCATAAAGCTCATCTGCTAATTGATAGACTAACGATGCATGTGGTGTATCTGTCATAGCTTCAACTAAAGCCTCCCATGTCATTTCAAGCCCTTCATAGAATTGGTGGTTATTCGTCGGCCATTGTTTGAGGTTAAGGTGATAATTATTGATACCACGCTGTTTCGCATCTAAGTAATAAAGAATAGGCGCAAGTCCTTCGATTGTCGCGGATTGATTCATGTTATCTTGTGCTGCTATTTCGCCTGTTTCTAAATCATAAATGGCATAAGCACGGCCTTTTCGTGCTGTTTCTGTAAAATGAGCATCTTCTGCGCCGCTTCTCTCATAATGCAAAAACGCACCTTGCAGACGCGCAGCAACTTTCGGGAAGTCTGTTTGTGTAACAGAAGATTTCATCAGCACCAATGCATCTTGATTTAACAAATAACATAAGTCTTTCAGCATCAAATCCTGATTTTGGTACCATGTAATATGTTTTCCTTTGACCTTATTAACCACTTTACGCAAAGGCTTATCCATACATAAAATATAATCCGCTTCTGATTGTTCCAAAGCTGGTACCAATTCAGCGTGAACACGATCTGTTTGATCACCTAAATCACTAATTTGACCCAACGCTATAATTTTATGCCCCTTAAAAAATGGGCTTTGTGAATTAAAGGCATCAATCGCATTCAACATCGCCGGTAAAGATGCATTATGTGTATCATCTAAGACTGTTGCTTGTTCATGGTCGCTTTTCACTGTTCTGAATTCCAAAACTTTCTTAAAGAGTTGTGTTTGGGCTAAATGATTGAGCTTTTCTTTCACATCCACATTCAAATGTTTGAGCGTCAATAACACTGCTAAAGCATTCTCAACCATCCCTTTACTGACAGAAGGCACTTCAAATGTATAACCGTCATTTGTCGTAACTTTTACAGCCTTTTTAACAGGTGTTATCTCTTCAGCATAAGTTTCCGCTGTCACATCTTTCGTACTATAGCGATAGACGTGCTTTGTATAGGTTGCGGCTGTCTCTCTTAAAACATCATGATGCAGCGTGTCACCATTATAGATTGCAATACCTTCTGCGTTCAGCCCTTCGAAAATACGCGATTTGAATTTTACTATCTCTTGTGTCGAACCGATTGTCGATAAATGTGCTGAACCGATGCCTGTCACAATCGCAATGTGCGGCTTTAATACTTTTGCCATGTTTCCGCGATTATTCAACGCATTTAAAGAGGTTTCAAATATCGCAACATCAGGATTAGAAGCTAATTTGCACATATGTAAATAGATGGCACTTCTCGTATTACTGTTGCCTCTGTTTTGTTGAACTTTTAAAGGACTTAACGCTGCCCCAAGCATTAAACGTGTCGAACTTTTCCCCATAGAACCTGTTAAGGCAATTAATGGATTACGGTAGCGGCTTCTAATGTGCAAAGCTAAAGTTTTCATCGCTTTAATACTGTTTTTCACTACAATTTGCGGAATTTTATGTGTTAAGCCTTCCACATACTGTTCAGTGATAATTAAACCGATATTTGAAACATCTTTGGGAATTTGCGCATTGCCTTCTCGCATGACTTTTGACTTCTTCAAGTACTTTTGCCACGACGCTTCGCTAATAGAAATAAATGCTGTGGAAGGCGACTTAACATGCAGCATTTGATATTCAAAATCATCTATCACTTGATGTGCTTTTCCTTGTGCATCTAACAGTTCTGTCTCTAAGATTTGTGCAATCGTTTCTAATGTATACATGATGACCCCCGGCAAATGATAATTTTGCATTCTCAAAGCCCTATGGTTTAATGTATAGTTAATAACTTCAAAAAACTGGAGGCTTTTGATAATGGCAACAGATAATGATAAAAGTCTAGATCAAATCAACCAAGAAATTGAAGAAGAGTTGAGAAACTATGACCCTAAAGAAGATGAAAAGAAGAAAAAAAGCATCATCTTCACCAAACCAAGATTAATCGTGCTTATTGTCGTTCTCGGTTTAGGACTTTATAGATTACTCCATTTCTTTTTCTAAACAGTGAAACTAAATTAACGCTACTATATCACAACTTAAACAATTATGTATTTTGTTTCTGAAACTAGGAAAAGCATTCTGACTGTGAATACTTTTCCTAGTCTTTGTGTTGTTGAAACAATGCTTTCGGGATATGGCAATAAGCCTCTGGATGCCGCTCCAGATAGTCTTGATGTACGTCAGCACTCGGGATATAGTTGGTTAAAAGCAAGACTTCCACTACTATGCGGGCAGTGTCACCTCTTTGATTAATATACGCTTTAGCTTGTGCTAAATGTTCAGGATTTTCACTGTAAATACCTGTACGGTATTTAGGTCCTGTATCTTCTCCTTGTGCATTTATACTATAAGGATCTATCGCTTTAAAAAGCTGTGCTGTTAACTGTTTAGCGCTGGTTTGTGTTGTATCAAAAGTAGTTTTGACGCACTCTGCATAACCATCATAGTCGCTTTCTAATTGATTTGAGGTTCCGTTAGCACGGCCCGCTTCCGTATCCAGCACACCTGGCAAGGTTTTAACATAGGCTTGAACACCCCAAAGGCATCCGCCTGCAAGATATATAATTTCCTTCATTTTAAACAACTGCTTTCTACAATATTTTTCCAAAATTCACTAAAGTATGGTACGCTCAATGTCACCTGACACATATAAAAGGGTGTGACCTCTTATGAAAACACTGTATCATATTGTTGCGATACTCATCTTATCCGTATCTTTATATGCATTCTTTAGCCTTACTGACTTATTTTATACCCATTCACTCGCAGATTTGCTGCTGAATGTTGATTTTATCCCTGTATTTGAATATGCGAATTTCTGCTTCAAATTTATCTTTCACATTATTTTCACCACATTGATTTACGTTGTCTTTCAAGGCATACGCGATTCTTATGTCTATCCTGCCGGAATTTTAATTATTATTGTACTGTTTGCGGTCATTTATCTGTCATTGATTAATTGGTCTGTAAATCCAAAATATCAATTTTATTGGAGCGACTATTTTGTTTGGATGCTCGGGCATACTATCTTTATTTTCTTAGTCGCATTTATTTTACGTTTCGAGAAACACTTTTGGTATCAAAAGCGTTAATACTTAAGTTTATTGCCTGATAATTTGAGAAAATAGATAGTCAGCCATACAATTAATATATTGAACTTTTATTAAAAGGAGAGATAAATATGAAAGGCAGAACAGCAATTATTACAGGATCAAGCCGCGGTATTGGGGCTCAAACAGCACGTTTGCTCGGATCACGCGGTGCAAATGTCGTAGTCAATTACTTCAACAACGCTCAAGCAGCAGAAAGTGTTGTTAAAGACATTGAAGATAACGGCGGTAAAGCCATCGCAGTCAAAGGCGATGCACGCGATACTGAAGATGTCGCAAATATTGTCAAACAAGCATTAGCGACGTTCGGCAGTGTTGATATTCTAGTACATAACGCTGGAATGCAATTCCCTTTCAAATCATTTGAAGACATGGAGTGGGACGAATTTATTGCTAAAACTGATGACGAATTAAAAGCAGCCTTCACTTCGACTAAAGCAGTTGTACCCATTATGAAAGAACAAGGCTACGGCAAACTTGTTTATATCTCAAGTGGTCTCAGCCATCAGCCGATGGACGATTTCTTAGCCCACGGGACGTCTAAAAGTGCATTAAACGCTTTTGCGAAATATATCGCTCAAGAGTTCGCAGATACAGGTATTACTTCAAATATCGTAGCACCTGGTATGGTCGATACAGACGCGACTGCACATACACCAGAAGAAGCTAAAACAGCTTATGCCAACAGCATTCCTATCCATCGATTGGCACAACCTGAAGACGTCGCTAAAGCAGTAGCATTTTATGCAAGCGAAGACAGTGCTTATATTACCGGCAGCTATCTTCCGGTCAGCGGCGGCGGAGAAATGATTTAATCTCATAATGACAGAATAAAGGCAGAGCTATCCTTAGTGGATGCTCTGCCTCTTTATATGTCAATAAACTATAATAATGGTTTCTTAGAATACTTATTCATAATCCATCTTACAAACAATGAAATTGTAATGAATAAACCGATATAACCAAACAATGGGAAAACAAGATTAACTAAATCTGCAAACCCTACAAAACTCAATACAAATGCCAGTATGAGCGAAATTGTAAGCAATACTACGTACTTCTTGGATTTCGGATCTGTAAAGCGTGTTAAAAACGGATACAGCATTCCGATACAACTATTGAAAATAACACCAAACATCACCGCTGACATTAAATAAGCGACTAATGGATGAATATCATTCGCAAGCACTAATGTCGGAATATCTACTGTGTTTGCTTTTTCTAAATTTGCCAGCAAACCACCAACCATGATTAACAATAATACACTAAATGTAATACCGCCAAAATAAGCGCCTCTGCGTGCCACCTTATGATTCATTGCATCATTACCGACAATTGTTAAGAAACTGAAACTGTTGCCGACAATCAATCCGCCATACGTAATCGCATCCCACCACCAATATGTACTCGTTGTTTTAGACGGTACTGTATATTTGTGTACTTCAGAAAAATGTACTGATGGGTTAAATATGTTCGTCCCTGCAATAATCAAAACAGCAATAACCAAAAATGGTGTCACTGCACCTAATACAGTTAAAATCTTGCCGAAGTTAAGCTGCAATACAATAAATAATAAAACAACGATTGCGAGTGAGCCGATCCAACTTGGGAGTCCGAATCCTTGTTTTAATGCAGAGCCTCCCCCGGCAATCATAATGACAGTCATTCCGAACAAGAAGAAAATAATGAGATAATCTATAATTGTTCCTAATACCTTACCAAACAAGCTATGCAGTGAAATATCATAGCTGTCAGCGTCTAAGCGATACCCCATCTTAGCAACTTGCCGCGTCCCAAATGCAACTATAATACCCGTTACAATAACTGCAATATATGCTACATTTCCATGATTAACAAAGAATTGTAAAAGTTCTTGTCCAGTAGTAAATCCAGCACCGACAATAAAGCTTAAATAAGCTAGAGCTATTGCATATGATGCCTTGTTTACTCTATTAAACATAAAGTAATCCCCTTTCTTTAAATCAAGTTAATCAATCTATCAAATTTTAACATATTCATAATTTTTCTCAATTTAAAGGAGTGAAAACTAATATTTGAAATCAGTTTGACATCATTTTATTATTTCAAATCATAATAAAAAGCCGCCTCTTATGAGACGGCTCATGTGTATTAATATTTGTATGGATCTTCTTCTTTTGTTTGTTCGCTTGTACGTTCTTGTGCAATGGCATTGGCTTTATCGTAGTTATAATAACCATCTTCAGTCAATGAATTGTTTTTCGGTTTTCTGCTGAATAACATAATTGCGGCGATAATCCATAAAATTGCTGAAATCCAGTTGCCTAATAATGAAATAATACCAGCAATCAATAATAAAATTGCAGCTGTTTTTGCTTTCTTACTGATAAAGATACCGCCGATGACTGCTAAAACAAGGGCAATAAGGTTGATGATTAAAGCAAATGTTATAAATCCTTGAAGAACTGTTGCTGATTGCATCATTTCCTCATAAGTTATATCCCCTGTGCTGCCTTCTTGCATACCTGTTATAAAGTCCTCGCTATGCATTAACGGAAGCATTAAACCTGTCATTAAAACTGCTAAGGCTGTTAGCCCAACACCTATCCATGTTAAAACGTGTTCACCTGTACGTTTAATCATTGTGTTCCTCCTTAATTGTAATAGCAAATAGTAAAATTATAAAATCAATATAATTATTAACATCAGTATACTAATTCTCAAGTTATACGTCCATACTCCGCTTAAAATCCTTACTGCTTTTTTAATAATAATTAATATACTTTTTTAACTTTTCGTCTATCCAATTAAGAAGAAATGTTCTAGTCTACCAAGTTGTCTTTTCGTTCCATCAATCTTTGATATTCTTCTAAATAGACTTTTTCAGCTTCAGAACCTCTCTGTGCAGAATTCATTGCACGGTGCCATAACGGATAAATCGGTTCTGGTGTCGTTAAGTCTGTAATCATTTGAATTTCTTCTTTTGTCAGCTTCAACTGATAAGATGCAATATTTTCTTGCAGCTGTTCTTTATTACGTGCAGCCAATACGAGTGAATCTACATTCGGACGTTCTCTTAACCAAGCAAGTACAACTTGCGGTACTGTTGCTTGATGATTATGTGCAATTTCTTGAACCAGTTCAATCAAACGATAGAATAATTCATGATCTTTTACATACGGTTCAGCCCAGCCGTCGCCTTGTCGTGTATTCGGCTCGCCTTTTTTATCACGTGTGATTTTACCTGTTAATAATCCTTCTCCTAAAGGAGACCAAATACTATTGCCTACACCCAGTTCTTTGCCTGCAGGCAGCAATTCATATTCCGCTTCTCTCGCTTCAGGTGTGTAATAGATTTGCTGCGCAATCGGCGGTGCCATATTATTTTCTACTGCTGTCGTATACGTTTTGGCTAAGTTCCAACCGCTGTAGTTCGATACACCCCAGTAGCGGATTTTACCTTTTCTGATTAAGTCATTCATTGTTTGAATCGTTTCTTCGACCGGTACTTGTCCATCCCATGTATGCACATAATATAAATCTACATAATCCGTACCTAAACGCTTCAAGGAATGATCTATAGAACGTTCAATATTCAAACGGCTTGCACCGACGTTATTCGGGTTATCGTTGAATGGGAAGCCTGTTTTTGTACTGATGACCATTTCATCACGATGATTTCGGATACCTTTGCCTAGGGCTAATTCCGCATCGCCTTTGGCATAAAGGTTTGCGGTATCAAACTGATTAATCCCTTGATCTAACGCATAATCTACAAAATATTCTACTTCTTTCTCTGTCAGACCGCCCGCATTCTCAAATCCGTTTGTGGCAGAAAATGGTACAGAGCCTAAAGCATATTTTGAAACATTCAATCCTGAATTTCCTAGTAAGTTATAATCCATACTATCATCCTCCAACATAATCTATATATGGAGTATTTTCCCTGTTCATCACAATTTTAAATATATATACTCCAAAAAACATTTACTCAAATTTAACAATAAATTAATTGAACCGTTGATATAATTACAATTAAATACATATATTTTGGAGGCACACTATGCACAATAAAAAATTAATAACCCTTCTATCTACATCTGCACTTGCGGCATTATTATTGATGCCAAATGATGCAAGTGCAGAAACTCCCTCGCAATCTGTCGCAATTCACGACATTCAAGGAGAACGTCACTACTCCCCTTATAACAATAAGAAAGTCCAAGACGTTAAAGGGATTGTTACTTATCAATATGAATTGCGCGGACAGCATTATTTTCATATGCAGACACCTGATAACGAAGCAGACAACAATGCCAATACATCAGAAGGTATTATCGTTTATACAGGCAAACATAAAGCTGATGTAAAAGTCGGCGATTTAATTAAAGTAACCGGAACAGTCAATGAATATGCCATTGATGGTTATAACGATAAAGCGAATACAGATTTGCCGGTCACTGAAATTGTGGCCCGTGATGATCGCGGCGGCAAAATCACTGTGGCACAAAGCAATCAACCTTTGCCGAAGCCCTACACAATCAAACAAGTTCCTAAAGCCATCTCAGCAAATGATCAGCTGAAAACATTCGACCGCAACCGTTATGCGATGGACTATTATGAGTCATTAGAAGGTATGCGCGTACAGACAGGTGATGTCCGTGCTGTCGGACCGCAAGAACATGGAGACATCTTCACAGTATTAGACAGCGAACCAAAAGAAACTCAAAACGGCGGAATTTTGTTGAAACACAATAGTGCCAACGGTCAGCGCATTCCATTCAAAATGTACGATAATTATCAAGCACGCGACTTTGATGTAAAAACAGGCGACCGCTTCAAAGGCCCTATCATCGGCTACATGAACTATGGCTACCAAAACTATAAAATCAATGTTGACTTAAGCACTATGCAGAATGCACACCAAAAAGGAACTACAGCACCGCAGCCGACATCGATTCAACCGGATCATCAAAAGCTGACGATGGCCTCTTACAATTTAGAGAATTTCTCAAATAACGTAAAATCATCTTCTGATGATAAAGCCCAAAAGCTTGCGAACGGTATAGTCAAAAATATGAAGCAGCCTGATATTATCGGTGTCACTGAAGTTCAAGATAATGATGGCCCTGGCAAAGGCGGCCCTCAAGGCGACCAATCTTATGAACGTCTTATCGCAGCCATTAAAGCTGCAGGCGGTCCAGAATATAAATACGTCAATATTGATCCAGAGATGAATCAAGACGGCGGTCAACCAGGTGCGAACATCCGTGTCGGCTTCTTATATAATCCAAACCGAGTGAAATTCGATACAAAAGTTCCTGCAGGCGATGCGCACACTGCTGTTTCATATCAAAAAGGTAACTTAACACATAACCCTGGCCGTATCGATCCAGATAATCAAGCTTTCCAAGATTCACGCAAACCATTAGCAGCTCAGTTTAAATTCAGAGGCAAACAAGTCATTGCGATTGTGAACCATTGGAACTCTAAAAACGGTGA
Source organism: Staphylococcus sp. EZ-P03 (assembly GCF_003344575.1). NCBI lineage: Bacteria > Bacillati > Bacillota > Bacilli > Caryophanales > Staphylococcaceae > Staphylococcus > Staphylococcus sp. EZ-P03. The sequence continues at coordinate 72,194 of NZ_QPMO01000024.1, read as the reverse complement.
TGATGCGTTATTCGGCAAACGCCAGCCAGTCAACCTTGGCAGCGAAGCACAACGTACAGCTATTGCCAAAACAGTTTCCAACTTTATCACTCAAGTAAAACAAGACAATCCTAAAGCAAATGTAGTAGCGCTTGGCGACTTTAATGATTTCCAATGGTCGAAACCATTAAAAACATTAGAAAGCAGCCAAATGACCAATCTTGTTAATTTTGTGCCGATGAACCAGCGTTATTCGTATGTCTATCAAGGTAATTCACAAACGTTAGATCATATTTTCGTATCTAATCATCTCGCACCGCACGCAAAATTAGATATGATTCATGTAAACTCTGACTTCACAGACATGTCTGGACGTGCGAGCGACCATGATCCTCTCTTAGTACAACTAGATTTACTACACCTTAACAAGAAAAATAAGTAATCAATCGAAAACGACATGTTTCACAATCTCGAGGCGGGGTAACGTATTACTGTACTTAAATTTTAAGGAGGAATTTGATTATGAATTTTGATGATATCAAGAAAAAAGGCGAAGACCACTTAAACGAACATAAAGACGAGTACATTGAAAAAGGTAAAGAGTTCGCTAAAGACCAATTAGGCGGCGACAAAAAAGACGAAAAAAAAGATGATAAAAAATAAGCGGTTGTTTTTCAACCCTTTCACTTATAGAACGCGTTGTTTTCAAAATTGAAAGCAGCGCGTTTTAATTTTGTTGAAATTTCACCATCATCTTTCTATTGATAACTTTTGATTATCATAGCTATCACTTTTCATAATTATTATTAATATTAAACTCGGCGTATAATGAGGGCAACTATCTAGATTGAGAGGTGACGATTATGTCTCAGCACGCACATCGTCAATTATTACTTGGGATGGCATCTTTATTTGTGGTGATGGCAATCGGCCGTTTCGCCTATACGCCTATCCTGCCTTTTATGCAGCAAGCGGTACATATGGATGGTAAAGGTGCCGGATTACTTGCGACAATTAACTACTTAGGTTATTTGATCGGTGCCATTATTCCAATGTGGTTTATCTTCAAAAGCAAAGTCGTTGATGTCAAAATCTACTTGATACTAAACGTGCTCTCCACTATCTTCATGGGCTTTACATCCGACTTCTTCCTATGGTCAGTGCTTCGTTTAATCGCAGGAATTACCAGCGGTACAGTCTTTGTTTTAGCCTCTAATGTTGTCTTAGAAGCGTTAAGACAAGCACATAAAGAAGGGATTTCCGGACTATTGTATAGTGCTGTAGGGATTGGACTCTTTACCAGCAGTATCTACGTATTCTTCTATACAAACGTCGACACGTGGCAAATGACTTGGATTATCTTAGGACTTGTTTCTTTAGTGCTAAGTCTCTTAGTTATTCTATTCATGAGAGAGAACCCAGAAATCAAAGTCAATGACACTGCCAAAACAGAAAAGAAGACTGCCGTCCGTCTTAATCCGACCTTCATGCGCTGGTATTCTATCGCCTATTTCTGTGAAGGTGCGGGCTATATTATTACAGGTACTTTCTTAGTTGCGATTGTTAAAACAATCCCTGCTTTCTCAGAATATGCGGCTTTAAGCTGGATGTTTGTCGGTTTAGGTGCCATACCTTCTACAGTAGTTTGGTCTATGATTGCGGAGAAAATCGATTACAGCAAAGCTACATATATGGCCTTCGGCCTGCAGATCATTAGTGTGGCTTTACCGATATTCTCTCATCACATTGTCAGTTTGATTATCAGTTCTCTGATTTTCGGCAGTACGTTCCTAGGCTTAACGACACTCTTCATGTCTAAAGGACAAATGTTGATGCTTGAGACTGGAGGCAAGTCTAACTTTATCGCCACATTGACTGTTATTTATAGTATCGGTCAAATGATTGCGCCGTTTGTTTCCGGCTTCCTAATCGGAGAATCAGAAAATTACAATGCGGCACTCTTGTTTGCGACGGTCATTTTAATCATCGGACTTATCAGCAGCGTCATCAGTTATCGTGCTTTGCGCAATGAAAAAACCGTTTAAAAAGTTTTGCTTTTTGTGATTAGGGAATGTTACTAGCAATAAAGGAGGAACTGATTATGCCTTTTGTTAAAAAGAGAATGAAAGAAGATTTAACAGACGATCCTCGTATCAGCGAAGAAACATTTACTACTGATCAAGAACTTCAAAACAATGCATTTGAACGTCTGGGTAAAGATGTTGTGATTATTGAGATTTTATCTATTATGAACATCGTCTTTGCGGTTACGACGTTTACAATTCTCGGTTTATTAATCAGAGAAAGAACAAAATAAGATTGAATTGAAACAAAATTACACAACACCCGCATAACAAGATGCAGGTGTTGTTTTTGTTTCACATATTGATTTTTATCGTATCAAATCCTCTAAGTCATGCGGATAATCTGTCACAACTTCAGTACCTGAAGCTTTTAAGATGACAGTATCTGAATGTCTGAATCCGCCTACGCCAGGAATATAAATACCAGGTTCTACACAAAAGACCATACCTTCTTCTAAAACAAGGTCATTATCAAATCGAAGCGATGGCTCTTCATGTTGCCCGATACCGATGCCGTGTCCTGTACGGTGGCTGATATAATCTCCATATCCTGCCTTCTCAATCACATCTCGCGCTGCTTGGTCGACTTCTTTTGCGGTTACACCCACTTTGATGAAATCTAATGCGGCTTTATGTGCTTTCACCATAGTCTCAAAAGCTTTCTTTTGATCAGGATTAGGCTGACCAGCAAAGAAAGTACGCTCGCATTCTGCACGATAACCATTCAGTTCTAACTGGCGGCTGTGTACAATAACATCTCCAGAGTGAATGGTTTTCGTATTAGAGAAGGTATGCGGCATTGCAGAACGTTTAATACCTGAAGGCGACATGACGAAGAATCCGAATTCTGCATCAGGGTAATTTTGAGAAATGGTATCGAATAAATAACTGTTCCCAAAGTTATCAATATCCATTTCAGTCAAACCTTCTTTTGTATTTTCAATTGTTTTTGCTACCGCTTCACTGACAATCTTACCGCTGTCGCGAATCGCTGCTTGTTCATCTTCGTACTTATACGTTCTTTGTTTAACTAATGCTTCACTGATATCTTTTACTTCGAAATTATGTGCTTTGACAGCAGTATAGAATTGCGCCGGCAAGAAAGCTGTTTCGATACCAATCGTTTTTGCCTCTTCATATTGTTTCAGCAAGTCATTAAAGACATCTTGATAACGTGTCGGTGTGTCATCTTCTGTCGGAATTTCAGTATACGTATGAATCGATTGAATACCCGTCTTATCCTTAAAGTGATTTTCTTCTAACTTCGGCGCAATCACTTCAATCTTTTCCTGGGAAATAAATAAGATGATCGGTCTAGAATAAATAACTGCTTTAAATCCTGTGAAATACATCTGATTCTCAAAATTCATCACAATACTTAAATCAATATTGTCTTGTTTCATAGTCTTTCTAAACGCATCAATGCGTTGTTTCAAGTTCACTTTGACTGCCTCCTTTAGAAGTAAATAGTGTCACAACTACTAAGACGATAATCGCAAGCGGTACAGAAATCAATGCTGAGTTGATACCTGTACTTTGAACAAAGACAAACTCCCAAAACAGTGTTGCGACTAATCCTACAGCCATTGAAGCTAAACCAGCTGGTTTTGTGACTTTTGGATAAATGAACACTGCAAGCAATGCTGGAGTAATACCTGCACCGTAAACAGTATAAGCATACATTTGTACAGATAAGACTGACGGGAAGTACATTGTCAGCATGAATGCGATGACACCTAAAACCGGCACTAATATTCTCGTCATCATCAGCATTTTATTTTCGTGTTTATGTTTAAAGTTATCGCCGAATAAATCATACAGCACACTTGTCGCAGCGGATAATAAATAAGAGTTCCCTGTTGTCGTAATGAATGCAGTAAGTGCCGCGATTAAGACGCCTCCAATCACAATCGGTAATTGACTTGTCAATGCGATTAAAGCCATCCCTGGTTCGATTTTCGGGAAAATCGAACGTGCAATAAACGCAAGAAGTGAAATCAATGGTGTTACAATCAATAAGCCGACAACCCAGCCGATAGTACCGACACGCGTTACTTTATTGTCCTTTGATGAAGCAAGACGCTGGTATATGTTCTGGTCGCCTAATAATAAGAATAGCATTGGAATATAGAAGCCGAGAATCTGCATGAAGCTTAACGTCCCCATCGGCTCTAAATGTGTATCTGGTACATGGCTGACAATGTTGTCCCAGCCGCCCGCAACTGCGATACTGACAGGTACCGCAATAATCAATGCGATAGTAATCAGGAATGCACTTAAGGCATCTGTCGGTGCGACTGACATTAAACCGCCCATTGTCGCAAGCAAGATAATAATCACGGCCGCAATAATCGTGCCAAGTTCAACAGAGATGCCTGTTGAAACATGCAAGACATACGCTAAACCTTGATATTGGTAAGAAACAATCCCTACGAAAGCTAAAATAATAATCACTGCAGCTATATAACTTGCGACTTTACCATATTTCATCTCAAGGATTTCCGCTACTGTATACTTCCCGTAGTTTCTAATCTTAGAGCTGATTATGTAAATCGTCCCAATACCGATAATACTCGGAATCATATAGCCGATTGCCGGCCATAAGCCGAAACTGTAGGCTAATGAGTTTTGACCGCCGGTTACAGAACCGCTGCCGACCCATGTCGCAAGCAATGTCCCCATCAACACCACAGGCCCTAATGATTTACCCGCAAGGATAAAGTCTTCGTTGCTTTCAACTTTCTTAGAATAAATAAAACCTAATACGATCATTAATAAACCGTAGCCTAACACAAACCATATTAATATCGGTTCAGTAGAAAATCCCATCATAATTCCCCCTTAACTATAAAAAACTAATCGTCAACCAACGATTAGTTTGATAATAAAAATTTATTTTAGCACATAATCAAAATAATAGTAACAACAATCTAATTATTCTGATATTTTTTGAGGAATTTTGATAATTCACCTATGATGTTATAATTTCACGACCTCTTTGACTTGTGCGTGCGGCGCACATTCCAGCGAATTGGTATATTCTACTTTATCCACTTCGACGTTATTTCCAATGACCACATGGTCGCCTCTGATCACTTTCGCTTTGACCGCATTCACCTCTATCGTATCACCTTCAATGATTTCTGCCGTCAGATAAGCAGGTGTCTTTTGGTTAGAAACAACAGTGATGAACGACTTCTTACTGTTCTCTTTGTTTTGTTCAAGAATTTTAATTTGGTCCCCGCCGATTTCTCGGATATAAGAGTCTTCTTGTACTTTGAATTCTATTGAATCCGCATTTAACATACCTTCAATCTGCACTTTGCCGTTCACATTAAAAGTATCGACTTCACAATCGCGCGTACTTTGAATCATACCGATAATATCGATATTATCTCCGCGCAAACGCCCTGAAACATTTACTTCGCCTTTCACTTTGAAATCAGTGAAGTCCAAATCCTCTGCGATCTGGACTTTACCGATAATAGATGCTTGCGCGATACGCACATTCTTATCGCATTTCATTTCTCCAAGCAGCTTCAAGTTATGGATTTCCACATTATCCGCTGTGGTAATGTCTCCGGTAAGTTTGATGTCATTGATGATGGCTTCGTTTAATATTGTTATTTCGCCAAGCAATAAAATAGTGTCATAGGTGTGTGCTTCCAGGATTCTTTTTCCCATACCTCTGATAGACTGACTCATGATGTTTAGCCTTCTTTCTTAAATAAGTTTTCTGCGCTGATTATTTCTATTACCCTCACACTGTTATCTAATTGAATAGGAGTATTCTGTTCCACAAGCAAGTAGAATGTGACTGCGAACTTGCGGCAAATATACAACTCTGCCGTTTTATTGTTATGCGCAGATTCCAATAGGAATGCTTGCAGCGCTTGTGCTTCATCCATCGATAAGATACTGCGTGTAATGACTTCGTTTAGAATCGTACCGACATAAACCGCTGTATCTTCCGGATATTGCGCTAACAATTTTTCACCGATTTCTTGTTTAAAGAAACCTGCCCATGTTTTGATGAGTGCTTCATTATCCCAGTATTCTGCTTTAGGCTCATTAGATGCTGCTTCGAATAACTTGGCCATTTCGTCTAAAGCATAGTCATTTTTATATTGTTGAATCGCTTTGATTCTTTGAAGTACTTTCGTTTTAGGCAAGAACGTTTCTTGACCGGTAAATGTGGACTTTCGAATAAACCATTCATCTGGGATTAATTTTTTTCTTTTCCAGCGATACAGTTGGCCATACGTAATATCGCATTCAACGAGCAAATCCTTTTTGCTGATTAATTGTTCTGTCATAATTATCCTCCTAGGAATAATGTAACATAACACTGTTACGTATACGAGTACTTTCTTTCATTTTCGACAGAAAAATAACCTGATTGCCAGCAGTGACGGACTGTCAGCGATCAGGTTATGTATATGCTAGGACTTCTTCCTTCCTTTGAGTATCTCCATGATAATAATGATGATACATATAACCATTACAATAGAAATGGCTATTGCGACTATATAACTTAAACCGACTGTTGCGGCTGCTATCATCTCAATCAGTGCTAATAAGCACATTAACGCGACTATGAGTGATATCTTCACAAAGTTCATACTTTCACCCCATCTATCTCTCTTTGGTCTTAATTCCATTATGACGGATACAGTAAGGTGCGACAAAGTATATCCCTTAAAGTATGTGTTTTATCATATATCATTAACAATTCGGGTAGAAGAACATAAAGCTTTCTTTATTTGTAGAAACATTGTATGATGTAGGTATAATAATTATACTAGATAAACAGGAGGGATAGTATGACACTGATTACAGGACATCACCATATCTCAATGTACACAAAAGATGCACGTGAAAATAAACAATTTTACACAGAAGTATTAGGTTTGCGCTTAATCGAAAAATCTGTAAACCAAGATAATCCATCGATGTATCATATCTTCTACGGGGATGAAACAGGTGCACCGGGCACATTATTAACATTCTTTGAAATGAGTATGCTGGGCAAACATCATTCAGGTACAAACAGTATTGAACGTTTAGTTTTATTAGTACCAGATGAAGCTGCCATCACATACTTTAAAGAACGTTTAAGCCAGCATAATGTAGATGCTGAAACAACAACGTACTTAAATCAACCGGCTTTAGCTTTTGAAGATCCAGACGGTTTGAAGTTAGTATTAATGGTTAACGGCGACCATACGATTCCAAAAGTATGGCATTATAATCCATATACAGATGTACCGAGCGAACATCAAATTCTAGGTATGGGGCCAGTAGAATTGCATTTGCGTAATTTAGCGCCTACCATCGATTTCTTAACAAACGTATTAGGCTACCAAGCACACCCAAGCGATAAAAATGTATATACACTTGACCAAAGCGGACGTTACAGCGACTTTGTCTTAGTGGAAGAGCAAGGCGAAAGTGTTAAACCAGGCCGCGGTTATGTCCATCATATCGCTGTCAGTATCCCGACTGATGAAGCCTTGCAGACGGTACTTGAAAAATTAGATCAATTGCCAGGCAACAACTCTGGTATTATCGACCGTTATTTCTTTAAATCCATCTACTACCGCAACAATAAAATCCTTTATGAATTTGCGACAGAAGCACCTGGCTTCACTGTAGATACTGATGTTAAAGACTTAGGAAGCAAACTGACATTACCTGACTTCCTTGAACATAAACGTGATGAAATCGAACGCCAATTAAAAGAAATTTAATAATTTTACTGCACAAAGCACAGAGTTTTCTGGTGCTTTGTGTTTTTTTATGCGCACAGAAAAAGCCTGAAGCAAAGCGCTTCAGACTTTAAAATGATTGTGATTTAATTGGCTGAGTTCTTTAATGATTTTATGACTCTGTGCATTTAACCCTACCACTGTTACATGATTCTGTTTGTGCTTAAGTTTATTTACGAGATTGTCAATCGCAACTACTGCAGAATCGTCCCATAAGTGTGCTCGGCTTAAATCTATCGTGATTGTCTTATGATGCTGATTCAAATCGATTTGTCCCATCAGACTATCAATCGAAACAAAGAAGATTTGTCCATTAATTGCCAGCTGTACATGATCGCCTTGCTGATGTTGCTGCACGTCCACTTGGGATATCTTCGCAGCAAAGAATAAAGCACTGAAGACAACCCCGACAACTACACCAATCGCAAGATTGTGCGTAAATAAGACGATGATAACGGTCAACAGCATTACAACAGCGTCTGTTTTCGGAGCATTCTTAATATATTTGAAAGAGCCCCAATCGACTGTACCTACTGAAACCATCACCATAATACCTGCTAAAATGGGCATTGGAATTTTAACTACAATATCCCCTAAGACCATAATCATGAACATCAGCATGACTCCTGCAGTCAGTGTAGAAAGACGACTGTTGGCACCAGAACGTACGTTGATACCAGATTGTCCAATCATTGCACAACCGCCCATACCGCCAAATAATCCTGTGATGATGTTCGCAATCCCTTGGCCTCTGGACTCTTTATTCTTGTTAGAGTACGTATCTGTATAGTCATCTACAATTTTAGCTGTTAATAAGCTTTCTACTAACCCTACAATCGCCATTGAGAGCGCATAAGGGAAAATAATTCGTAAAGTTTCTAAATTATAAGGCACATCAGGAATTAAGAAATGCGGTAATTTCTGTTGAATATTGCCTAAATCTCCTACCGTTCTCACATCAGACCCAAATATCATATAAATCGCAGTCAATACGACAATCGCAATCAGCGGTGCGGGTATGCGGATACGCTTAAACAACGGAATGATATATACCATGAGAAGTGTTACAATAACGTAGATATAAGTATGAATCGAAATACCAAAGATATGTTCAAGTTGAGACATGAAGATCATGATACCTAAAGCATTTACGAAACCTATCATGACAGAACGCGGAATAAACTTCATCAAGCGTCCGATTTTAAGTACACCTAAAATAAATTGAATCAGCCCCATTAAGATAGTGGCTGCTAATAGATACTCTAAACCATGGTCGCGTACTAAAGGTGTAACAACTAAGGCAACAGCACCTGTAGCGCCGGAAATCATGGCTGGACGTCCGCCTGCAATTGCCGTAACAGTCGCAATAATAAACGCAGCATATAAGCCGACCATCGGATCGACACCTGCGATAATTGAAAAGGCAATCGCTTCAGGTATTAATGCCAAAGCAACAACTAAGCCGGCCATAAAGTTCTTGCCAGGCTGCTGCAGCCATTCTGTTTTAAATGTCTCAAACATAATGAATCTCCTTTACGTGAAATACTACTAAGCAAGTATAACAGAAAAGTTTCATATTTCTATCCCTTTTTGAAACTAATTGACTATAAGTTAGGTGAATATAATGAAATACGGCTATCTCCGTCCTGTAGAAATCAATGATACATGTACCGTACAACGTCAAAAAATCCAAAATTATACCGATAAACTCTTAGAGGAAAAGCATGCTGAAGCTAAAAAGCGCATTGTATTAGATGAACTGCTGCATACTACACTCAAACCAAACGATACATTGTATGTCACTGACTTGTGTATCCTGGCAGATTCAACACGTCAGCTTTTAGATATTTTAGACTTGCTTGAAAAACAGCACATCTCCTTGTATGTTATTAATCTTGATCAAGTACTTACAGGCAATACTCATCAAAATTTCCATACGCATTTAAAATATTTAACCCAATTTCAAAGCGATGTCGTTAAGTTCAGAACACGTCTCGGTATCGAAAAATATGTTAGAGAAGGCAAGTCGCCTGGACGTCCAAAACGTAATGATCAAAACTTGAAAGATGCGATTGAAATGTACATGTCGAAAAAATATACACTTGATGAAATCAAAGCTAAAACCAATATCAGCCGAGCAACTTTATACAGACATTTAGACCGTTAAAAAGCAGCGTCCTAAGCTTCAAAAACTAGGGCGCTGCTTTATTATAAATATAAGTCGAAAGGTTGTTATGATAAGCTTTTAAGACACCCTTCAGTCTAGTGTTTAATCAATACATCATGATATTCAGGTGTTTCTTCTAAGACTTTCTTAGCAAATGGGCAAGTCGCTAAAATCTTCACGTTATTTTCACGTGCCCAATTAACGCCTGCTTCTACTAATTGTTTCCCGACACCTTGGCCTTGCATGCTTTCGCCTACACCTGTATGGTCAATAATAATTTTGTCTTCTCCTGTCGGTACATATGTCATTTCTGCATCGGGTTGTGCTTCAGAATCTCCTACATAGAACTTGTTATTGCCATGTTTTACTTCTGCCATTGTATCAACCTCACTTTATGAATTGTTTGATATAAAAACTATACCACTTAGTACTATTTCTAAACATCACACCTTTTCATTCTTTATTCATTTTACACGCAAATATATTTCTCAAACCTTTTATATCTGACACCTCATTCTAAAGAACATATAAAAAGGTGGAAATACCTTGAACAATTCTATAAAATTAACATGTAGCTCTACACCATGCATCAAGAGTAAACTATAGATATAGGGAGACAATCAGTTATGTTACAAGCTTTCAAGAGAATCGCAGCAGTAGTAATAACAGCGCTATTAATCACCGCAATCATCATATGCGGTATGATCGCTTATGATAAATATAAACACAGCAGTAATATCGATGCGGCTAAATACTTTGAAAACAAAGATAAGAAAGAACATAAAAAGCAGCCAGAAAAAGAACATAAGAAAAAAGAAGAACAAAACGACAATCAGCAAGATACAGCAGCACAAGAACAGGTGCACTATGAGCAGCCTCAGCAACAACCTGTTTACCAAGCACCTGCACCGCAACCTAAAGCACAACCTGACTCAAATTCAGAGCCGAAACAAGAAGAAAAAGCTGAAGAGAAACCACAGCCTAAACCAGAACCAAAACCTGAGCCGGCTAAACCTGAACAAGCAAAACCGCAACAGGCACCGCCTGCACAAAGCTCAAATCAAAATCAAGATAACAGCCATAAATAACAGTTAACGCACATCTTCAAGGTGTGCGTTTTCTATTGCCTGCAGCTTCCTCGACAGTATACACTCTACCTTAAAGACACTTCATTTTAGACTGCCATGTTATTTCCCAGGTAATACTACGAGTACTTGTTATACAAGGTTTTATCAAACATCCTAGACACCCCCGGCACTCTTTAATTCCTTGATATAACCCATTAAAAATAGGCAAACACCTATTAAAAATGTTTGCCTATCATACTGACTATCAAATTTATTCTTCGACTAATAAGTCTTTATCATTTGGATTATCTTCAATGAGTTTCTTCGCAAACCAGCATTTTGCGTCGATTTTCATGTTGTTTTCTCTTGCGTATTTTACACCTGCTTGAACTAACTGGTTGCCTACGCCTTGACCTCTTAAACTTGGATCTACACCTGTATGCGTAATAACCATTACATCACCATTTGGAGTATAATCCATTTCTGCAGTTGGTTTAGATTCATCGCCTACATAGAATCTATTATTATTGTGTTTAATTTCAGCCATCTTATTCACCTCATTTAAAGTTGTTCATATATTTATTATACCCGGTTAAGTGTGAAACCAATCGGATTATGCTTAAAGGGTTAATTAGGCATATATATTTTAATTTTCGAAACGAACTTATTGCATATTTACAATTATTTGTTAAGCTATCATAGTGGAAAAATGAAACTCGTGAGAGAAAAATAGGTCTTATGCATCATTTATGTCTTGGCTTTTTCCTTTATAATGAGAAATAGATAGAAAGATTGAGGAGTATCATATTATGGATTATAGAGTATTATTATATTATAAATATGTCACTATTGATGACCCAGAAACTTATGCGGCAGAACATTTAGACTTCTGCAAAGCACATAATTTAAAAGGCCGTATTCTAGTGTCTACTGAAGGTATCAACGGTACACTTTCAGGCACAAAAGAAGATACGGATGCTTATATTGCACATATGCGTGCAGATGAACGCTTCAAAGATATTACATTCAAGATTGATGAAGCAGAAGGCCATGCATTCAAGAAAATGCATGTACGCCCAAGAAAAGAAATTGTTGCACTGGACTTAGAAAATGATATTGACCCGCGCGAAACAACAGGTAAATATTTATCTCCGGTTGAATTCAGAGAAGCATTACAAGACGATGATACAATCGTTATTGATGCACGTAATGATTATGAATTCGACTTAGGCCATTTCCGCGGTGCAGTACGTCCGAACATTACACGTTTTCGTGACTTGCCAGATTGGATCAAAGAAAACAAAGACATGTTCATGGACAAAAAAATTGTCACTTATTGTACCGGCGGTATCCGCTGTGAAAAATTCTCAGGCTTCTTGCTTAAAGAAGGCTTTGAAGATGTAGCACAATTAGAAGGCGGTATCGCAACTTACGGTAAAGATCCAGAAACACAAGGCGAATTATGGGACGGTAAAATGTACGTCTTTGACGAACGTATCAGTGTAGACGTCAACCAAGTAGAAAAAACAGTCATCGGCAAAGAATGGTTCGACGGTACACCATGCGAACGTTATATCAATTGCAGCGACCCTGACTGCAATAAACAAATCTTAGTTTCAGAAGAAAACGAACACCGTTATTTAGGTGCTTGCTGTAAAGAATGTGCACAGCACGAACGTAATCGCTATGTCGCAAAACACAACATCAGCGATGAGGAAAAAGAAAGACGTCTTAAAAACTTTGATGCATTAGTCACACAATAAGAAATTAAAGATGAGGCAAGGACAAATTCAAAAGTCCTTGCCTCTTTTTTTACCATAAACCTCTGATTTTACCCTAGCATATTTTTGCAGTTATTCGGAGGTGTGTGCCTACTCGACCCAAACGTATGCTTAACTGTTTGAGGATTTTATTTTTTAATGATTGATTGACTGGGTATTTTTTTAATAACTAAAAGAGCAACAATTCTTCTGCCCTTTCTAATTTTTTAAGACACTCCGCTAGACTGCCATGTTATATTTTCTTACCTATTATGTCAGTTTTTCTCACCTATTTTTGTACTTTAAAGTGTGACACGCTATGCTCTTTTTAAGGAGTGAAGACATCATGAATATCAACGATACTTTATTTATTTTCTTATGTACGCTTTTAGTGTGGTTAATGACACCTGGGTTGAGTTTATTTTATGGAGGGTTAGTGCAGTCTAAAAACGTTTTAGATACGATAATGCAAAGTATGGCTGCCATTGTGGTGGTGACTGTTGCTTGGATTGTATTAGGTTTTACACTTAGTTTTGCGCCAGGAACATCATGGATCGGCGGACTTCAATATTTCTTTGCGCAGCATGTCGGCTTTTCAACACAATCGGAACTTTCACCGCATATTCCTTTTGCTTTATTTATGATTTTCCAACTTATGTTTTGTACGATTGCTGTTTCAATCTTATCTGGTTCGATTTCTGAGAAGATGAAGTTTTTCCCTTACCTCATTTTTGTCTTTGTTTGGGTCATTGTGGTATATAGTCCTGTCGCACATTGGGTATGGGGCGGCGGTTGGATTGATCGTCTTGGCGCAATTGATTATGCAGGCGGTACGGTTGTACATATTTCATCTGGTGTTTCCGGACTTGTATTAGCTATGATGATTGGCGCAGGACGCACCTTTGATAAAAGACCGCCGCACAATCTTGTTATTAGTTTAATCGGCGCCATCATGGTTTGGCTGGGCTGGTATGGATTTAATGCAGGCAGTGCATACACATTCAATGCAATTGCGATGACTGCGTTCGTTAACACAGTACTCGGCGCAAGTGCAGGTGCGCTTTCTTGGATGGCAATGGAATACCTCACTAAACGTACAACCAGCTTAGTGGGTATGTTATCAGGTGTGTTGGCAGGACTTGTTACCATTACGCCTGCTGCGGGATATGTCCATTTAATCAGTGCATTAATCTTATCTGGTATCGGTGGTATAGGTTGTTTCTTCACCATTAATTATATTAAGGTCAAGCTCAACTACAACGACGCTTTAGATGCTTTTGGTTTACATGGTATCGGCGGAATTATCGGCGCTTTATTGACAGGTGTCTTTCAATCCCATCAAATCAATTCTAAAATTGCGGATGGTCTGCTGTTAGGAGGCAATTGGTATGCAGTTGTTGTACAGTTCATCGCAGTCGCTGTGACACTGCTCTTCAGTGGTATCATGACCTTCCTTATTGCTAAGATTATTGGCCGCTTTAGTGAATTAGGCACAACAGAAGATGAAGAAGAAGTAGGTCTGGATTATATACAACATGGGGAACGTGCTTATTTCTATGGTGAGCTTAACAAATTGAATCACAGATTATAAGGTTTAGTTCTTCACCTCGCTATTTTGTCAGAGATAGAATTTAAAAACTTTAAATTTTTATAGATAACACACTATACTTTTTAATTATTTTATGCGATAATATTTTCATGTTACAGGCAGCGTGCGCATACACGACGCTTGAGACCGTTAAAAAGACGGTGACATTGTTTTAATAGGTTTACCCATCTAACGCAGTCAAAATTGATTAGATGAGTTGTTTTTTGTCTTTTTTGAGATGAATGAATTAATAAACATCACAATTATGAACTGTCATTCACAGAATATTATCATGAGGCTAATCGTTTCAAATACACTCATTTGTATTAATAGAGCGCCGTGCTCTAACACGACGCTTGAGATCTTTAAAATGACGGTGACATTAATTACAAGTTTTCCCCATCTAAATCCTGTCAAAATTGATTAGATGGGGTTTTTTATTTTTTAAGCCCAATGAAATAATGGACGTTACGATTACGAACTGCACTTCACAGATTATTATCTTTAAACTGATTGCTTCTAATATGCTCATTCAACTTATTTTCTCGTCATTTTATCAACGCTTATTTTCTAAAGATTTTAAATCCTTTTATCTTCTCACTATACTTTTAATCTATTTCATGGGATAATACTTTTGTATTAAAAATAGCGCCGTGCACCAACACGACGCTTGAGACCGTTAAAAAGACGGTGACATTTTTAAATGCTTTTACCCATCTAACTCAGTCAAAATTGATTAGATGGGTTATTTTTTTTCGTTTTTTGAGATATATGAAATAATGAACGTCACGATTACGAACTGCAGTTCACAGAACATGATCATGAGGCTAATAGCTTCAAATACACTCATATTACAAACCTTTCTTTCGAATTCAGCGGTCCCATAGGCACCACCTCCTTCTCATCAGATTTGCCACCATCTATTCAACTTTCTCATTTTTTCATTATAAGTTATGAACAGTCATTTTACATTAAGACATAGGAAAATTTTATGTTTTTATTCTCAATTACATAGAGTTTGTATGCAAAAGAATAACATTTTTTACAAAAATTAAAACTACTTGGTCATATAGTGTCACCCCGCCTCTTTCTTTAAGAAGCGGGGTGATTATTTATACGACTTGTGTATGCTGATTTGAAATATGATGATCAAGTTCAAATTTTACTTCGGATGTCACTTTCTTATATTGGTAAATAAAGTATGCGACCCATAATAGAGTCAGTACCGCTCCGAGATAATAACTTAATGTTAAATCTAAACCGAAGCCGATTTTCTGACTTAAAATATATACAAAGATATTCCAAGTCATGAATGTAGCAGGTACTGCCGCAACCCAGAAGTTCTTCTTCGCAAGCAATAGATACATCGCTCCTACCCATAAAGCAACAACCGCAGTTGTTTGGTTAGCCCACGAGAAGTAGCGCCATAAGATAGTGAAATCAATACGTGTCAATGCGAAACTAACTACGAATAATGGCGCCGCAACCATAATACGTTTCCATAATGAACGCTGATTAACCTTCAAGTAGTCTGCGATAATCATTCGTGCACTTCTAAATGATGTATCACCACTAGTAATAGGTAATACAATCACACCTAATACCGCAATTGTACCTAGTACTGATCCTAGCAATAAGTGAGAAACTTTACTTACTACTAATGCTGCTTCACCTTGTGCTAATACACTTTGTAATCCTTCATAACCATTGAACAAACTCATACCCGCAGCTGCCCAAATCATCGCAATGACACCTTCTGCGACCATCATGCCGTAGAAGATAAAACGACCGTTCTTTTCATTGTTTGTCGTACGTGAAATAATCGGTGTTTGTGTCGCGTGGAAGCCTGATAATGCACCGCATGTAATTGTGAAGAACAATAATGGGAATATCGGTGCACCATCCGGATGCATATTCTGCAAGCTTAATTCAGGAATATGTGCGCCTGTTTGGATTAAACGAAAGCCCATGCCGATGGCACTGATTAATAATAAGGCGCCGAAAATCGGATAAATACGACCAATAATTTTATCAATCGGTAAAATCGTAGATAGAATATAGTATACGAAGATCACGAAGATAATGATGCCTAACGCAATACGTCCATCCATTAAATTATGTAATAATAAGGCTGGACTTGTAACGAAAACTGTCCCTGTGAGTAGTAATAATAAAATCGAGAAGACATTGACGAAGTGTTTCATTACCTTGCCTAAGAATTTACTCGCAAGTTCCGGTAAATGTGCCCCTTTATTTCGAATAGAAATCATACCCGTTAAATAATCATGTACCGCTCCTGCAAAGATACATCCTAAGACAATCCATAAGAATGCGACTGGTCCGTATAATGCCCCCATAATCGGACCGAAGATAGGTCCCACCCCTGCAATATTCAGTAATTGAATCAAGGAGTTGGATGATGTCTTCATCGGTAAATAGTCCACATTATCACGCTGATGATGTGCAGGTGTCGGTCTTGCCTCTTTAGGACCGAACATCTTGTCAATATACTTCCCATAAGTGAAATAACCTACAATCAATAAAATGATTGAAACAATAAAAGTAACCATTCCACAATCCCCCTTTTATTTCTCTTTCAGATGCGATTCTAGATGTGTCAACTTTGTGAAAGCGTTTTCTTAATTGAACCACATTTTTCAAGTTGTCACAAGATTGTGAAATAGGTAACAGTTATAAGAGTGATACAGCTTATAGCGATCACTCTTAATAATTGCCTTTTTAATTAACAAAACACCCTTTATCTTACTTGTTATTTTTATCATCCTTAGATATTAATATTCGGACGACATTCATCACTACCAACAGTACAACGACTACCGTAGTAACTACGCTATTGATATTGCCTATGCTGATATGTGCTATTTTAAAATCAGAATTTATAAATTGAACCACACCGCCTATAATCAAATATGTACTAAGAATCACAAGGATAATTCTCAACACTTTCATTATGATTCCCCTTCTCTCTATTTATAGTATATTTAATCTATTTTATATCTACTGCTTTTCCTTTCATTTTTATGTTAACTTAAATAATGAAAGAAATCATTATTTACTACTATTTATCATTTTTTAAGAAAGGCTGAAGACATCATGTATTTTTCCTTATTAACTATCTTCTTTATTGTTCTGATTCTCGCATATACAGTCTATTGTATTGTTAAACAGAAACCCGTTTACAATGTAGTCATCGGAATCATTATATTTATCATAATTATGTTAATGGATCGCATATTTATTGAGCACGAAAGTCTTGGACAAGCAATCATACATCTATTACCTTCTGCTTTTACATTGCTCTTGATTATCACTGGCTATATTGTATATTGCTATCGAAATAAACCTTAAAACACCTGATAAAAATGCCTCGTACCGTTTGAGATACGAGGCATTCAGTCTATTTATACGATTTCACAATTTATTGTTCTTTATCATTGGTTTTTGTGTCGTTGGCTGCTTCTGCTTCTTCTTTCTCGATTTCTTTTTCACGCTTCTCTAATGGAATAGAGTAGTCTGTATCGTCATCGATATAAGACATTTGGAAGTGTTTCGTGTGTTCTCTGCGCAATGCACGCATGATAGACACAATCATGAGTATCAGAATGATCGAGAATGGCAAGCCTGTCACAAGTGATGCAGTCTGCAGACTTGTCAGTCCGCCCGCAATTGTCATTGTGACTGAGATAGCACCGATAAGCAGACCCCAAATAACTTTGTCTTTTATATTCGGATTATCTACACCGCCCGTAGCCATACTTGCGACAATATGTGTCGTAGAGTCGGCACTTGTGACGATAAAGATGAAGATAAGTGCGATTGCTAAAATACTTGTAATGTCTGAGATTGGGAATTGTTTTAACAACTCGAACAATGCGACTGAGTAGTCTTTGTCTACAATCTTTTCAATTCCAGTATTTTGCGTTAATGCAATCTTAAGTGCAGTACCGCCGAAACCTGCAATCCATGTAAATGAAATTAATGGCGGAATGATTAATACGCCGATAACGAATTCACGAATAGTACGTCCTCTTGATACACGTGCAACGAAACCACCGATAAACGGCGACCACGCAATTACCCATGCCCAATAGAAGACTGTCCATTTTTGAACCCATCCGTTCTCTCCTGAATATGGATTCACACGTAAACTGTATTCAATAAAGTGACGTAAGTAATCACCGATAGCTAATGTATAAGACTCTAATACGAATTTTAAGTCTCCGAAGATTAAGATAAAGATTAATAAAATAGCACCAAGGCCGATATTAATATTACTTAACCATTTCACACCGCGGTTTAGACCGGTTAAAGCTGAACCTAGGAAGATACATACCATTAATACTGTAATCGCAACTTTGGTTACGTTTGTATTCGGTACATTAAATACATGATGCAAACCACCGCTGATTTGCATAATACCTAAACCGATTGATGTCGCAATCCCCATTACTGTTGCGATAATCGCTAAAATATCAATCAGATTACGAACAGGTCTAGGATACGCTTCACCGAATACCGGTTCCATCGCTGTTGAAATTAATCCGTTACGCTTTTTACGGAATTGGAAGTAAGCCACTACTAAACCTGCCATAGCGAAAATCGACCATTGAGAGATACCCCAGTGGAAGAATGTATAGCCCATGGCTAAACGTGCGGATTCTTCTGACTGATCTTTCACTGTTCCTGGGAATGGCGAATGCAAGAAGTGTGTTAAAGGTTCTGCGACACCCCAGAAGACAATACCGACACCCAGTCCTGCTGAGAATAACATCCCGATCCAAGACATGAATGAGAATTCCGGTTCAGAATCATCTGCGCCAAGTTTGAAACGTCCGAAACGTGATACGGCTAACGAAATTAAGAAGATATCCAGTACAACGATAATGACTAAGAAGAGCCAGCCGAATGTCCCTGCAATCACGTCATACGTACTTTGTGCATATTTACCGAAGAGTTTTGGGAAAATTCCCGCAACCAATGTTGCTAGCAGGATAATACCTACCGAAGTGAAATAAACTATATTTCTATGTTTTTCTTTCCTGGTTTTCATGTTGAATTATAAATCCCCTTCCCGCTTGCTCAAACAAGCGTTTGTTTAATTAAAACACAAACAGAAGATAATCACAATTCGTCATTAAAAATATTTTGACTATTATTTAATTGATTACATGAATGTTTAAAAGGAATTATTAGCACATTGCTTATTAACACTAATCAGTATTGTAGCAACGGTTATTATTCCCCTTCTCAGTTTATATCTATTTCTATAATTATCCTCTTTAAGATTTATATATTAAAAACATCTATGCTTTATTGTTGATTTTTGAAAATTGTGATAAATTATTAGAAAATTGAATATTTTTAAACAAAGGGGGATTTTTATGCGAAGATTGGGGTGCTTCGTGTTAATTTTGACAGTACTTTTAGCAAGCTGCGGCAAGCAAGAAGATGAAAAGCAGTCTGCTTCTAAAGACTTTCCGAATCAAACAGTAGAGATTGTTGCGCCAGCATCGCCTGGCGGCGGTTGGGATACAACAGCTCGTGCGATTCAAAAAGTCATGTTAGATGAAAATCTGACAAAACAAAACATCACTGTGATTAATAAACCTGGCGGAGGCGGTGAAGTCGGTTGGCAATATTTAAAATCTCGTTCTCCGAATACCATCGCAATCAACTCTAGTTTATTGCTTTCAAACAAAGAACTAGGGCTCAGCGACTTAAGTGAAGATGATTTCACACCGATTGCTATATTAGCAACAGAATGGATCAGCTTAACAGCTTCTAATAAATCCAATTTGAATTCTGGTAAAGAAGTCATGGACAAGCTGAAGAAGGATCCGAAATCCTTAACCATCGGTGTCGCACCAGGTCTTGGCAACAATGACCATCTTGCTTTCGTACAAGCCGCTAAACAATATGGTGTGGATGTCGATCAATTAGACTTCCTCGTCTATAAAAGCGGCGGAGATTTACAGACAGCATTGCTAGGAGGACATGTCGATGTAGCTTCTACTGCAGTTTCAGAAGTAAAAGAGCAGCATCAAGTACATAAACTCAAAATGTTGGCAGTTTCATCAGAGAAACGTATCAAAGGGATTAAAGACGTACCTACATGGCAAGAACAAGGCGTCGATATGGTCTTCCCGCACTGGCGCGGTGTCATGGGCACAAAAGATATGACAAAAGAAGAACGTGCTTATTGGGATAAGACTATGCGCAAAGTTGTCCGTTCTAAAGGATGGCAAGATTTACGCAAAAACAATGATTGGGACAATTTCTATAAAGACAGCTATGAATCTGAAAAGTTCTTAAAAGAACAACGCAAAAAATATGATCAGCTCATTAAAGATGCTGGATTTTAAGGGGGACATTGTATGGCACGACTTTTACCACCGATTCTCCTTACATTATTAGGGATTATTTATCTGGTACTGACACTTAATGTACAACGGTCTCGTATCGGCGACCCGAACAGTCCGATGTACTTTCCGTTACTCGTTGCGACGCTGCTCATTGTGATGAGTGTGATTTATTTCTTCCAAGAATATAAACGTCGCCATGAGCACTTTGAGATTCTCGATTTATTACTTCAAAAGAAAACACTGATTCGTTTAGGCGCAACGATTGTGATGATTATTATTTATGCTTTAATATTCGAACGCTTAGGTTTCTTAATTTCGACTATCCTCTTCTTAGGAGGCGTGTTGTTTTTAATTAATGGGGTGAAACACTGGCTTCAAAATATTATTGTTGCGCTCGTATTTTCAGGAATTACATGGTATACCTTCTCGCAATTATTAGATGTGAGTTTACCATAAGACAAGGGGGAGCAATATGGGAGATATCAACACTTTCTTAGAGGGTCTCACAACTGCCTTTCACCCCATGAATTTGCTTTGGGTATTGATTGGCGGTTTCTTAGGGACAATAGTAGGCATGCTGCCGGGGTTGGGACCTGCAACTGCAGTTGCGGTCTTGATTCCTGTCACGTTCGGTATGGAACCGGTAAGTGCCTTGATTTTAATGATTGCGATTTATTATGGCGCGATGTATGGGGGATCTCGCAGTTCCATCTTGTTAAATACACCGGGTGATGGTTCCGCAATCGCATCCACATTTGATGGGTATCCGATGACGAAGAATGGAGAAGCGGGTAAAGCATTAACGATTTCTGCAGTAGCATCATTAATCGGCGGGATTGTCGCAGTTATCGGATTTATCTTTCTCGCCAAACCATTATCCGACTTCTCGCTTCAATTTGGGCCAAGAGAATACTTCGTCTTATTCTTATTTACACTTTCAACCATTGTGTCACTTTCAATCGGTAAGATGGTTAAAGGTTTTATTGCGACTGCCATCGGCTTAATGGTCAGTACTGTAGGTGTCGATTTACAGACAAGTGTTTACCGCTTCACCTTCGACATTCCTCACCTGAGTGAAGGCATCAACTTCTTAGTCGTTATCATCGGTGTTTATGCGGTCGCAGAAGTTCTATACAATTATATGCATCTAGAAGCTTTAAAGCCGCCTGATGCCAAACTAGGCGCTATGAAACTGACTAAAACAGATTGGAAACGTACATGGTGGACTATGTTAAGACAAAGTCCATTAGGGTTTGTGATCGGTGTCTTACCTGGTGCCGGAGGTTCTATAGCATCTATGCTAAGTTACTCTACAGAACGCCAAGTCAACAAGAACGGCAAAGACTTCGGTAAAGGTGCTATTGAGGGTGTTGCCGCACCAGAAGCATCCAACAACGCCGCTTCTGTCGGTGCTTTGATTCCTTTACTGACAATGGGCGTGCCGGGTTCAGGTACAACCGCTGTTATTTTAGGGGCAGTCATTATGTTAGGACTCCAACCAGGACCGCTTCTCTTTGAGAACGAACCAGAAACCATTTGGACATTAATCAACAGTATGTTCATCGGCAATATCTTCTTAGTCATCATCAACATTGCTTTAATCGGTTTATTACTTAAAATCTTGCGCACACCGCCTAAAGTCTTGTATCCGATTATCTTAGTACTCGCATACTTAGGAACTTATACATTAGGTTACAGTGTCGTAGATTTCTATATCTTATTAGTCTTTGGTTTACTCGGCTTAGGCTTAAAACTGTTAGACTTCCCGATGGCACCATTAATACTCGCAGCCATTGTCGGATCAGATATGGAACAAAATTTCCGTAAAAGTTTAATCACCAGCAACAACAACATATTCGATATCTTCTTTGGTTCACCGATTAGTATCGTACTGACAATCATGACCATACTTTCACTCACTTATCCATTGATACTTAAGTTCGTGAAACGCAAGAAGAAAGCGGCATAATAAAACATCGGCCTGTAAAAAGGTCGATGTTTTTGTATACTATCCGAATATATCGTTAGCATTAACGATTCTTCTATATTCTACTGCAATATCTTGGTCTATAATTTCATACACTTTCTTGCGATGTACTATTTCTGAACGCATGTTTTGATAACTTCTGAATCCTAAGTTTAATAACCCAGGTTTATTGACTGTCATTATAAATGTGGCCACACCCTGCGGTTGAGGACCACCTTTCATGGTAGATTTAATTACTCCATGCGTGACATCGACAGCTGAAAAAGAGGCGGCACCCATTAACAATAACCTTTGTAGTTCTCTAGAATTGGCAACCGGAATACTCTCTTTAACTGTTTTCCCATAATAAAAATGTTGTTTATAGAACCAATACATTCTTATTAATGTTTCATAAATGAGCACTGGTATTAATTCCGTAGTAAATGCTCTTAAATCATACCCGTTTTTAAACATCCATTCAGAAGCCTTTGCCATCGTCATCGTTTCATTATTTATTGGTATTTGACCAAATTGAAGTTTTTGCAAAGATGACCATCCGGGTACAGGTAGACCACTACCTCTGCCTTTAGAAGTTGCACTTCCTGATACATCACTCATCAAATGACCAAACCAATTGTTAGAAGCCTGAATAATCTTATTGGGCAAATTTCCTGTTAATTCATTATTTGTATTCTCTGCTGCAACAGAAACAATATCACCTGTCTTTGATATAAACGTTGATTTCCCATTAATTTGATCAAAAATACTAACTATTAAACCTAGAGGACTAGGATCATGACCTAGTGATAATAAATGATGATTATCAGGAGACATACCTGGCATAGCTTTTGAAGTTGCTGCATCATATGCTACTTTGTGATTTTTTTCAAGTAGACGAATACCTGATTTCAAATCAAAAGGTCTTTCCCCGCTTTTATACTCACTAATTGTTTTATTAATTTTCTCAATAGCTTCTTTAGAATTGGCATTTTCTTTTTGTTTATTTAACATTGCTATTTTCTCGTGCAGACCATAGTCTCTAACAAGTTTCCCCACTTGATTGTCTACAAATTTTTGAAGTCCTTTTGCATCTTTTCCTTTTGCAATTGTTCCTACATAAATAGCATCTACAAAACCAGCAAGAACACCTGCTCCAGCAGCAAATAAATAGTCCATTTTATCCAACTCAAGCAATTCAAACTTACTTATTATTTCTCTAGTGATTCTAACTTGCTCGGTCTTACTATATAAATTCATAAATGGATTATCTAGCTCAATATTTTCCTGATTAGCAAATGCTCTGTTATATTCAGTAGTCATGAAATCATTTCTATCTATATCAATAGTATTCACTTGATTAACTTCCACTAAGTCAATTTCTTTTTTAGCATAATGATTTGCAGACTTTAATTTTTGTCTTAATTGTTCATCATTAAACCTACGCTCATTCTTTGATAGATTACTTCCAGATTGTCTTCTTTGTCTAAGCTGCGCTAACAAATCCTTTTTCATATTGATTTGTTGATCAATATTTTCATGCATTTTTTCACTATTATATGCTAACTTCTCAAGGTTATCTTTTCCTCTATTGTGAAGTTCGGAGTCCACTAATAAATTTTCTGCTGAATCCTTTAATTCTCTTTTTTCAATTCTGCTTTTTCTATTCATTATTTTCACCACTAAATAACGATTTCTTTAAACTTGAAAAACCTTTTTTAGCTAATGATTTACCTTGTGCTATGCTTGCAGAAGTCGTGTCAAAATATCCAATTTGTTCAAGTACTGCATATGCCCTTTTCAACTGTTCTAAATCTATGTCTTCTCTTAATTGAGCATCTAACACTTCAGATTGGTTATCTAAATCTCCCTTAACAGCGTAAGCTTCTTTAATAGCTTCATCAGCGTATACTTTATTTATATCTTTTATTAATAGTTCGTTATATTTACCTATATTCAATGTTTCAGGAATACTTGTTTTAATCAACTCATATTCTGACTCAATTTCTTCTTCTTCAATTAAATTTCCTGCATCTGCTAAAAACTGATTCTGAGTAATGATAAGTTCCAGTTCTTCATATAATTCACTACTTAACTCATTCGATTCTTTTAATTTCTTAGCAAACTCTGCTGATTTCATACTTAACCAGTTAATATCTTCAATAATATATGAATTAGAAACACGTAATTGTTTAATTTTATCTTGAAGAAGTTGCGTTCTAATACCAAACTTTTCTGCTTCTCCTGTTCCCGAGAAATACTTAACACCTTTATATATACCAAAACCTGCTCCAGTAACAGCTGCTAAGCCTAAAAATATAGTGCCAGTTGAAAGGGTCAAAGCTAGTGCAGTAATACCACCAGAGATGCCTAAGCCACCCCCGCCAATAGCACCTGTAATTGCTAAAGCTCCCATAGACACACCAGCACCACTTGCGATTGCACCTAGTTCACTTGCTATTTCTTTGACTTGATTATCCGAAACTTTACTTTCTAATATCTTCTTGTCAGCTTTGATTTTTCTGATTGTAAAATCAATTTGTTTATCGACCATATTCAAACGATTTAAATTTCTCATCAACACTTCATCATCTTTAATGTGATCAAGTCTATCACTATTCATCGATATAATATCCATACCTAAAGATTGCTCAATTGCCACCTCAGAATAATCTTCTGCATTCACTTCTTCTTTTAGTTGCTCTATTAGTTCTTCTATAGAATAAATTTCTTTGTTTTCAAAACGATGTTCTCGTAATTCTTTAGCAATTTCTTTTGTTACTTTGATTCTTGTCATTAATCCAATGAGTTCTTTATATTCACGACTATCAATGATTCCATCATCATCTTTTAAATAAGCAATAATAATTCTGAAGTATAGTTTAACTATTTTCGAACTCATTTGTCCTAATTGTACAACTTGATTTTTAGAAACAATCTCATCAACATTTTTATCAAATTCATCAAAGAACTTAACTAAAAATTTATACGGGATATCTTTACCGAATTTATCCGACGATATCACAATAGATTCACCATTTTTATAATTTATAGTTACTTGGTGATATTCAAATACCTTCCCCTTATTTGAGATTGATTTGTCTGATTCATATTCTGCATTCAACAAATTTTTATACGGTACTTTTTGCGGCTGATCAAACCCTTGTTTAATAAACATTTCATTACCGGTGAAAACAATACCTGATTTCCCATTATTTAAAATACTAGTATCAACTATGGCAATTATTGTGTGAGGATCAGTATTATCTGCTATACTCACTGATGCATTTACAAGTTTCTTTTCAGGCAAATCAGGTCTAACACTTATATTATTTGTATGACTTTCTTTCAATTTATTTTTTACATACTCATCTGAACTTACTTTAGTTATCGTATTTGTATCAATAAGTGCATTACTTACAGGGGGTGCTGGATTTCCTTCTGAAGATGACGGGATTTTATATCCGCACTCTGGACAAAACTTAGCATTCTCTATTAATTTCGTACCGCATTCCGGGCAAAACTTCATATGTAATCACCTTTCTTTTTATAATCAATCACACTTTTCAACCCAAACATTTTCGAATTTTAACGTTATACAACTATGTCATATTACATACTTTTATATTCTTGTTTCATTTTACAATACGTATTGTAAAGTAGACAATTTAGTCAAAAATTGTCTACCCTAACAACTTACTTTTTTATATTTTTAGTTTTACTAAACATTAATTTTACATATATGTAACCCCTTCAAGAAATGAAGGGGCTGGGGCTTAGCTTACCTTTCAAAGATCAGTTTTAATTTTTGAAAGATGTTTCTTGATTCACTTTTGATGTTTACTTCTTTGTATCTGTCATAGTCGTCATCATCGTAGTATTCGATTACAAAGATAGTTTCGATAATCTTTTGTTTCGTTTCTTCACTGATTTTAAACATGAACAGCACTCCTTTGTTAAGAACTACTGTTATCATACACTGGCACACAGTCAGTTTTTGTCTAACCTTAATTTGTGTTTTGTTCTATCATGAATTGCAGCTCTTTTATATACTTTTCTTTTAACGATTGCGGTTCAATGACTTTGACTTTGCTGCCTTGGGATAAAAGCCACATAAGAATACCGTCTCCCATCACTTCAATTTCTACTGTGAAGCGATTATTATGATAATCCGAATGAATTAATTTCGCTGTTGGAAAACGATCCATGACAGATTCGATGATACCGTGGTTGAATTCAAAGCGTACACGTTTCCATTCGCCGGTATACATAAAGTATGTACGTTTTTTAAGTTCGCCTTCTTTGTAATAAGGAGAGTTAGGTAGTTGAATGTTTGTCGATTTAATTTGATAGTCTAGGATGCGGTCTAATCTGTAAATAGTATGTCTTTCCTTCTCATCTACGGCTACTAAATAAAAATAAAGTTCCGAAAAGGTCACATACATAGGACGGACAGTGTGCTGGCGCAGGCGATTAAGTGCGTTGGCATATTCGAAGTGCATTGATTTGCCTTGCTGAATTAAGGCGTTGATGTTCCATATGCGGTGGAGAAGCGGTGCCCCATGGTTCATCGGATGATAGTGAATAAACTCAGATTGTATTGTCTTATTGATAATTGCTTTGTCCTCTTCTGAAAGGCGCTCAGTTAAATTGTTAATAGTAGAAGTAATTTCCTCTTTGCTTAATCCTCTCGTCGCTATCAACATTTTAAGGATTGCAAGAATTTGAGGTGCATCCACATCTTGCTCTCCTGAATTTACCATGTGAAAGACATTTTCTTTATAACTATACTCAATACGTAAATGGGAGGTGGCATCGTATTCACCGAGGAATTTATTCAATGTAGAGATGTAGCGCTGTATTGTACGATCAGCTTTATTATCAAAGTGCTGACTGATTTCAGCCTTAGACATCTTCTCTCCATTGTTAAACCTCAAATACAGCTCTAAAATACGTGTTGACTTCGTCATAGTTAATACCCCTCTATTTTTTCTTTTATCAAATTATATCATGAAATTTATTATTTTAATGATTAAGTTGATATATTTAATTACAACATTTTGCCCAAGACAATTTTTGACTATGCCTTTCTCTATAATGAATGTATCAATCAAATTCAAGAAAAGGTGATGTCATGAATTATTTAAACCAATCTAGTAATCCAAACAAGTTTCAACATTTATCAAAGCAAGATACACAACTCGCAATGTTAATGTGGGTGCTCGCTCTATTCACTAATTTTGTGGGGCCGCTAATTCTTTGGGTAATGAAAAAAGATGAGTCAGAATATCTTAATCAACAAGGCAAAAACTATTTCAATTACGCTATCAGCTATGGTATTTACGGTGCAGTTTCATTCTTACTCATGTTAATCCTCATTGGTTATCTTACGACTTTTGTTTTAATAGTAATTTGTACGGTCTATACAGTTTTAGGGATAATTTCAACAAATAAAGGCGAAGACTATGTAGTTCCGTTTACCATTGAATTTATCAAATAACCATAAAACACGCCTTTAAAAGAGACATATATTACAAGTAAAACATCAATACTATACAAACCTTATCGCTCAAGCACTCGCGAGTTTTTTGTATCCATTAAACACCTAAAATGATTAGAATGTACATTATTTAAGGATTACGAAAACTTCATTAAATCCATCTAATTTTAACTGTACAACCTATTTTTACTGTGAGATTATTATTTTGAGATAGAAACCTGACTTCAACATCTCAAATACAAAAATATAGGTGAAGAATATGGATCTAATTAACAGTTCAACACAAAAAAATGCATTTCAACCTGTTCCTCAAGAAGAACGAACGATGGCCATGCTACTATGGCTTTTAAACATTTTCACTGGATTGATCGGCCCGCTCATCATCTGGCTTATCAAAAAGGATGAATCTCCTTTCATCAATCAACAAGGCAAAAACTATTGGAATTACGTTATCAGTTACTTTATTTACGGAATCGTAGCCACATTGCTTTGTTTCATATTGATTGGATTCCTTATCCTTCCGATTCTTGTTATTGCTTCAACAGTTTATTCCATCATCGCTATTGTTAAAACGAATCAAGGCGAAGACTATGAAGTACCACTATCAATCAGATTTATTAAATAGGATTCAAAAATTCCTGAAAATGAATTTACCCCCTAAAGTCGCATTATCCAGCTTTAGGGGGTACTTTATGTGCGTATAATACATTGTTTTAGGATGCAGCATTCTTTTCGTATCTTTTACTGTCTGCCTTATTTATTACCTCAACTTTATAAAAGTACGTATAAGATATCGTATTTTCTAACAATACCTTCTTATTCCTTTTATACACTGCTTCATTTCAAATGGGATGTTTACTATTAAATAGGGGATTATCTAAGAGAGCGTTTTATAGTGGATGTCGTAATACTTCATAACACTTTTAATCTGTATTCTCGAGTTTAAGAGAAACATTCGTAACAATTTTTTTACTCCAATATTTACATTCGAATAATTCTGGTTCAAAAAACATATAGTTGAAAGTCGTCGTATCGAATATACTACTGTATTTAATACCATCGTACCCTAAACTCTTAATAAAATCTGCAATATATTGAAATGGAATATAATCTTGTCCTTGAGAAGAGCTAGGTTCAGATATTCCATTTTGAATTTGTTTAATCACATCGTAATTCACGTAATATTTTGAGACCTCTTCTAAACCTCTGTTTAAAGATTTAGAAGTAAAATCAGATAAATCTGCAATTAATAATGACTTCTTATCAAGCTTATTGTTGTCTTTAAGTTGAATTTCTCCAACGTATACAATGTCATTATGTTTAGGGCGGCATTCATCGACACAAATAGTTGGAGAAGTAGACAAATACAAAACTCTAATCCATTGTGCATTCAAACGACCAGGGGTCACCGCATCTTTTGGCGGTGCCATAATCTCGCTTTGTTGTGAAATAAAATCCACAATTCTAGCTCGATAAAGATGAGGGATTTGCGAATTAAATTCATGTACTGGAATTGAAATTCTAGTCGCTTCTATAAATACCTTTAAATTTTGCAGACTTATCATATTGTTATGGAACCTTTGATTATATTTGAGTTCTTCACAAAACAAATTCCAGTCATTGTTCTTCAGTATTAAGTTTTCTTTCAAGAAAGTTTTGTCGGTTAATATACGTGCACCTACTTGCTGTTCAAACAACCGTGAATCTACATCGTTATCATTTTTGAATAAACTGATTACAATTTCTTTGATTTGAGGATCTTCTACATTAAAAATTGCCCAGTCATTCCTTAATGCGTGACTCAAGGTATATAGCTTTTCTATGCTGTAATTTTCTGGTAAATCACTACTGATTGAATAAATATCAAGGATTGGTCTTAAACAGTCTCGAACAACTTGAAGTGTTTCATTTTCAATACTCGTATCAAATATATGGACATTTTTATGTGAGGGGTCTATATCACATTGACCAATTGGAGCGTTACTATTTTTGAGGATTTCTTTAATTTCGGAATTTCTAAAGCACTTTTCGCATATTTTCATTAGCGTTCCTCCATAAAGCGGTTCATAAGTTCTAAATGATGCTTAATTGACAACTTTTTAATTGTTCCTAAACCTGGGTAACGTTCTTCATTGTATATCTTTTCAAACTCATCTAATGCAGAAGAAAAGTTATCATTAGATATAGTATGTTTCCATGCTATCAATTTATCTAATGCTTCTTTAAACTTATTAGCCGGATCTGAAATGTCTTCATTTGAGTCTGATACAAAGTGCTTGATTCTCAATTCTTTTTTATCATTAAAATATACAATATGAATTACGACAGCATATGGAGCAAATCCACCTTCTATAAAGTCAGAGCCTATTACTGAATAATCAGCAAAACTATTGTAACCATCTCTGTCATAATAAAGATGCGTATCACTGAAAAATTCATCTTCAACCTCTAAATAATCTGCATTCCTTTCTAATCTATTGAAAGCATCATCAATAACACCTAAAACAGCTTTTAATTTTTCAATTATCTTCCTTTGTATGCTGCGCTCATCAGGTGCTAAAAGACCAGCAATGTTTTTAGTTTCTGATATTTTATTAACTAACTCAGCATCATCAACATTCTTTAAAATAATAGTTTTAGGTTCTGTTAGAATGTTTTCAAAATCATTCTGTTCAATATTTTTATCCAAAATAATAACAGGCTTTGCATAAACTGTACCCTTTTCATCAGTTAAAGCTTTTTTAATATTTTCAGATTGCTCTGTACTTAAACTAAGTTCTGTTAAATTTGAATTCACAATAATATTGATATATTGATGTGACTCTTTAAATTTAGTTAATGTATTTACAAACGTAGTTGTATATTTTAACGGCTCAATAATTGGTTGAATATGCTTGCCAATCTTTTTTTCTTCTAGTAATTCTCTCAAAGCTAACAATTCATATTGTTTACCTCTTAAATATGGATGGTACATCCTTCGTCCTCCTTCATAAGTTCATAAAGCTTTTGCGTTTCTTTATGATTTAATTTATTAAAATATAAAAGATACTTCAGTTCTTTTGGCGATTCTAAAAATTCCTTTTCGAATTTTTGGAACCTGTTTCTTTTTTTTAGTTGTTTTAACATCAGATTATAAACATCAAAAATATCACATCGTTTAAAAACCTCTAGTAACACTTTGTATTCTGTGAAATCCGTGTAAGCAGGGAGTGAGAGGTTTAAGGCTTTAAGCACTTTTGTACGCTCTGGTTTTCTTAAAAATTTATACATACTTTCTATATCTAAATTCTCAAAGTAAGGAGTAGACTTTTGAACTTCATGAAGCGTGTTTCTTTTAGTAAGTACGTAAATCCCTACAGATGAGTTACTATAATGCTTTTTAATTTTTTCAACGTGACTTTGATCCGTTACAATCGAAACGTGATTGAATACTTTATAGTAATCTTCTATCTGTTGTTCTAGGCGATTCAAACTATCTAGTGCAGTTTTAATTTCATAAACCTCTGCCTTTTTGTTTATCAGTATAAAGTCAGCAATACTTTTTCCTATAGGCATTTCAGAAAGAGCTGTCGTAGTGTGAACCGAATGTTTACCTAACAACAACTTGTTTAGCAGCATATTTTTAAAGTAATACTCGTTTCTATATTTTTTCTGCAACACTTTATATAAAGCTTTTAGTTTTTCCAGGCTGCTTTTATGTGTATTATCCTGGATAAATTCAGAATAGGCCTCATCTATTTTTATGTACGAGTGATTTTGAACTAGTGCACGAAGGGTTTGATTAGAAAACATTTGATTTAAAACTTCAAATTTCATTATTTTCAGCACCTCCTCAACTGTTTTTTTAAATTATAATTAAGCCTCAGCTCAACAAGTTTAAGGAATATTATAAACTACAATGAAAGTTAAAGCACCTGTTTTTGTTAGGCTTATTCCATAAAATAAAGCACCCGACTCCTATGACTACTTAGGAATCGGGTGCTATTGCTTAATATATAATTACAGGGGGTTGGGATATTATGTTATATATCAGCTGAAGGAATGGATTTTTCCTCTTTTAATGGCAGTTAAGACATTGATGTCTTCGTCTACGATGATAATATCTGCATCTTTGCCTGCTTTAATACTGCCTTTTTGATCATCAATTTTAAGAGCTTTCGCTTGGTTCAAACTTGTTGTTCTCCATGCGTTTTCTAGGCTGTCTCCTGTGAACGCCAACAAGTTTTTAAGCCCTAGGTTCATTTTCAATATACTTCCGGCAAGGGAACCGGTTTTCAATCTAGCTTCTTTTCCTTTTACAACAACTGTTTGTCCGCCAAGATCGTATTCTCCTTCAGGCATACCTTTAGCACGCATTGCATCAGTGATGACATAAAAGCGTTCATTGCCTTTCATTTTGTAGGCAATTTTAATAGATGCCGGATGAGAGTGGACGCCATCTACAATAAGTTCAGTGTTCAAATCATCATTCGTCCATGCGGCACCAAAATCACCAGGGGCACGGTGCAAAAATGGTGTTCCCGCATTATAGAGATGCGTAATGTGTTTAGCGCCTTTTGATACAGCATCATTCACTTGATCGAAGTCTGCAGTAGTATGACCGATTGAGAAAATAATGTCATCTTTAAATGCCTCTAACATGACATCTGCGCCTTCAACTTCTGGAGCAAAAGTGATGACTTTGATTTTACCATGTGCAGTATCTTGGAAATGTTTAAGTTTTTCAACACTAGGTCGTTGCACGTAGGCTGGATTTTGTGCACCGATTTTATGTTCTGAAATAAATGGTCCTTCTAAATGGATACCTACAATTTCCGCTGCATCATGGCCGTTTTGCTGATCTGCATATTCTACGATAGATTCTAATGCTTTAGTGATATTTTCCTCTGACTGTGTCATAGTGGTCGCTAGGAAAGATGTTGTGCCTTCAGATAATAAGTTCTGTGCTAAATGTTCTAATCCTTCGACTGATGCATCCATTGCATCATTGCCGTATCCGCCGTGGATATGAATATCGATAAAGCCTGGGAGTAAGATTTTGCCTTCGGCATCATGTTGTGTCAATGGACCTGTATATGCACCATCGCTGATTTCTGCGATTTTGCCGTCTTTAATATGCACGTAACCTGATTCAATCACTCTATCTTCACTATAAATCTTAGCATTGCCAATTACATATTCTGACATTTGATTACCTTCTTATTCATTATCTAGTAATAAATCATTCACTTTTACAATATACTCTTTCGTTTTGCTGATGATGTCTGTGTCTTCGCCAAGCAGTTGGCCATTCACATAGGTAATTACCATTGGAAGGCTCATACCTGCATACAAATCAAACTGCTGACCTTGAAGCAATAATTTTGCTGCTGCGTTCGCAGGTGTACCGCCAAGCAAATCCGCAAAGACTGTGACATCTTCTGATCCTGCAAGTTCTGCTGAAAGCTTATTTTGAAAATCTTCAGCACTTTCATGCGGTAATAATGGAACTGGAACGATATCAGGCTGATCGCCTAAAATCATTTCTGTACTTTCTTTTAATCCTTCGCAAAATGCGCCGTGACTAATTAAAATTAACTTTTTCATCTATAGTTATCCACCTTTTAATTATGCTTTGCCGATAATACCTAAAGCTGACAAGATAATAGATACAACTAATACGATAAAGATAGCTTTAGTTGAGCTCATTTTATTGCGTCCAAGCAACCAATAAATTGCTAAAACGATACCAAGCGGTAATAATTTAGGCAAGATCATATTGAAGTTGTTTTGTACATCAATTGTTAATTTACCGATTTTAGGCATCCATGCGAACTGAACTTTAATCATTGTGGCGACAAGTGCTCCGACCATGAAGACCCCGAGCAATGTAGCAGCGTTAGTTAAAGTTTCAAGTTTGTGCTGCATTGTTGTAACAAGGGATACCCCTTCTTTATATGCAAATTCTAATTGTTTCCATCTGAAGACCATTACTGCGATTTGAGCTACTAACCAGATAAATGCACCGATCGGGTTGCCGTTAATCGCCATGTTCGCTGCTAAGGCACCGAAGATTGTAGGGATTAAAGAGGCAAAGATAGAGTCGCCGATTGCCGCAAACGGTCCCATTAAACCGACTTTCAAACCTTGTACTGAATCTTTTGCTTTTGTTTTTTCTTTTTCTTCCATTGCGATATCAATACCCATGATGATGGTATTGAAGAAGTTGCTTGTGTTAAAGAATTGTGTATGAGTTTTCATCATTTCTTTAAGTTCTGGTGTGCCGTCGCCATAAATTTTTCTCAATTGCGGAAGGATTGTATACAAATATCCAGAGGCTTGCATACGTTCATAGTTCCACCCTAATTGATATGCGAATAAACTACGGCGATTGATTTGATTAAAATCTTTTTTAGTTAATTTGTAAGATGTGCCGTTTTGATTATTAGAGTTCGTCATCCTCAATCTCTCCTTCGCTGTTATTATTCTTAGCTGAACCGCCATATTGAGGTGCTACACGATTTTCTGAAGTACGTTTGTATTCCATTGCCGCAAACGCAAATCCGATCAATGCGATAGCTAACATTGGCAAACCTGTAAATTTAATACCGAAGTGTTTGTCTAATCCAGCTACAGATGTACCAAGACCTGTCATACCATCAAAGACTGTTACGAATAATGCTGTTAATACAAAACCTAAGATAAAGTATGGGAAATGTTTTTTAACAGGCAAGTAACGTAATAAGATTGCGAAACCGACTGCTGGCAATACTGCACCGGCTACAGTTAAGCCGTCGCCTAACCATTTCAAATCTGTGTTCAAATAATTTACTACTGCTTTAACTACACCGCCGCCAAAAGCTAAGGCTAAGAATACAGGAATCATTCTTGAGAATGACCAAGGAATCATACCGTATAAATAGTTTCTTTCAATTGCTTTGTAATCAAAAGTTTCGATTTTGCTGTCAATTCTGTGCGCAAAGAATGTGTTTGCGAAACGAGCTAAGATATCTGTTTGAATCATTAAGCTCGCAACGGGTACTGCTAATGTTGCTAAGGCTTGTTGCGGGTTCATTCCAAGTGCTACTGAGAACGCAACCGCTAGTAATGTACCTGAGTTCGCATCAATTCTTGATGCACCCCCGAATGTACCTACACCTAAAATCGTTAATTGCATGCTGCCGCCGATAATCAACCCTGTTGTTACATCGCCCATAATCAAACCGGCGATTAATCCTGCAAATACAGGTTGGCTTAAAGATGAATAAATCTGTAATTCATCAAGAATCTGATACCCTGCATACAAGGTTAATAATAAGATCTGCCACCAAAGTATTTCCATGTTGTCTTCACTCCTGACTATCCTTTAATTAATGTCATAAAATCTTCTGCTTTGTCATTAGGAACCATTTGAGCAGTTATCTTAACGCCTTTTGCTTGTATCTCTTTAAAGTCGCTGATATCTTTGTCTGTTACATTGATTGAACGTGTAATAGATTTTGTTTCGTCTGATTGAGACATATTACCTACGTTCAGTACATCTAAGTCCACGCCGTGGTTGATTAATGCTAAGAAGCGGTCTGGTTGTTTAGCGATAACCATCAATCTTTGTGAATCATATTTACCTGCTTTGATATTCTCAGCTGCTTTAGCTACAGGTAATACACTTAAGCGAACACCAGCAGGTGTTGCGAGTTTCAAACCTTGCTTATCAATGGTACTTTGTGCGACTTCGTCATCAATTACCATAAAGCGTGAGATGTTTAATTTTGTTGCCCATAAGTTTGCGACTTGCCCATGAATTAATCGACCGTCGATTCTGTTTGCTATAATTGTCATGATGTTCTCTCCTTACTCTTATGAGGTTATATATTTAGGTGCTTGTAACAAGCTTATTTTATCTGCATACTTTCCTTCAGTTTCAAATACAACAATTGTATTCATGCCCTGTTTCAGCAATGCACCAGGAATGTAAAGCGAAAGTGTCGGTCCAATATCCCAATATCGTCCTATATTGAATCCGTTCACCAGAACAATGCCTTTACCAAAATCGCTAACATCTATATATGTACTTTGCGGGATATCGACAATAAATTCATAACGGTAAAAGCTCGGTTGTTCTGCTTGCCATTCTTGTTTAAAGTGTTCACTTGTCAATAAGTCAAAATCAATATCAAATTGTTCCCAGTTTTGGACAAAGTGCAAATCCTGCATCAAACCTTGTCCTATGCCTTTTCGTTGTGTAGGTGCTGTTAATTTATAACCATAGTTCACTCGTCCCATATTCTCTACAAGAATATCCGCTTGAACTGTTGGTTGTTTTAAGGCGACTTCAAACTTTTCGCCGATAGCTTCTTGGTATGCTGTATAAACTTTTTCGTTATCCAAGAAAAGCTGTACACGGTCCCTTGCATCGACAATTCTTAAATATTCTTGTCTTGTCGCTGTTTTCAAGGTTGTACGATATACCATATAGCCGTAGCCGCTTCCCGCTTTTTCCATCGACTCTGGATAGAATGACTGACTATAATGACTGATATCATTTAAGATACTGAAAAGACTCACTTTGCTTTTCAACTTAATCTCATCAATCTTCATTAATGGTTTCACCCTAGGTTCAGATTGTTCTAGTTCTGGAAAACGAGACTTAATCAAACGTTGGATTTTAAAGTACTTTTCAGTAGGATTGCCCGCTTCATTCAGCGGTGCATCATAATCATACGAAGTCACTTGCGGTAAATCGATACGACCACGTGCAGAACATCCATTCCAAAATCCAAAGTTTGTACCGCCATGAAACATATACAAGTTGATTGAACCTAGTTGGATTGCCTCTTTTATTTCGTTAATCAATTCATCGCTTTGGCGTGTTATCATGCGGTCTCCCCACCGATTAAACCAACCATCCCAAAACTCCATACTCATCAACGGCCATTGCTGATGAAACTGTTTATGGAATTGTTTCAGGTTATTTAAGCGTTTCACTGATTTAGAACCGAAATTACCTGTCGGCAATATGCCTTCTTCAGCAAGACTGCCGGCCTCTAAACATTGCTGCCAAGAACCGTCAGAAGTGAAGAGTGGTACAGTAACACCTCTGTCGCGCATCAACTGTGCTAAAGCATGCAAGTAGGCTTTATCTTCGCCATACGATCCGTATTCATTTTCAACTTGCATCATGAGTATAGGGCCATGATGGTCAATTTGAAGAGGAACTAATATTTCAAATAAGCGGTCATAATAACGTGCTGCATAATCTAAGAACTTTTGGTCTCTTGAGCGGACACGTACATCCTTGTTTAATAACCATGCGGGCAAACCTCCGAACTCCCACTCTGCACAAATATATGGAGAGGGTCGAACGATAACATATAGCCCTATATCTGCAGCAGTTTGAATAAAACGCTTCAAATCTTTCTTTCCTGAAAAGTCGAATACACCTTCAACTGTTTCATGAAAATTCCAAGGTATATAGGTTTCTACCGCATTAAAGCCTAAAGCTTTTAAGTTATATAAGGAATGTTCATAATCCTCTGGTAAAAGTCTGAAGTAATGAATTGCACCTGATAAAATTTTCAAAGGCTTACCATCTAACATAAATTCTTGCTCGACTGTGAATTGACCCAAATGATTTCGCCTCCTTAATATTGCCTTGCTTATCCTTCAAATGGATAAATCGTTACTCCTTTTACGACACGGTTGATAAAACCGTTCGGACTAGGGTTGTCTGGATTTAATCCTAATTGCACAGATTTGTAAAAGGCTAATAACTGACCGAAAATCAAGTATTCAAGTGTTAATTCTAAATCACTGTATCCTTCTGAATCTGGGAAAGTGATAGTAAACTCTGACCCTTCATCTTTGCCATCAAGAATTAAAATTTGATAGTTGCGATCTGGAATATTGATTTCATTAATAACATCTTGTTCATAACGGCGTTGGTATTCGTTTGCCCCGCGCAGCATGATGAACAATGCATTGTCATTCAAACCTGCTTTAGGACCATGTCTGAATCCAAGTGTTGTTTCTTTCGCAATCTCAATGGCACCAGAAGTTAATTCATTCAATTTCAAACTTACTTCTTTTGTTAACTCACCTTGCATACCAGTGCCGGCATAAAAGATTTTTTTGAATTGTTGTTTAGCAACTTCGCTTGCTTTTGCATCAATCCAGTCAAAGTTTTGTTCTACATTTTTGAAATAAGCTTCATCTGCTTTTTCTGAACCAAACAGCAATGCAGCTGACAGCAGCATTGTTGAGAAGCTTGAAGTCATCGCAAGTGATTTATCATTCGTTTCATCTGGAAGGATAACTTTAAATGCATTATCTTCATCCGCATAGCGTCCTAAGAAGCCTTCTTTGTTATTCGTAATGAACAAGTGATACACATGTTGAGAGAGTTGATTGAACAATTCAACTGTACCTTGTGTCTCAGGACTGTTGCCTGAACGTGCAAATGAAACAACTAAGTATGTTGTATCCGCATCAACATAAGTGGCTGGATTTGTCACAAAATGCGTTGTCGGTACAGATTCAAAACTCCATTTAGGGAATTTCGTGTTATCCACTGCCATACGAGCAATGTCGCCTACATACGCACTAGATCCTGCACCTGTAAAGATGACTTTATACTTTTGAGTTGATTCATTTTGTTCAATATCAGCTACGAATTGCTTGAAGTCTTTTGATACAGCTTTCACAATATCGAACGTTTTCTTCCACACAGAAGGCTGTTGTTGTATTTCTCTGTAAGTATCTGTTGTTTTCAAAATGATTCTTCCTCCTAATATGTTGTTATGTTGTCATAACCAGTTGTATTAAACACACAGTACTTATAAAAGTTTTACTGTGTATTTGTAATTGTTCCCACCTGCGTAAGATTGTGTATATTCAATAATGTCGCCATCGACATAGCTGACACGTTCTATGAACATACAACTTGCATTCACACTTTCATTTAATAAATCCGCAATCTGCTTCTTTAGTTTGATAGCACTTAAACTTTCATAAGCACTATCAATTTGAATATCGTAATAGTTATTCAATGTCTCATACAGCGAATGCTGATTGAAATCAAATTTATCCAATCCTTCGCATAACCTTACAGGCAAATATGTGATTTCATAAATCATAGGTTGTTCATTCGCTAATCGCAAACGTATTAAGCGATAAACAGAATGAAACGGTTTTAAGTTCATCTTTTCTTGTAAAAAAGGTGTTGCTTCAATACTGTCCATACTGATTACTTTTGTACGTGCAATATTGCCGTTCTTCTCAATTTCATCTTTAAAACTATAAAGACTATTCAACACTTGTGTATAATGATTGCCTAATACAATTGATCCTTTGCCATGTTCACGCCGAATCATTTGTTCTTGTTCTAAACGATCCAATGATTCACGAATCGTAATCCGACTCACATCATACAAATCACATAGTTTTCTTTCAGATGGCAACTTCGTTCCTTCTCCGTATTCACCGTTACTGATTTTATTTTTAATATCTTCATAAACTTGAAAATATAACGGCGCTTTAGAGTTATTCATCTACATCACCTCTGGTTATAACCAATTTTATTATAATTGACATGTAAGCGCTTGTCACTAGGTATTTTGTAAATATTATGTGAATTACTGGGATGTACGTTTATAGCTATTAGCAGAAATGTGGAAGTAATCCGGATGTGCTTCTGCCAATGTATTTAACAGATACATAGTATCGTCAAAGCGGATACCAGGTTCTTCTAATTCTTCAGGAGAGAAACGATAACCGATAATAAAGTTCTCTGCATTATTTTCTTTTACTGCTTTTTGAACTTCTTTTAATACCGCCATAGGGAAGTGTGTACGTTTCTTTCTGCTTCCGCCCCACTCATCTGTTCTGCGGTTACTATGAGGTGAGAAGAATTGCTGCAAGAGGTAAGTGTTCGCACCATGGATTTCAACACCATCATAACCCGCTTCAATCGCTCTTCTTGTCGCTTCTCCAAATTGGTGAATCATATCTTCTACTTGCAGCGGTGTCATTTCACGCGGTACAGCCGCATTCGGACGAAGTGCAGCCACAGGACTTGCAGAAATCGGAGTTGCGCCGCCGTTGATTTTAGGATCTGCCATACGTCCTGCATGATACAATTGCAAAATAGCTTTAGAACCTTTCTCATGAATTGCATCTGCTAAGCGTTTCAACCCAGGAATCTTTTCATCTGTATCAATACCGATTGCGCCAGGGAAACCGCGTCCGTTATCCATTACGAAACAACTCTCAACAATAATCGCACCTACTTTTCCGGAACGATGTTGATAATAATCAACCATCTCAGCCGTTACCGATCCATCAAAGTAAGCAGATTGTATCGTCATTGGCGCCATTAAAATTCTATTATCCAACTCAGCTCCCGATGATAATTTAACCTTCTCAAATAAAGACTTTGCCATGCCAACTTCTCCTTTTGTGATTTTTTTCACATGATACCCTAAAATTTTTTCTCATACATCGCATATGAGAAAGTTGTCCAATATCAAGTGATTCATTTTTTATTTTCGTAATTTTTTATTTCTTTTACTTTCACTGAGAGTATAACACAGAACACCCCTTGTGAAAACGTTAACAAATAAATATTCAAACAAATTTTACAATTCTATGAATTTATTCCATTCATCGTTTCACCTCAATTTATACATGTAACTTTTCACACTTTAAATTTACTTTTGACTTACTCCCTTTGCATCCAAACATCTATTCTAACCTTGTATTGAAAGTTGCTAATTTAGCCTTATTTTTTATAACTGCATTGCTTGCAACCTATATATAATAAAAGTGATTAAGTAAGGAGGTTTTCTAAATGAAAGCAATCGTAGTAGGTAAAGATCATCAACCCCAAGTTACTGAGAGAACATTACGCCCTTTGAAATATGGAGAAGCCTTATTAGATATGGAATGCTGCGGTGTATGTCACACTGATTTACACGTCGCACATGCAGACTTCGGTGATGTAACAGGTACAATTCTAGGTCATGAAGGCATTGGTATCGTGAAAGAAGTAGCCGAAGGCGTCACAAGTTTAAAAGTAGGCGACCGCGCAAGTGTCGCATGGTTCTTTGAAGGATGCGGTCATTGTGAATACTGTACAACTGGTCGTGAAACATTATGCCGTGAAGTTAAAAATGCCGGCTATACTGTTGATGGCGGTATGGCACAAGAATGTATCGTCACTGCAGATTATTCAGTCAAAGTTCCTGATGGTTTATCAAGCGAAGCTGCGAGCAGTATCACATGTGCTGGTGTTACAACTTATAAAGCAATTAAAGAATCAGGTGTCAAAGCTGGAGAATGGTTAGTATTATTCGGCTTAGGCGGACTTGGCAACTTAGCATTGCAATATGCGAAAAAAGTATTTAATGCGAAAGTCATCGCAGTAGACATCAATGAAAGCCAATTAGAATTTGCGAAAAAATATGATGCTGATATCACATTAAACCCTAAAGAAGTGAACGTAGAAAAATATATTCAAGAACATGTCGGCGGTGCACATGCTGCTGTAGTTACAGCTGTAGCAAAACAAGCTTTCAATTCAGCTGTTGAATCTGTTCGTGCCGGCGGTACTGTCGTTGCTGTAGGTTTACCTACAGAATCTATGGACTTATCTATTCCTCGTTTAGTCTTAGACGGTATCCATGTCGTAGGTTCTTTAGTAGGAACACGCGAAGACTTAAAAGAAGCTTTCCAATTCGGTGCTGAAGGCTTAGTTGTTCCTAAAACACAAACACGTCCAATGGAAGATGTTCAAGATATCTTTAAAGAAATGGAAGAAGGTAAAATCAACGGTCGTATGGTCGTTGATTTACGTCATTAATCATCATTATAAATGAAGCCAGACCTCACATTTGGGGCCTGGCTTTTAATTTCGTTAATACGCTATTATTTAATTTACATGTTCTGCGATAATTTCATAGTTTTCTAGTTTACTTATTCTTTCCTTATCTCCGATAATCACAAATTCCTTTTTAGCACGTGTGACAGCTACATTAATCAAATTAGGTTTTTGACATGACCATTTAATGGCACCATTTTGCGTGTCGTCCGTTCCTGTCACAAAATAAACCTTATCCGCTTCTTTACCTTGGAATGTATGCACTGTTCCAATTGATTTTTGCGCCCATTCACTAGCTGCTTTTCTATCTAAATTAATTTCTATTTGTAATGCCTTGCGTACAGATTTTCTAATTTCATCTTTCACTTTGGTAAACGGTGAAATTACATACGTACTTGGTGCAGATTCACCATTTTGCAGAGCTTTTTTCCAGTCTTTTAATAAACAATTAACCACTGCTTCTCCTTGTTCTTTAACAAATTGTTTTGGACCTGCTTTACCTTTGATATCAAGCCATGATGCTTGTCCTGGCTTTTTCTTAATATAATCTGGAAGTACCATCTTTTCTTCATATGCGATGATATTACTAATATCAAACATAGGATTCAGACATCTTCTATGTACCCACAATGGAATGCCTATCCATGTTGGATTACCCGAATCTGTTCCTTTCCAATAGCCGAAAACATTGGCATTATCAGCAATGCTTTGTACAGACGCTTCTGCACTGACTAATCGTTCCGGCACATGATACGCTTTACGGACTAAATCGATTAGATGGTTATCAAGTGTCACTACAGGCTCAATTTGAATCGGATCGCCCACTGCCACAACCTGTCGTGCACGTTGCATTGCGCCAGCCGCAGCTTGAGGTACCGCTTGTCCTGCTTCATCAATATATAGATAGTCAATAAAGTCTTTAGGCATGTCACGATACATATTTCTAAAACTCGCAAAGGTCGTACTGATAACTGGATATACAAGGTGCAATACATTCCATGCATTTTGTACTTTTTCTGGT
This sequence comes from Staphylococcus sp. EZ-P03, assembly GCF_003344575.1. Taxonomy (NCBI): domain Bacteria; kingdom Bacillati; phylum Bacillota; class Bacilli; order Caryophanales; family Staphylococcaceae; genus Staphylococcus; species Staphylococcus sp. EZ-P03. The sequence continues at coordinate 29,062 of NZ_QPMO01000024.1, read as the reverse complement.
TTATCCTTGATATATTCATAGCGTCGTTCAAAGTCCCAAAGTCCAGCTTGAACTGATTTCACATTACCTAACAGCACTAATTTATGCAGCACCATGGCTTGAATAAACAACAGCCCTCGATAAAATTGCAGCTCATCTGAAGTGTTAAGCACTTTTTCTTGTCGAACCTTATAATTCTCTTTCGCCCAAAAGGCATCATCAGAAAATTGCACACTGCTATGTTGCGCTTTAAATGTTTCATACTGTTGGATTGCATCTTCTTGGGCTTGTTCTTGCTTTTTAATTTGTGCAATATTTGATGTGCTGTTTTGCTTTTGTTTTTCTAACTCAATTGCCTGTTGCTTAAATGTTTTACGCTTTTGTTTAAGATTATCTCTATCATCTATAAGCTTTGTGACTCTTTCGCTTAGATCATGATTATTTGAATCTTGGTTCGTGTCACCTTTGAAAAAACCTACGAGTTTATCTAACGCTGACTTGTTGCTTTTTTGTTGTGATAATGTATGATTTAAAAGTTCTTGTTCCATTTTATTTTCTTGGAGTTCATTTTCTATTTCTTCTAAATGGGTTTTATTTTGAGCAGTTTCAGCATCTATTTGTTCAAGCAGCTGTTGGTGGTGTGCTTTTTTCGCTTGTAGCTGCTTAGATGTTGCAATGGCATCTTGATAGCTGTGATTAAGCTGTATACCTTTTTCGATATCTGCTTTTAGTTGTGTAATTTTATCTAAAGTCTCTTTAAAATTATCCTGAGCCTCTTCCCATGATCGAGAGACATCCATCTCTTTTTCTTGATCTTTTAACAATTGAACTAAATTTTTCGAGTTATCCTTCAAAGCATGTTTTATCGCTACATCGATATTTTTTCTTTTGCCCATCGCAGCTGAAAACAGTCCCCATGCAGGTTCTTCAATTATATTTTCAGCAATTTTGCTGAAATCTTTTAATTTAGAGGCTTCTTTTTGATAAGCCAACTCATATTCCATAAATGAAGAATCTTCGCCTTGTCGAATCACTTCTGCTATTTTAGGCAAATCTTTTGTGATGTTTTCTACAGCACCATTATTACTTGATGCGACCACCATTTTGAATTGGGCAATAGAGTCCTTTAAAAAATACATTTTTCTAGCATCCGTCTCATGAACTTTTCTTGCCTCAAAGGCTTTTCTAGGAGAAGATAATTCCGCTAATACTTTAGCTCTTTCAACAATGTTATGGGCAAATATATCTTTTAGTAATGTAGTTTTACCTGTTCCAGGAAGTCCATTGACAGAACTGACATGTTGGTGACCACTGGTAATTTGATTCACAGCCACTTGCTGCATCAGTGAAAGTCTATGTTCAACAAGTGATGGCCATCTGCCATCTGGATAATACTTTAGCTGTAAGATAGCTTCAATACCTTCTCTGTTTTCATCAATTTCAATTTTATCCATATCTGCAACACCTTCAATGTAATGAGTAAGTGTTGTACTAGGTGCTTGTTTGGCTTGTTCTATATCACTTAAGTAAAAGCTATTCAATTCATTCATTTGATCTCCAGGCTTAACCACTCTAACAGCGGTCGCATGTTTAAAAAAGCCTGACAATTGGGTTTCATAGCGTGCAAAATATTGTTCATATACTCTATCCATATGACTCAACTTAGCTTCTGTCAGCACATTATCTCCCAATATCTCGTCACATTCATGTTTGAAACGTTCAAAATGATCCTCGTAAACAGATTCTATTTGTTCATTCGGGTTCTTCGTCATATTTTTCATCGCGCTCATAAGCATTGGAACATAAAGTGTATCAAGCAATACTTTACCTTCATTATCTACCATAAACGTATAGCCGTAACAAATTTTAGAACTTTCATTGTAGACTTCTTCCTCATTGAACATTTGTTGAAGTGCTTTTTCAATCTCCGCAAATCTAAAACAATGACGATACATTTGAAATTGTAATTGTGCTTTTACGGCTTGTGGTTCAGACAACTTAAATTTATCTGCTTCCCATAACGGCTCAAAAGTTTCAAACTTACGCATAACCTTTTGCTTTTCACGCTGTTCAAACATTGTTTCACTTAAGTAATCATCTATGCCCTCGACTTCACCAGGTTGTAGTGTTTCAATTAATGCCCATGCCGATAAAGTGTTTTGTACTAACTGATTCATCGATATACCCCCTGTTTAAATTCATACTTCTTCTCTCTGCTTTTCTTATAGTATAACTGATATTAAAGTTATAATATATGCCAGACTGCATAATGATTTAAAGCAATGTTAAGTGTGTCATTCGTTGTGTCTTAAATACTTCATTCTCTTTACTGATGATTACCGCTTCAATCCCAGGAATCTCATTCAACACCGCAATCGCTTGTTGAATCGACATCGCAAAGCAGACAGTCGTCCAGATTTCACCATCAATGGATTGATCAGATACAATCGTAATACTTGCGATATCCCCTTCTGCTGGATAGCCTGTTTTAGAATCTAATATATGATGATAGAGTTTACCGTCCTTATAGAAATAGCGTTCATAGATACCAGAAGTCACTACAGATTGTCCTTCTATTTCAATGACACCCATCATTTGCCCGCGCTTTGATTCCGGCTGTTGTATGCCAACTGTCCACTTCTCTTTGTCTAAAGGGCGGCCGATTGTCAATACATTCCCGCCTAAATCAATAATGCCAGTTTGAACCCCTTGAGATATAAAATATGCTTTTAATTGATCTGCGAAATAACCTTTCGCAATCGCACCTAAATCAATTTCCATACCTGGTATTTTTAAATACACTGTACGTGCTTCATGATCAATCTCAACATTTTCAGGCTGGATTTTCTGTAAACGTTCTTGAATCTCTGCGTCACTTGGTAATTGTGCATCTTTAAAACCGATTTTCCACAACTTCACCAAAGGTCCAATTGTTAAATTAAATTTTGAATCAGATGATAAACTCACCGCAAGCGCTTGTTCAATCAACTCGAATAAATCTTCATCTACTTGGACAGGTTGAATCCCTGCATTTTGATTCACACGCATTAAGTCAGATGTATTGTCATTTGCGCTGAAACGTCGTTCATAATCTTTAAGCATCTCTTCTGCATGTGACAATAACACTTCAGCTTTGGGATGTTCTATTTGCAAGGTAATGCGTGTACCCATTAATCGAATTACACTTTGTTTCATCACGTTCGCTCCTCGTATTTCATTCGCTTCACTTTCATACTAGCAAACTTCTTGCAGTTTAGAACATTAAAATCCAAATGTGTTTCACGTAGAACACGAATTAAATTGGTAAGCATACATTAGTATTGCCTGAATCATTATCTATATATGTAATTATATTATTCTAAATCACAGCTTCATTTTAATTGCACTGTTCAATTCTTTGTATTCTGATAAGAATTATTGTACTATGAATCCAATATCGAATTTGGAGGTTATATTCATGTCTTTATATTTATTAGAAACTACTGATTTATCACCTATCAATTCTAAAGAAGAGTTAGAAAGCAAAGTGAAGGATTTATCTCAAACAGATGCGCCCACTTTAGTAGAAGTACAAGCAACTGAAGATTTAAGTCATGGTTATTTCATTGTAGAAGCTGATGATGAGAAGGCCGCAACACAACATTTAGAAAGTGCATCGATTTCCCCTCAAACGATTAAAGAAGTACGTTTGGTAGACAAGGATTTAGATGAAATCAAAAAGGGCGATGCAAAAGTAGATTATTTAGTTACTTGGAATATCCCTGAAGGTATTACAATGGATCAGTACCTTGAGCGTAAAAGAAAAAACTCTGTACACTATGAAGAAGTACCAGAAGTTCAATTCCAACGTACGTATGTATGCGAAGACATGTCAAAATGTGTCTGCCTATATAATGCACCAGATGAAGATGCGGTACGCAGAGCACGTAAAGCAGTAGATACACCTGTTGATGATATCGAAAAAATGTAATATATCTTTTTAGCAGTAGTAGATTTTATCCTACTTCTGCAATTATGTATGAAAAGGGGCTGGGACATAAATACAGCCCCTTTGTTATGTGTCTCTAAATTTTTTTAGGTTTACCACTGCGATTGTTATAGGAACAATCAGCATTATTAAACTAATAATAAAACTTGTCTCAATAATAAAATTGAACAATAAAAAAGCAAGTATACCTACAATAATCAAAATAATATTAAAAGTAGGCGTGTAAACTATCTTAGGTTTGTTAAACATAATTCATCACCTCTTAAACTTAAAAACAAGATGCTGCTGCTCCACTCATTCCACCAGAAACAGCTCCAACAACCGCCCCCACTGGACCAGCAACTCCAAATCCAGTTAAACCTACAGTCCCTGCACCACCAGCTGTGCCTAAACCGCATTTAAAGCCTTTTTTCCAACCGTAAAATTGAACAGATTGACTATCATCTATAACCATCATCTTCAAGCCTTTATCAGATTTAATATAACTCAAAGTAACACTCTTTCCATTCATATCTTTAGCAGAACTTGGAAGATTTTTAGTTTCTCCAGTTGCTACTTTTGTTATAGATGCCGTTCCATTATCATTTACAGCATATGTAAAACCTTTGTTTAATTTTATAGTAGCTTCAGAACTATTAATTTCTCCAACTGGCCAAATTCCTCTTTTTGTTGTTCTTCAGCTTTTGCAAAGTGACCATTTTCTAAAACAGGAGCGATAACTGTACCAGTTAGAACAACAGTACTTAAGACTACTTTGCCCAAAAATTCTTTTCTCTTTTCAACCTTTCTCCTTTACTAATAATTTAATTACTAATATATCCTATCAAAATAACAAAATATATTGGCAAAGATTCCCCAAGTGTTGACTTTTCGTTCTTATATGTCGATTAATTAACAACGCACCTATGAACTCTTAACGAAATAAAAAATTGTTAAATGGGCGATTTAGCATCTCAAGCTCTACCAACATTCTTTTAGAAAATTAGTTCAATCATGTATAAAAACATGGTTAGCTCTAAGGTTCAAATACATCCTACACTTTTGCTTTGAATGTAAAAACACTCCATTATACTATTGCTAGCATAGTGAAGTGTTTTGTGTTTATTATTTAGCTATTGAATTTGATTAATGTTCGTTCGGATCATTTTCTGCATCTTCATGTGTTTTATGCACTGTGCCGAATTTATGATCTGGTCCGCCGTAGATAGAATATAATTTTAATGGTTCGTCGCCTTTGTTTGTAACGTTGTGCCATGTATCTGCAGGTACAAAGATTGCATCGTCTGGACCTACTTCTTTTTCAAAGTTTAAATCGTCTTCTTTTGGTCCCATTTGGCATAAGCCTTTACCTTGTTCAATACGTAAGAATTGTTCGATTCCGTGGTGGATTTCTAAACCGATGTCATCTCCGGGTTGAATAGTCATTAATGTCACTTGAATGTTAGAGCCGGTCCAAATTGTAGTACGATAATTTTCATTTTCTAGTGTCATACCTTCAATATTATCTACAACTGGTTTTTTGCCTTGGTCTTCAAAGTTATAAGTCATTTTAAAACCCTCCTCGTATATTCTCTTCATTTATATTTTACCCCTTTTTATTAATTTTATATGTATTTTGTTGAGAATTCACAAACCTTTCAAAAATAGTTGTTAAAATATTCAAAGTATTGAGCCGAATCCATTACTCAACCTTATTTAATATGGTACAATGAGATTAGAATTATTATAAATAAGGAGTGTTGAACATGAGTAAAGACAAGTCGAAACTGACAGGCTTATTCGGCCATCCCGTAGGAGACCGTGAAAACTCAGCAACTGCCGGGCGACGTGGTCCATTATTAATGCAAGACGTTTATTTCTTAGAACTATTATCTCACTTTGATCGTGAAGTAATTCCAGAACGCCGTATGCACGCTAAAGGTTCAGGTGCTTTCGGTACTTTCACAGTAACCCATGACATTACACAATATACAGATGCAAGTATTTTCGCAGAAGTCGGTAAACAAACACCGATGTTTGCACGTTTCTCTACTGTAGCAGGTGAACGCGGTGCCGCTGACGCTGAACGTGATATCCGCGGTTTCGCATTAAAATTCTATACAGACGAAGGCAACTGGGACCTTGTAGGTAACAATACACCTGTCTTCTTCTTCAGAGACCCTAAATTATTCCCAAGTTTAAACCACGCTGTTAAACGTGATCCGCGTACAAACATGCGCAGTGCACAAAACAACTGGGATTTCTGGACTTCATTACCAGAAGCATTACATCAAGTAACTATCTTAATGTCTGACCGCGGTATTCCAAGAGGCTTCAGACATATGCATGGTTTTGGTTCTCATACTTATTCTTTATTAAATAAAGATAACGAACGTGTATGGGTGAAATTCCACTTCCGTACACAACAAGGTATTGAAAACTTCTCACCTGAAGAAGCAGAACAAGTGATTGCGAAAGACCGCGAATCTTCACAACGCGACTTATTCGAAGCGATTGAAGAAGGCAACTTCCCTAAATGGAAAATGTACATCCAAGTGATGACAGAAGAACAAGCACGCAATCATAAAGACAATCCGTTCGACTTAACAAAAGTTTGGTTTAAAGATGAATATCCATTAATCGAAGTGGGTGAATTCGAATTAAACCGCAACCCTGACAACTACTTCATGGATGTAGAACAAGCTGCTTTCGCACCGACAAACATTGTACCTGGTATCGACTTCTCACCAGATAAAATGTTGCAAGGCCGTTTATTCTCTTATGGAGATGCACAACGTTACCGTTTAGGTGTGAACCACTGGCAAATCCCAGTCAACCAACCTAAAGGTGTCGGTGTTGAAAACTTATGTCCATTCGCACGTGATGGACAAGGCCGCTTCTTAGACGGCAACCAAGGCGGCAGCACACATTACTATCCTAACAGCACAGGCGCAATGGAAAGCCAACCTGGCTATAAACGTCCACCTATGGATGTTGTAGATGGCCCAGCATATGAATACGACTTCCGTGAAGATGACGACAACTACTTCGAACAACCTGGTAAATTATTCCGTTTACAAACACCAGAACAACAAGAACGTATCTTCCAAAACACTGCCAACGAAATGGACGGTGTCACTTTAGAAGTCAAAGAACGTCATATCCGTCATTGCTATAAAGCAGATCCTGACTATGGTAAAGGTGTCGCAAAAGCAATGGGTATCGATATCAACAGTATCGATTTAAACGCTGAAGACTAAACCTGTTATTTCCTAGGTAATACTAATTAAGCGAGGTAGCTTATGATTTTAGATAAAATAAATCCTGATGACCTGTTCCCTACTGAATCTCAGCAAGCTTCAGTCTTAGGTAAAATGGGTTATCCGATGAATGGTGAAATCAAAATCTTTGAAGCAGCGTATGTCGCAACGAATGAACGTCTTATTTTAAATGTAGATATGGCAGGAGAATTCTATTACCGCAATATCGCTTATAATGAAATCAAAGCCATTGAACTTGAAGACGATACATTGAACTTAACGTTTGAAATCGGCACATTTAAATTGACCGACTTCAACAAAGACAGCGCTGAAAGCTTTAAAGACTATGTAATATCACAAATTCAATAAGATAGATAGAGGCCAAGCTGCTAAATTGAGTAGCTTGGTTTTTGTTTTATCTGCCTCTCAACAAGTACTTGAAAGTATATTGACTTTTGTTTTATAAGAGCATATTATAAGCATACATTATTTATCCGACTTTTCAGATATGATTATTAGACCATCTGAAGAATATTTATAGTAGGGAGAGGATTAGTATGAACAAAAATTTAATTTTACAATCTGACTTCGGTCTTTCAGATGGTGCAGTCAGTGCAATGAAGGGCGTTGCACGTACAGTCAGCCAAGATATCTTTATCAGCGACTTAACACATGACATCCCGCCATACGATATATGGGTAGCTTCCTATCGTCTGTACCAAACCGTTAAATACTGGCCAAAAGGTACAGTCTTTGTGTCTGTTGTAGACCCCGGTGTCGGCAGTGACCGCAGAAGTATTGCCTGCCTTACACAATCCGGCCACTACATCATTACACCAGATAACGGATCGCTTACACATATTAAACATTACGAAGGGATTAAAGCTGTCATCGCTATTGATGAGGTGAAAAGCCATTTGCCGCATTCGGAAGAAAGCCATACGTTCCACGGCCGCGATATTTATGCCTATAACGGTGCACGTTTAACTGCAGGTCAAATTCAATTTGAAGATTTAGGACAACCTATTGCATTAGATTCAATCCGTCAACTCTCTATCAATGATGCTAGAAAAGAAAGTGATAAATTGATTGGCTATATCGATATTTTAGATATCCGTTTCGGCTCTTTATGGACCAATATTCCACTTTCTTATCTGAAAGATAATCATATCAAGCATGGAGACAGTCTTCTCGTGACAATCTACCACCATGAAGATCAAATCTATCAAAACATCATAAAATTCGTACGTTCTTTTGCGGACGTCAGCATTGGCGAGCCATTAGTTTATGTCAATTCGCTTGTCAATTTAGGTGTTGCAGTCAACCAAAATTCATTCTCTGATTTATATCATATCGGCACAGGCAATGATTGGCGAATAGAAATAACAAAAGTTCCTTCTTTCTAATCTCTACTAATTATTCTTGCACGTAACTTAACCAAACAAATAGGAGAGCCATTTCTTAATATCTAAGTATGGTTCTCCTTTTGCTATTAATAGATTCAAATATACTTTATTCAGTTGCTTATTTTCAAAAGCGACCTTTCACATCCGTTAGTGAATTATGCATTTATATCAACACCCTTTCCATTTATACAATAAAAACCGAACACCCTTAAACGAGTGCTCAGTTGAACTGGACTTTACTTGTTAAATTTTTATTTATCTTTTAGAGAATTCGGAAATGCTTGATACCCTTCTCTTACATTGATTATATTTGTAAAGCCTTTGTGTTCTAGAATTCCTATAGCGATAGCGCTTCGAACACCTGATTGGCAATGTACATGAATCGGTGCATCCTTAGCAAATGATACTTTGGTATCTAATAATTTACCGTAAAGGTTATATTCCTTTTGAGAGTGTGATACCTATGATGATCGGCAGTATTATCTTCGCACCGATTGGTTTAATGATTGGAAAGAGATTGCCGAATAGTGTTCAAAAGTGGATTATCGGTATTTTAATTATCTTTGCGATAACTCAACTCATAGCTTAAATGCCAAGTCGTTCAATCAATTTGAAGACTTGGCATTTTTGTTTCTTATGACATTTATTATTTTATACCGCTTATACTTATCAATACTTTAGCTTGCGTCGGGTCATTTAAAAGCAATTCAATTCCGTCCTCTGTAATGTGTTCTAAAGTAGTACGATGTGTCATCATCGGTTCTGCTGCTAACTGTCTGCTTGCGAGTGCATCAATAACATTATCATACGTTTCCTTGGTATAGCCGACTGATCCCATCACTTGAATTCCTGTAAATAAAATACTTTCCGGGATACTGATATCTAATGTATTCGTATAGAAACTGACAATCATCATAACACCGCGGATTTTAGTTGAATGTGCCGCTTGTTTAAATGCACTTTCTACACCTGCCGCTTCAATCGTCACATCCGCACCGTCAGGTATCATTGTATGAATAAGTTGAACTGGGTCGACTTCACTTGAATTGATAATTTCATCGGCGCCCATTTCTCTTGCGATTTTTAAACGTGCTGCATTAATATCTACTGCGATAACACGCTTTGCACCCTTAGCTTTTGCGGCAGCAATTGCAAATAAACCGATAGGCCCTACTCCATATACAACTACATCGTCCCCTGTTTTTACACCTGCATCTTCAACACCTTGATAAGACACTGCCGCAGGTTCTACCATAGCTGCAAGATCTAAAGGTAAGTTGTCTGGAATTTTAAATACTGCTTTTTTAGGCATAACCGCATATTCCGCAAAACCGCCATCCATTTGTGCACCGACTGCATCTAAGGTAATAAAACGTTCAGTCATTGCATTATCAGGTTCATTAAATAACATCGGATAAATACATACTCGGTCCCCAGGCTTTAAATCCTTAACTTCTGAACCGACTTCTTCAATGATCCCTGAAAATTCATGCCCTAATGTGCGTTCGCGATCAATTGGTACTGCATCCGGATGTAAATATGCGTGTAAATCAGAACCACATATTCCAGCCCATGCGACCTTCACCTTTACATCTTCTGGTTTTAAATCCTTAAGCTTTCTTTCTTCTACGCGCAAGTCCTTTTCCCCATACCAAACTGCTGCTTTCATTTTAAACATCCTCCTTGATTAGCTTGATTTGATATGAGTATAGTAAAGAAAACACGTAAGATGATATTAATAAAATGATAACGCTTGTTTTTATCGCACACATGTGTGAAATCTGTGCGGCAAGAGGTGAATTATGGACGCGCGTTCAATGAAAACTAAGAAAACTATTAAAGAAACATTATTAGAGCTGCTAAAACATCAATCTATCGAACAGCTATCAGTTACAGACATTTGTAATTCATGCCAAATAGGAAGACGTACATTCTATGACCACTTCAGCAACAAATTCGAAGTGATTGAACAGTTGATTGAAGACTATATCACTGACTTTCAAGCAGCAACTTCGGATTATGGAAAACATAGCTTCAAAGCAAATATAGAAATTGGATTTCAGTTTATTTATGAGCATCATGAAAAATTTGTCTTGTTATATAAAAGCTCCATCTCTCGTTTATTTTTAAAGCGCATTGAAACTTCGCTCATTCAAATGATGCAAAGCTACCTTAATCACGCCTATCTTCAACAACAATGTATCTCTACCTCGACGATTCTAACTTTCTTATCAAATGCAGTATTAGGCATCATGATTGAAATAGCCATGAAAAAAGATGTGGATTATCTCAATAAAACTGATGAAATTGTTCAAATTGTCCGACCGTATTTTAAAGTCAGCCAGTAATCGAAAAAAACACCTTGAACCGCTACAATTCAAGGTGTTTTCAATCAGCTTATTTCTTTATTAATCGTATTGGCTTAAGGTAAGTACCAAGTTTCCAAATATATTCTAAAGGTCCAAGTGTGAAGTACTTCAGCCAAACCACACTTAAGACAATTTGGATGCAATAAATCATGAGGCATAAAATCAATGTGTGTATTAAGTGAATACCTTGGCTGAAGAACAAATGCCCTGCTGCATAAAGGAATAAAGTCTGTCCAATATAATTCGTTAATGCCATCCGTCCATAATACTTAAGGGGGCTTAAGAGTTTTCTGCCTTTTCGGGTGTTCAGTACAGTCAGGAGGAATAGTACGTAGAATCCCGTCAATAAAGGAGAAGTCGCGACAATCGCATGGTGGAATGCATTCCATAATTCTGGATACTGTTGCAAGTGTGTACCGCCGGCTGCTTTATATAAATCAAAGCTAGGCAGGACGTAATAATATTCCAATGTGATCAGCGCCCCTATCGCGAATGCGAAAAAGAGTGCAGTCAACAGCGCCCATTGTTTGCGCAAGGTTTGAAACTTATGAATGAGTTGAAATTGTGCCGTTGCTAAACCTAAGATGAAATACGCGAGCGCCATTATTAATTTCTCTCCGATTACAACACAGGCCAAAAGCAGCAGCAATCCTGATACTAAATTGAAATAGCGATTGAAACGATAGAATGGGATTAATATAACGCCGAATACCGCATAGATCAGTAATGCTTCTCCTGGCTGCAATTGCATATGAAAATAACCGAAAATTCCCAGTAATACTATACGTCGTATATAGACTATATATGGATGTTTATTCTTTTGTGCTGCGCGATTCATGAAAATATAAAAACCTATACCAAATAGGAACGTAAATATCGCAAAAAACTTATTCTCAATAAAAATATCCAGAAACTTTTGATAGGCAATATCTGCTTGTGTAAAATCTGGGATGACATGCATAATTGCGTATACATTCACTAAAATAATACCTAACAGCGCAAAGCCTCGTAAGTAGTCTAACTCATCAATTCTTTTTGTTATTTGTTTCAAAATCTTTCTGCTCCTCACACTTTTCTCTTTAAAATTAAAGGGCTGGTGTTTCAACCCTGTGCCTTATACTACCAGTATCTTTTTTAAAAGTAGTGATTTGATATGACATGAAGTGACAAATTTGTAAGTTCTCTTTTGGTTCAAGGTCAGTGTGTGTAATGTCGACACGTTTGTTCGGATTTGACCTTTTACTCTATAATTAAATTGTTACTGCATAATGACTTGAATTTATGTAAGAATGAAGAGATTGTTGGAGGCGTATGATGAAAATGGTGTGCAGAGGTTGGCAGCGATGACTTTAATTCATGTAGTGTTAATGCTATTGATTGGTGTGTTCGGCGGATTTATATCAGGACTTGCAGGTATCGGCGGTGCGATCATTATCTATCCTGCTATATTATTACTTCCGCCGTTGTTCGGTACACCGGAATATAGTGCATATATCGCATCTGGTTTAACTTCAAGCCAAGTACTATTCAGTACATTGAGCGGTTCATTAAGTGCGATACGCAAACCTGAGTTTCATCCTTCTCTTGTCTTTTATATGGGCGGCGGTATGGTCACAGGCAGTGTAATCGGCGCAATCTTCACCAACCTTTTGACTACGCCTGTCATCAATGGTGTGTATATCTGTATTGCTTTGCTCGCTTTAGTCTTAATGGTTATTAAAGTCCAGCCTCGTGCAGAAGCCAATATTCATTTCAATCCTTATTTACTGATGATCGTCGGATTATGTATCGGTGTTGTATCAGGTATTATCGGTGCCGGCGGTGCATTCATTATCATTCCTGTCTTACTGGCTTTATTTAAATTGCCTATGAATACGGTAGTCGCAAACAGTATAGTCATCGCCTTCATTTCTTCTATCGGTGCTTTTTTAGTCAAACTGGTTCAAGGATATGTACCTTTAGGCAATGCGATGTTCTTAATTATCAGCAGTGTCTGTTTCGCACCGATCGGTTTAATGGTCGGCCGCAAATTGCCGAATTTTGTACAGAAATGGATTATCAGTCTGCTCATTATCCTCGCAGTTATCCAATTACTCTTTTAGGTTTAACTTGTCTCTCTGACGAAGTAAGCTAAAATAAATAATAACGACATGTAAATGACCCATCAAAATAGAAAGCGGTGAAATTATGGCGAAGCATCAAAAACGAGATATGTTATTACGTGCAGCAGCCGATATAGTTAATGAACAAGGTGTGAGTGCCTTAACATTAGATGCAGTGGCACAGCGTGCCGAAGTCAGCAAAGGCGGATTATTATATCATTTCAATAACAAACAAGCTTTGATTCAAGGTTTGGTCGATCATGCGAATGAACTCTATCGAGAGAATGTCAGAAGTTATGTTGATGGAAACCAGCAAGGCAAATGGCTTCAAGCATTTATCGAAGCGACACGCAAACATCGTAAAGAAAACAAAGCGGTGACTTCAGCTATCTTAGCAGCACAAGGCAACGATCGTAATTTGCTTGCGCCGCTGCAAGCAACCTATCAAGAATGGCAAGACCATATACAATCAGATGGTTTAGATCCAGTAGACGCAACAATTTATCGTTTAGCTGTCGATGGTCTATGGCTTTCTGATATTTTCGGTTTAACATCTATCGATGACGAGATGCGCGAAGCTGTTTTAGATCGTCTGAAAGCATTAAGTTCAAAATAAAAAATCGGTTTAATCCTTGTCATGAAGGGCTCTCAAAGAAAGAGTCCTTCTTTTTTTATTTTTCTTAAGCAATAGGGTTGAAATAAAACCGTCTAGTTGGTACACTAATCAACGTTGAAGAAATGACCACTCGAAAAAATAAAAAACTCGGAGGGAATCGTGTCAATGAAAAAAGTTATGATTACAGCAGCAATTACAGGTGCTGGCGATACTACAGAAAAAAACAAAAACGTACCCGTAACGCCTCAAGAAATTGCGGATTCTGCAATTAAATGTGCACGTGCAGGTGCAACAGTTGCACATATTCACGCAAGAGATCCAGAAACAGGCGGCGTAAGTCACGACGTTGAATTATATAGAGAAGCTGTTCGTTTAATCCGCGAAGCAGATGAAGACATTGTTATTAATATCACTGCAGGCGGAGGCGGCGACTTCATCCCGAATATGCAAAATCCTTACCAAGCAGGTGAAGGTTCAGATATCCAAACACCAGATGAACGTCATGAGCCGGTAGGCGAACTACTTCCAGAAATTTGTACACTAGACTGCGGCAGTGTCAACTTCGGAGATATGGTTTATATCAGCCCGACAGATTGGTTGCGCCGTCAAGCTCAATTAATCAAAGATGCAGGTGTTAAACCTGAATTAGAATGTTTCGATAGCGGACATATCCGTTTTGCGAACCAATTAGTTTCAGAAGGTTTAATCGAAGGCGAACCTATGTATCAATTCTGCCTAGGTATTCCATGGGGTGCAGATAATGATGCAGAAACAATCGAATACTTCAAAACACGTTTACCAGAAAATGCGCATTGGTCAGCATTCGGTATCGGTAAAATGCAGCTGCCTACAGTTGAAGAAGCAGCTAAACGCGGCGGCAACGTACGTGTCGGCTTAGAAGATAACATCTACTTATCAAAAGGTGTTAAAGCGACAAACGAAGAATTAGTAGAAAAAGCGGTTGAAATCTTAAAAGGTATCGATATGGAACCTATGACACCGCAAGAAGCACGTGAAAAATATAACTTAAAACAACCTAAAGGAGACCAGTAAAATGAAATTTGCAGTAGTTGGAACAGGTGTCATCGGCAGCGGCTGGATTACACGTATGTTAGCACACGGTCACGAAGTGATCGCAACTGATCCAGGCGAAGGCGCACAAGAAGCAATGATGGCACAAATCAAACAAAATTGGCCTTACGCAGAAGAAATGGGCCTAGCAGAAAATGCGTCTATTGATAATCTTACTTTCACACCGCATTTGGATGAAGCTGTGAAAGATGCAGACTTAATTCAAGAAAACGTGCCGGAAGTAGAAGAAATCAAAGCAAGCGTACTGAAAGAAATCGATACGTACGCACGCCCTGACGCAATTATCGGTTCAAGTACTTCAGGGATTATGCCGACTGAACTGCAAGAAGGCTTAAAACATCCAGAACGCCTTGTTGTAGCTCACCCATTCCACCCTGTATATATCTTGCCTTTAGTTGAAATTGTACCAGGCAAAGAGACTTCTGAAGACATTGTAGTCAAAGCAGAAGAAATGTACGAAGACATCGGTATGGATGTTCTTCATGTCCGTAATGAAATCGAAGGACATATTGCTGACCGTCTGATGGAAGCATTATGGCGCGAATCATTACACATTGTTAACGAAGGTATTGCGACAACTGAAGAAGTTGATAAAGCCTTCACACACGCAGCTGGTTTACGCTATGCACAATATGGCCCATTCATGACATTCCATTTAGCAGGCGGCAACGGCGGTATGCGTCATATGTTAAAACAATTCGGTCCAGCATTGAAAAAACCATGGACAAAATTAGTAGCACCAGAACTTACTACTGATTTATACAATGCAGTTGTAGAAGGCTGCGAAACAAGTTCACAAGGCTACACAATGTCAGAACTTGACCAAAAACGTAACGAATTCTTAGTAAGAGTGAAAAAACTTGCAGAAGAATATTGGCCTACTGAAACACCAGGTATGAAAAAACGCCAACCTCAATCTACGGAGGTCTAAATCATGACGCGTTTATTCACTTATCAAACAACAGTCAAAGACGAGTGGCTAGATCATAACAATCACATGAATGATGCGGAATACAACCGCGTCTTCAGTAATGCGACAGATGCATACCTGGGACACGTTGGTTTAAGCGAATCAGAAATCGAACGACGCCAATACACTGTATTCACTTTAGAAAATCATGAAACGTACCAAAAAGAAGTCAATAAAGGCGAAGATTTAACAGTAGCCGTACAACTCATTGACCATGATGCGAAACGTCTTCATGCCTTCATGACTTTATATGACCAAGCAGAAGATATCTGTGCCACATATGAAGTAATGTTGATGGGCATTGATACCAACTCAGGACGTCCTGCCCCATTCCCTGAAGACATCGCACAAAATATTGAAAAAGAAGCTGAACTTGTAGATAAAGAAGGATTAGAACAACCTAAAGAACTCGGTCGTCAAATTGGTATCAGACGTAAATAATAAAACGATCGAATAGATTAATATCACAATTTGCTTAACACCCTTTGGTGATAATATATAGATTAAAAGGTTCCACTGGCTTAATGAAAAGCTGTGTGGAACCTTTTTGCTTGTTATTATTATTTATAATTACGCATGGAGTTAGAGTATTTTTTATCACTGCCATGCAATTTACCTGATTCTTTTCGTTCTTCATTACGTTTTTCTCTAAGCTTAGCACGCTTCTTAGATAGTTTTCGCATTCTCTTAAGTCTTGAATGTGTATCTTGTTTTTCTTCTTTTGCTTTTCCTTTTCCGCTTGATAAAAAAGAAGTTAAAAGGATAAGCGTTCCCATAATAGCACCGAACCATGTACCATTTCTGATAAAGCCCCAAAACGCAGCAGATAACTTTTCTGAAGCTGTCGGCTCATTTCGATATTCAAACTTTGGAAGTGTATGACCTTTTTCTTCAGCTTTATCAATGCCCACAGGGATTTCTTCTTCTACTTTATCGTAGAGCCTTACCAGACCTTGACCATATTGTTTATTTTCGAAAGCTTCTTCAGCGGCCTGCTTAACCAGTGCTTTAGTTTTACGCTTTGTAAAATAATGTTTAAGCTGCTGGTCAGCATAAATTGTGACCGAATCAGGTGATGCTTCGTTAAATAGAATAACCGCAGCATTAATGTGTTCGGTAGAATCACCAGAATGGTAGAGGCCTAATTGATAAGCTTCATAAATACGCTTAGCATATTTTTCAGGTTTGCTGCCTTCTAAATCTTTCTCTGTCACAACCATCAAATCATAGTTATACCTATTTTCACTTGAATGCTTTTGAAGATGATTAATTTGATCTCTAGTCAAAATATGTGCATTATCTTGTACATAAATATGGTCTTCATTAAGCATCGGTAATGGTTTATACTCTGTTTCACTGCTAGCGATATACGTTGTTCCCAACCCTAAAACAAACGTGATCATGAGCACTCTCAATATATTTTTAGAAACCACGGCCAGCACCTCCTCCGCCGCCGGAACCGCCGCCAAATCCGCCGCCTCCAGAGAATCCGCCAGATGAACCGGATGAATAACCAGCTGAAGTCCCTGTATCACCAATACTTCCAAAGCCTCCATAATAGTTCGTATCAGATGGGCGTCCGCCTCCGCTTTTGCCGCCTTTGTGATCATCATCATCATCTTTTATAGTTAAAATACCTACAAATAAAGCAAATAATGGATAAAGAATACCCAAAAGGAAAAACAGCAGCAACTCTTTAATACGTCCCCAATAAAAACTGGAACTGCGCTGTGTTAAAAAATGCCATTTAGCCGCGATACTATCAGAGAGCGGTGCGTTTTTTTCAGTATGTTTATAGCCGGTTTGGCTTCTGTCATACATGGCACGATAAATATTCTTAAGACCTGTGTTATAGTTGCCTTTCTTAAAATCTTGAAGACCATAATCATCTATAATAGCCCCCACCCTGGCATCCGTGAAATAACCTTCCAAACCATAGCCGATTTGAATTTCTACCCCTCGGTCTAATGCACCATTTTTCTCATCTAAAGTTAAAAATATCACTATCCCGTTATTAATGTCTTTCTTCCCTACACCATATCCGCGTAATAAACGCAGTGCATACTCACGTCTAGGTTCTTCTACTTGATCCATAGTAACCATCAACATTTCAATACCTGTTTCTCGTTCAAGCTTTTTACCCAAGTCATTCATTTCTTTAATTTCATCATCACTTAACAGATGGGCATGATCTTGAATAAATAAGTGGTCTCGATTCAATTTTGGCAAGGGTTGTGTGATCGCGTAGAGTGGTGATGCAAAAGTTAAAATACTCATCAGCACAAACCCTATGACTATGTATATTTTCTTTTTCATACACTTCCCACACTTTACTACAAATTTCCTAATGCAATTCATCTATACAATAAATTAGTTTACCAAAACACTTATCTAAATAGTATGGTTTATTTTAAATTTACAATTAATTAATCATTTGTACGAAATAGAAAGTATTAATTCATTGAGTAAATAGCATAGAAATAGTTTGTTTAAGACACCCTACGCACTTCCTTCAGACAAACGGAAGTCTGACCTGTCATAATAAAAGCACCTCGAACTGTTCTGTGTTCAAGGCGCTGATATGATTGATTTATTCCCTCTATTGTTATCTTTGCGTGATGTTTTCGATGGCTTCTATGTGGTGCTTAGATGTATAGGCTTTGATAGTAAAACCGTTGGACTTATCTAAATCGTAATACCAAATGCCGTTCGAAATTTCATCTGGAGCGTTGTGGAAATCCGTAAATGCGTCTTTAGTCATTTTATCTGGAACCACATACACATGATTGACTTTATTGTCCTTATTGTAGCTGACACCAATATCACCGTATAATTCTGCTT
Organism: Staphylococcus sp. EZ-P03; assembly: GCF_003344575.1. NCBI lineage: Bacteria > Bacillati > Bacillota > Bacilli > Caryophanales > Staphylococcaceae > Staphylococcus > Staphylococcus sp. EZ-P03. Next base: position 10,460 of record NZ_QPMO01000024.1, on the reverse strand, counting down.
TATTCCCATCAATTGTCTTCGTACCTTCAGAGATACCGTATTCTTTCTCTATTCCATTTTTAGTTTCGCCTAGTTCAAATCCTTCATACCCCTCTGTATTAGGTGTATGCATATAACCTTGGCTGAATTGCGCTGAGTTCACATCTACATTAACCTTATGTGTTTTCGGCAAAGCAGATGCTTTCGGCTGTGCTTGTCCGATCTGGTTTGAACAAAATACGAAAAACCAATAGATTAAGCCTGCAATCAGAGCTAAGAATACCACAACGAGTACACTGCACCATACGAATGTCTTCAAGTTGCTGTTATCTTGTTTATAATGCAAGATGTCCGAACGAGAAAATTGATTGTGCGATGCCGCTGTTCCGCAGTTTGTACAATATTTTTCATTTGAGTTCAATTTATTTTTACATGTTGTACAGATTTTCTTCATATTCTATCCCCCGACAAAACTTTTGCAACTCAATTATATTCAACTTTCAGAAAGTTTTCTACAATAACAGTTTTAAGAAACTGTAAATTTTCAAATGACAAATAAAAAAACACCTCAGTTTCCTGAAGTGTTTGAAGTTTCACGTAAAACATTTTGATTTCTTGAGTTGGTTAAAACGCCAGCACACCAATGATACACGCAACAATAATCATGCATAAAGAAGAACCGACAGCCCATTTCAATACCATTTTCTGGTTTGTACCATAATCAATACCAATCATACCGACAAGCAAATAACCTGCCGCATATAACGGACTTAATACATGTACCGGCTGACCTAAGATAGAGGCTCTAGCCATCATGGCTTTAGTTACTCCGAATTGTTGTGCAGATTCCGCAAGAATCGGCAAGATACCATAGTAGAACGGATCATTTGCCATAAAGTATGTGAAAGGCATGCTCAAAAGTGCAGTCAGCAATGCAAAGTGATTTCCCATTGCATCCGGAACAATATGCACAAGTGCACTTGCCATATGGTCTACCATTTTCGTTCCGCTCATTACACCTGTGAATACACCAGACGCAAACACTAAACTGACTACAGCTAAAATGTTGCCTGCATGGCGTTTCACTAAATCAGCTTGTACTTGCAGTTTTGGATAGTTGATAATTAATGCAATTGCAAAGCCAAGCATAAAAAGTACAGGAATCGGCAAGAAATCGGTGATTAACGCGACTAACAATGCGAATGTCAGAAACGTATTCACGATTGTGAGTTTTGGTCGCAGCAATGCAATTTCATCTTCATCCTTTTCATTGGAAACATGCATTTCTTCTAGTGTCAGAGACAAATGATTTTTAATCCCTACACGTTTGCGTTCTCTCTTTCCTAAGACATAAGCAGCACAAAATGCGAAGATAATCCCTGCAATCATGACAGGAATCAAAGGTGTAAAGACCTCTTCTGTAGTTAATTGCAGCGCTGAAATCGCACGTGCAGTCGGTCCGCCCCAAGGTGTCATATTCATCACACCGATTGATAATAATGCTAAAGTTGATAATATGTATGGATTCATACCCATTTTCTTATACAGCGGCAGCATAGCTGTTACGGTAATAATAAACGTTGTTGTGCCGTCTCCGTCTAAAGCAACAATGGATGCTAACGCTACTGTACCGATCGTTATTTTAACAGGGTCGCCTTTAACCCCTTTCATAATAACGCTGATGACCGGATTGAATAATCCCGCATCAATCATTACGCCGAAGTATAAAATCGCAAATACCAGCATAATCCCTGTCGGCGCAACAGTCGTTAATCCTTTAATAATGTCTTTTCCTAAAGTGTCATAAAATCCCCCAACTAATCCAAATACAACTGGCACAATAATTAATGCGACCAGCGCTGACATTTTCCTGCTCATGATCAATGCCATAAAAACAATAATCATAACAAATCCTAATAGTGCTAAATTCATGATGTGTCCCCTTTAATTATGATTTAATTGTCGGCAATCGCTTACAATCAGATATATTGTATCACACCTATTAAGTTTTCGGAATATTCAAATTAATAAAAGCAGGTTTTGCGCTTAAAAATATAAAAAAATACGTTATCTCCGGAACCTTTACCAGAGATAACGTATTAAATAATGATAATTAAAGCTTGTCTTATGCTTGGCTGTTGATGTAGCTGTCTGGGTTTACACTGTATTGATTACCTACGCCACCTTGCATGCGTTGGAAGTGTAAGTGTGGTGCAGTTGAATTACCAGTGCTGCCAGATAAACCGATTTGATCACCGGCACTCACATCTTGACCTTCTTGAACATTTAATTTATTCATGTGCATATACCATTGGTAATTGTCGCTGTTTTTCTCTTGGATTGTAACTTGGTTGCCGCCGCCGTAGTTACTCCAGCCAGCTTGTGTTACTGTACCGTCTGTTAATGAGTAAACTGGTGTGTTTTCAGGCATACCATAGTCTACACCATAGTGTGCACCGCCGCCGTGGTATTGACCATACGGTTGGATTTTAGGGTGTTTTGTTAACCAGCTTGCGTCATCTGCAGTTGCCCCGTCAGCTGATGTGCTTGGAGCACTGTCACCTGATGTTTGCTGCGCTTGATCAGAACCTTGTGTTGAACCGCCAGTATTTGCTTGCGGTGCTGAAGTTTGTGCGACATTCGCTTGACCAGAATTGCTTTGAGATGCTGGTGCTTGTGCTGCTTGAACATTTTGTCCGTTGTTTGCTGTCGCATTTTGTTCAGGTGCGTTTGTTTGTCCTTGATTTTGGTTATATGTTTTTTCATATTGTGTATTTGAAGCATTTTGGTTTTCAGATGCTTTGTTTGGATTATTTGCGATATCTTCTGATGAAGGTGCTTGGTTTACGTCATAACCATTCTTTTGTACATCTTCGCTTGATACATTTGCTGAATAGTTATTATCGTCTTGCTGATAGTTAGGGTTTAATAAACTTTGAGGGAAATAGAAATAGTGTGTTGCACCCTCTGAATCAGTTAATGTAAATTGATATTCTTTATTGTCGAACATTGATTGGTCCCAATTGCCATCCAATGTGTGGTGGTAATTGCCTTGTGCATCTTTCGTGAAGTATGAGCCATATGAATAACCTTTAGTTTGATCTGCTGTTTGCTGTGTTTGCGTTTGTGCTTGTGATTGCGCTTGTGCTGCTTGATTATTTTCAGCCGCATCTGCGTGATGGCTGATGAATCCTACTGATGAAACTCCCAAACCTACAATAGTAGCTGTGACTAATTTATTCATAATGTAAACTAACTCCCGTCCTTAGAATTTTTTCGATAAATCAAAATTACAAGAGTAAAGGTAACACGGGTCGTTCACTAAATAAAGACGTACAACTATTTTGTAAACAAATGTATTTTGCATGTAATATAATTACCGGACTATTACTAAGTTGTAAGCATTGTGAAGATAGGATAAACGACACCTTTTTGAGGCAAGTGTGTTAAAGTTTTATCATCAAATTGAAATGTTTAACACAAAAAATGACGTGTTTCTATGTATGATTGAAAGACATGGTTGTGATTTTCCCACACTGAAATAGATTAAACTTACAACTTCGTTTCAGTAAAATGTACAACAAAAAGGCACAAAAAGCTAAGACTGCTTTCGCTTCTTGTACCTTTTAAAGATAAAGTAGAGACCGACTAGGAAAAATATAAACAACAAGGCATTACCTAAAAATTGTGCCGCTAAATAAAACGGTAAAATAAATGAGATGAATGCTAAACCAATCGAAATGACTAAAATTGAATAGTACAAACTTCCTTGATTGTCATACTTTTCAAAGATACGGCTGAAGCGTGCTTGATACATTTTTGTTAACTTAACGATACAAACACCCATTCCGCCGACCGCAATGAGAAAATATGGCACAAAGAAAGCAATAATTAATATATTCCAAGCAAAGCTTAAGAAATCCTCCATGATTCTGCTCCTCTATATTTCTATAATTTTCAAAGCATGACGCATTTCTTTATCTATATCTTTTGAACGCCATTCTCTAAAATAACCTAAAGATACACATTTGTATTGTACCCCGTTTTTCGATATTTCACCTCGAAAATGAACATGCCCCATCAAACTATAGTGAATCGGATAACGTTGATAGAAGGGTTCAAAGTCAGAAGTGCCGATATAAGCATTGAAATAATCAAAAATCCGATGCGGCATAGGGACTTTGAAACTCGGGTCTGTCACTACATGTGTGACTAAAATGATATTGCGGCGACCTACTTGGCGCAGATCTTTTTCAGCTAATTCTGCTGCTTTGCGCGATACTTCAATATCAGACATTCCCCAATCCACATGAACTTTATCTTGCCAAGTGGCGCCTTTAAAACGGCGGCGCTCTAAATGTTCTAATGAATATTTAGGATTCGCATAACTATAATCATACCAGCCGCTGTTGCCTACAATTGCCCATTCATCATTAATGATATAAGGACGTCCCATCAACTGTTCAGGCTGGTTTAAGAAGAATGCATGAATATCCTTAGTAGACTGCCCTTCAGGCGACCAATAATCATGATTACCCGGAATAAAGCGAATATCTACCCCTGTCAAAGCCTTCATCTGTTTTACAAACGCATATGACTTTTGATAGTGATTAGAGATATCACCCGCAATTATCAACATATCCAAGTTTGCTTGCTGCACCAGCAATGCTAAATGTTTTGCATATTCATCTTCAGTATAATCTGATGGCCGATCTATATGTAAATCTGATATGGTTCCGATTCTCATGTCTGTCACCTGCTCCCAAATAAGATTGAAGTATATTATCTCATATTTTGTCCGAATAAATAAAAAAACTGAGTAATGGGAACCCATTAAACTCAGCTTTAAAATTATGCGCCTCTCATTACTCTAACTTCATGTTCTACATCTTGTCGCACTTTATTTCTATCTTTTTCTATCCAACCTGGAATTAAGAACGCATCCACAATCATCCAAATCAACGTAGGAATACCTGCTGTAAACCAAACTGTCGTCAAAGTTAAAATAAGCATACCGACACCTGAACCTACCTTTCCAAAATAAAAACGATGTGCACCTATACCGCCAAAAATCACTAGCAGTACATAAGCAATTACACCTTTTTTAGATTTAGCTTCAACTTGCGATTCAATATAGCTTTTCTCTTGCAAATCCATTAATATCAACCCATCCTCTCATCAAAGTCACTAATTCAATTAGTTAAGACTACTATAGACTACGAGGTGGACCACATACGTCCATATAAACAGTTTGTAATAAAATTCTAACGAAAAAAATAACAACCTTATCATTTAGTTATACTCGAACAACTTTTGATATTTAAATATTTATAATTCTAATTATTTTAATATTATACGGGTATCGTATTATGGAGAGTTAGTGCACTGCAGGTCTCTTCCAGCTGACGCCCTCTATCCATAAACACTATGAGAAGAAAGGGTGATATGTTGGAACAATCTTTGACTTCAGAAAGTACGGTAGATCTTAGAGATATTAATTTTGCTTGGGATCAGCTGATTACTGATGAAGACGAATTGGTGGAGGCTGGCTTTCCTTTAACCCTTTTAGAAAAGTGGATAGAGGAGGGCTCAATAGTACCTTTCTCTCCGAGAGGCGATAAACGACATTTTTATTCTAAAGATGTGTTCATTGCCACTGTTCATCATGTCTTACATTCATAACATGATGTGGAAGCAGTGGATCGACTTCGGTTGGTCCGCTTCCATTCTTATATACACACCTCAAAAAAGAAGCATTTCTTATTCCCTTTCGCTTCTGCTTGTCTCTTTGAATTACAAAGCACCTTAAAACAATAACAACCTTTTTATTTTTATATCATCACTTTTTTTCTATATTGGTACCTCTAGTTTTGAAAACCTTTTCAGTGGTAGTAGGTTAAATATCATTACTTTTTATTTTGAGCTTAACGAAGAATATCATTTTAGGAGCGGATAAGTATGGCAGAACAAGTAGAAGTATTGAATCCTGCAGATAACAGCGTAATTGAAACATTAGATTATACCAGCGAAGATCAGATTAACAGTATGATTGACGCAGCATCCAAAGCTTTTGATCAGTGGCGGAAGGTCGATGCACATGAACGTTCCGCAAAACTTCAAAAGTGGGCTGACTTAATGATGGAACATAAAGAAGAACTGGCACGTCTGATTACACTAGAAGGCGGAAAGACATATCAAGAAGCTTTAGGCGAAGTAGATTATGCCCATGGTTATGTAGATTGGTATGCAGGCGAAGCTAAACGGATTTACGGCAGAACTATTCCGGCTAATACACCTGATAAAGATGTGGTTGTCAGACAATATCCTGTAGGTGTTGTGGGTGCTATTACCCCATGGAACTTCCCTGCCGCAATGATTACACGTAAAATGGCACCGGCACTCGCGGCGGGATGCACGATTGTATGCAAGCCTGCTGTGCAGACACCTTTAACAACCATTCGCTTAGTTGAACTTGCACATGAAGCCGGTATTCCTAAAGAAGCCGTACAATATATTGTTGCTTCAGGCAAAGATGCAGGCCGTATCTTTACAACCAATCAAACAATCAGAAAGATTACTTTCACAGGTTCTACACCTGTCGGTAAGACATTAATTGAAGAAAGCGGAAAAATGGTCAAAAATATCACAATGGAATTAGGCGGCTTAGCACCATTAATTGTTCATAAAGACGCAGATCTTGATTTCGCAGTCGATGAAACGATTAAAAATAAATTCCGTAATGCCGGCCAAACTTGTATTTGTGCCAACCGTTTATACGTTCATGAAGACATTCATGATGAATACGTTAAGAAATTAACAGAAAAAGTCCATGCCTTAAAAGTGGGCAACGGCATGGATGAAAATGTAGATATCGGTCCGTTAATCAACCAAAAAGGTGTCGATAAAGTCTTAGACCATATTAAAGATGCACAGCAAAAAGGCGGCGAATTATCGCGCTCATTAGAAGAAATTCAATCACTTGGCGGCAACTTCTTACAACCTGTCGTCATTACAAATATGACGCAAGATATGAAACCGATGCGCGAAGAAACATTCGGCCCTGTTATTCCTATTATGAAATACAGCAAAATCGAAGAAGCAGTCGCACTCGCAAATGATACACAATTCGGCTTAGCTGCTTATTACTTCACGAATGACTATCGCACAGGCATCTATTTAAACGATGAATTAAATTATGGTGTTGTCGGTTGGAACGATGGTGCACCTTCTGCACCGCACGCACCTTTCGGCGGTGTGAAAGAAAGCGGCTATGGCCGTGAAGGCGGTATTGAAGGTATTGAACCTTATTTAGAAAAACGCTACTTGTCTATCGGCAACTTGAATACACCTGAATAGTTCAATGCATCATAAATCAGGAAAGTGAGTCCGCTCGCTTTCCTTTTTTATGCTTGCTATATCGTTATCCTATATCAACTTTCAATTGAAATTAAGCACGTCGCAATGTCTTTTTTCTGCTCATGAGACATAACTGTTTTTGATAGTATCTAAACGGTCGATGAAACGGTCAATATAAATTTGCGGTCCTAACATACGTGCTAACGGTGCGAGTTGATATGATGCATAAAATGCGTCGCGTTCTGTACAAGAGACATAAGCGATAACGGTATCATTGTTCGTACGTTTGATGATTTCTCTTATCGCAAACTGCTGTCTGAACATATCCCAGATTGAATTATCTACTTCGAAAATGACTATTCCTTGCTGCTGTGTTGCGCCTATCGTATTTTCTGTAATTTTTAAATTCGAAATATTGCGCATTTTTTCGGTATAGATTTCTTTGTTGTATTCGTATGTAAACCAATAATCAAAATGCATGTACATCGTCGATAAAGGTTTCACTTCAATGTTGCGATCATTTAATTTCATCCACATTGTCTTTTTAGTTAATAGTGCTTTATGGATGTTCATCATATTAATGCCCGGCAATGCTTCTTTGCGAATTTGAAAACGATTCAGTACATCCATTAATATACGTCTGTCTTCAATACGGTTATTGTCGATTTCTCTTAAGAATAATTTATAAATATCAATATGCAAAATCGGTGTCAGACTGATCATTTTAATCATCAGACCCATTAATGCCAAACTGCTTTGGCTGTAAGAACTATTAATCAACCGATAGCCGTCTATACTGCGTTTGTATACGACTTTCGTATTTTTGTTGTTCCAATACTCACTTTCATAAAAGAAGTGATTAATCGTATTAATATCTCTTTGAATCGATTTTGCGCCGACATGACCAAAATCAGATAAATCTGTTTTACGTACTGTTTCTCCATTGACTAAACGTATGAATAAATTTAATACTCTCGTCGCTTTGTCCACTCTTCTATCAGCTCCTTGGACCATAATATACATGAGCATATGGACGCATATTGTCCGTTACCCTATTATCTGCCGCTTTATATCAAAAACGCTTAAAAAAGCGGACAATATTTTTCGAAAAGCTATCTTTTTAAGGAAAATGAGCAGAATATTTCCTGTTATGCATTTTATGTGTTTAAATGTAATTATAAAAGTTACATTAAGAAGGTGAACCACGTGAACTTAGAATTTAATATTGCTGTGCATCTTCTTGCTTTCTTAACGAAACATGCAGACGAGCGCTTTAACAGTAAGACTTTATCTGAATTGATTTGTATTAATCCAGTCCAATTACGCAGAGTAACCGGAAAACTCATCGAACATGGGTATGTAGAAACTGTACGCGGAAAATACGGCGGCTATCAAGCCAATGAAACAACTCGCTCAGCGAATTTAGCTGACTTATTCAATCTCTTCACAGCTGATCGTTCACAAGGCCGCCTTTTCACCGGCAATACACACAGTGATTGCGAGATTTCCCGAGAAATCGCGAATACGATGGAGAAACACCGCAAACAAGAACATGCATTGTTGATGAACTATTACAAAACATTAACAGTAGAAGATGTTTTACATGAAACATTAGCTTCTGTTTAACACAATCTTGAGGAGGATTATGATGAAACAATATGATTTATTAGTCATTGGTTTTGGTAAAGCAGGTAAAACTTTAGCAAAATTTTCAGCAGGACAAGGTAAAAAAGTAGCAGTCATTGAAAAAGACCAAAAAATGTACGGAGGTACATGTATCAACGTGGGCTGTATCCCTTCTAAAACATTAATTCATGACAGTTTAAACGGCAGTTCATTCGCAGAAGCCTTTGACAGAAAACGCGAAGTTGTCAGTGCATTAAACAATAAAAACTATCATATGCTGGCAGATGAACCTACTGTAGATGTTATTGATGCACGTGCACAATTCAAATCTAATAATGAAGTTGCTATTTTAGATGAATCTGGCCAAGAAACAGAAACAATCACTGCGACAGATATCTTAATCAATACAGGTGCAACACCTAACATTCCGAACATCGAAGGTATCAAAGATTCAAAACATCTTTATGATTCTGCAGGTATCATGGACTTGCCTTTCCAACCTGAAAACTTAGTCATTATCGGCGGCGGCTATATCGCACTTGAATTTGCGTCAATGTTTGCGAACTTAGGTGTTAAAGTTACAGTACTTGAACATCATTCAGATATTATGCCGAAAGAAGATCCAGAAGTGGTAGAACTTGTGAAAGAAGACTTAACTAATCTTGGCGTAGAATTAGTATTTGACGCTGAAACAGAACGTTTCGAAGATGGTGAAAAAGGTACAACAGTATACACTTCAAAAGGTAATTTTGATGCGGATGCAGTCTTGCTTGCGACTGGACGCAAACCTAACACAGAAGATTTAGGTTTAGAAAACACTGATATCAAAGTCGGAGAACGCGGTGAAGTTGTCGTAAATACACACCTTCAAACAGACGTACCGCATGTTTATGCTGCAGGCGACGTTGTAGGCGGTATGCAATTCACTTATATTTCATTAGATGACTTCAGAATCGTGAAAGACCAAATCTTCGGCAATGGAGAACGCTCAACAGAAAACCGCGGAGCAGTCCCTTACTCAGTATTCATTGATCCACCATTATCAAGAGTCGGCTTAACAACTCAACAAGCTGAAGAACAAGGCTACAATGTATACGAAACTAAAGTGCCTGTTAAAACAATTCCGCGTCATAAAATCAATAACGACCCGCGCGGTCTCTTCAAAGCAGTTATCAACAAAGACACAGACCAAATTCTTGGTGTGAGCTTGTACGGTAAAGAATCAGAAGAAATTATCAATATCGTTAAACTTGCGATGGACCAAAAAGTACCTTACACAGTACTTGGCAGCAATATCTATACACACCCAACTATGGCTGAATCTTTTAACGACCTATTCAAATAAGCAGTTAATCTAACCTAATCATTTGAGAATACAAAAACACGTGATGGATTTCTATTTAGCAATGTACTGCACCCCAAAAGTTGAACCTACAAAATTCAACTTTTGGGGTGTTTAATTATGAATAAAAGTTATAGTTTAGATTTCAAACTTAAAA